>JAUIED010000280.1 GCA_030428905.1 Gammaproteobacteria bacterium
TGTGCTGCACTGTGCGCCGACCAGATCTTCCACGGTGATGCCCACCGTCCAGCCGTTGCGCGCCGCCTGGCCGACGATCTGGTCGGTGGTGTGCACGTCCTTCGGGCGGCGGATGCGCGGGATGGCTTCCATTTCCGCGCGGCTGGTGAACAGCTTCATGCCGATCGGCGTGGTACGCAGGCGCAGCAGCCGGTTCAGGTCGTCCACCACGGCGGCGCCGTCGAATTGGGTGAGGTCCGTGGCTATAGTTTCGCTCATGCTTCCTCCTGCAGAAAGGCTTCGATTTCAGTGATAACCCGCTCCGGCTCGTCGAAGTGCACCATGTGGCCGGAGTGCTGGAATGGGATGTGCCGACCTTTCGGCATGATGGCGGCGCGGGCGTCCATCTCGCCGGGAGCATAGCGCCCGGTAAAACTCTCAACGGGGAAGATACCGCCCCAGTATTCGTGCGCCAGGTCGCCGCTGATGACCAGCGCCGGACATTGCACGTTGCACCAGAAACGCGCACCTTCGTCGTTGCTGCCGGAAAAAATGGAGCCGGCGTGGCGGTCGAAGTTCCATTGCAGGCGGCCGTTGCTATCGAGGATGGTCGCTTTTTCCGCCAGCAGCGCTGCGAGCTCTGGTTGCATGCGCGGGTTGTTACGCATGAGTCGCGCGGCGGCTTCGCTCTGATCGGCCATGCCGCGGCTGGCCGGTCGCTCGGCGAAACGCTCGAGCAGCCGTTCGCGGTAACGCAGCACGAACTGCGCGGCATCCGGCTCTGGCAGTGCCGGCGGGCCGAGCCCCTCCAGCAAAACGATACGCTCTACGTTTTCCGGGAATATGCCGGCATAACGCGCGGTGATCTGGCCGCCGAGGCTGTGGCCGACGATCGTCGCGGGAGTAGCGTTGAACGCGTTGAGCAGCGCGTGCAGATCGTAGATGTACTGCTCGAAGGTATAGGCATTTGAGCGGCCGCTGTTACCGTGGCCACGCAGGTTCGGCAGCAGCAGCCGGTACCGCTCCGCGAAGTGGCAAGCGATAGGTGCGAGGCTCCATGCGACGTCGGATAGTCCGTGCAGGAAGACGAGCGTCGGCGCCTGCGCGTTGCCGCCTTCCAGCACGTTCAACTCCACATCGCGCACGGAGATCGTGCGCTCCTCGAAGTGCATCATTCGCCGATGGCGAGCCGCGCGAAGTTGGGCGGCCGCCTTTCCATGAAGGAGCGTACGCCTTCTTTGAAATCGTCGCGCTTGAGCGACTCCGCCATGAGCTGGTTGCTCTCACGCATGGACTCGCCGAGCTGCATGTTCAGGTGCCGGTACACCTGCGACTTCATGACCTGCAGGGATTTCGGCGACACGTTTGCCGCGAGCTCCGTCAGATAATCCACGGCTGCCTGCCTTGCTTCTCCGGTTTCCACCAGCCGCTCGGCGAGGCCCAGGCGTTCGGCTTCCTCACCGGTGAATTTGCGGCCGCTCCACAAGAGGTCGAGGGCTTTGCCGGAGCCGATCAGCCGCGGCAGGATCCAGCTCGTGCCGTGTTCGGCGATGAGACCCCGCTGTGAGAATGCGGTGGTGAACTTTGCCTGGCGTTCCACAAAGCGCAAATCCGCAAGGCATGCGAAGGCAAATCCGAGGCCCGCGCAGGCGCCGTTGATGGCGGCTATGACAGGCTTTCGCACGCTCAGAATGTAGGTGAACGCCACCTGGAAATTGTCGCCCATGTCCGCATCCCCTGGATGCGCCTCCAGGGCGGAGAGGTCCTGAGCCTGGCTGCTGCCGGAAGACATGCTGTCGAGCGCGTTCATGTCCATGCCGGCGCAGAAGCCGCGGCCGGCGCCGGTGAGCACGATGCCGACCACGCGGTCATCCGCCTCGGCTGCGGCCAGGGCGTGGCGAATCTCCGCCAGCATGCGGTTGGTAAAGGCGTTTAGCGCCTCCGGCCGGTGCATGGTGATCACCGCCACAGGGTCGGTTACCTCGTAAAGAATTTCCTCGTATTGCGCGCTCATATTTCCTCCCATTCCCCTTCAGGCGTCATCGTTATAACGCCTGCCAATGTACCACAGCGCCTGGCGCCGCTATCATCGCCGCCGTGAACCGAAGCCTGAGCCTATTCGTCGCCTTCGTGGCTGTGCTGATCGCCGTGCTGATCGGCGTGCTGCTGTGGCTCGGCCCGGTGGCGGACCTGGCGATGGATGGCGATCGGCGTGGCGCGCCATACTACGTGGTGGCGCTGGACAAAACTGGCGATCTGGATGCGCTCGACGCGTTGGTGCAGGAGCAGGCGGGGGAAATTCTCTATCGCGGCGCGCTGGACCACGTACTAGACGGCCTGGTGCGGCGGGACGAGTGGCGAGCGCTCAGCGTCTACGGGTTTGCTACCGCCGGCGATTTTCTCAAGCTATACACCAGCGAAGCGTTCCGTGGCACGCGAAGCAACGGCGAATCGCGCATGTTGCTGGGCACCGGATCTGCGCCGGACATCGAGCCGGGTAGTGCCTGGGTGTTGTGGTTGGCGACCTTGCGCGAGGATCAGATTCTCGAGGCGCACAGTGCGCTGCTCACCACGTCGCAACGATACGGTGGCACCAGCGCCTGGCACGCGGACGTGGACACCATCGAAGGTGATGCGCAGTGGCAGACGTTACGCGTCGTGAGTTTTACTGACGTGCGCCGGGCGTTTTCCTGGCACGAGGATCTGTACACGCAAACAGAGGTGGCGTTGATGAGCGCGCGCTATGCGGATTCTGCAGGGCTGCTGTTTGCCGCACCGTGACCCGGACGTTGCTCGAACAACCGCACGGTGCGGAACTCGTCGAACTCCCCCAGGTTGGGAAAGGTCAGCGCCTGTAGTTCGAAGATCGGTGCGAAGTCGCTGCGGCCGAGGTCGCGAATGCGGGAATCCGCGACGATTACATGGGCATTCAGCGCGGCGGCGGCGTCCAGCAGCGGCAGGTTGGCCCGGTCGTAGAGCACGTCCGCCATCAGCACCACATCCACAGGCCGCGGCACATCGGCCAGATCATCAAAGACATCGATAGAGACGTTGTTCACTTCGGCATTCACTGTCGTTGCCAGGCAAGCATCTGCATCGATATCGCAGGCGGTGACGCGTCTGGCGCCGGCCATTGCCGCAGCGATGCCCGCCACGCCCGAGCCGGAGCCCAGATCCAGCACGTGTTTGCCGGCTACCCGACGTGGTGCGTCGAGCAACGCGCGCGCAAGCCCGAGGCCGCTGCCCCAGCAGAACGCCCAGTAGGCGGGTTCGGCGATCACGGCTCGCATGACGTCGGGCGGCAGGGGGCCGGTGGGAAAGTCACTGTTGATCAGTGCCAGACGGATTTCCGGGCATCCCGGCAGCGCCTGCACGGCCAGATGCGCCATGGGCAGCGTGCGATGGAGCCGATGTTGGAGTCGCGTGAGGGGCTGCATGGGAGCGGCATGCTAACCGCGCTGGCGAGCTACAGGTAGTGGGTTTGCCTGCGAATGAGCAGCAGCCCGGCAATGCCAGCGGCGGCGATGACGAACGGTAGAAGGTCCACGACGCTGCTCGAAGCTGCCCGGACGCCGTTAGCGGCGATCTCTCCTGCGGGGCTCTGGGCAAAGGCTGCGAGAGGCAGCGATGCGAAGACGGCGATGAGCAGGCGTTGAATCATGGGCATTATGATCGGTAGCGTTGTCCGGGGCTGCCGGTCGTGCGGTAGCCACTGCGATAGCGGTACTCTAAGAGAAGTGCCGGTGGCTGGCTGCGCGGAGGATGTATGAAATGTAATGCGCTTGTATGGATGGGGGTGGCGCTGTTGTGCAGCGGCCTGGTCGGTGCTGCGGAACCACCTTGCCAGGACGCCGCGTTTCGGCAATTCGACTTCTGGGTCGGCGACTGGAACGTGCACATGGCTGACGGCCGCAAGGCCGGCGAGAACCGCATTTCCCGTGAGGAGCAGGGGTGTGTGCTCGTGGAGCGCTGGCAGGGTACCCAGGGCAGCACCGGCCGCAGCTACAACTTCTACGATCCAGTGGCGGCTGCCTGGCGTCAGGTGTGGGTGTCGCCAGGCGCGATCATCGACATCAGCGGTGGTCTTACAGACACCGGCATGGTGCTCGAAGGGCATATCGTCTACACCGG
>JAUIED010000054.1 GCA_030428905.1 Gammaproteobacteria bacterium
AGCAGCCTGGTATCCCGGCCAGGGACGGACGGGCCGCGAATCAAGCACGTAAGTGCTTGATTCGGCGTGAGCGGGCGACAGCCCGCGGTCGCTGAAAAAGTACAGGAAGTACTTTTTCAGCACCCTGTTAGGCTAAGGTCTTGCCAACCGGTGGAGAGGCCGATGCCGCTCACGAGGCGAGATGCGATGTTTGCGGTTGCCGGAGTGACCGCAGCCGGCGCGTTCACACATGGCCTGGCGCCGAGCGCCCATGCTGCGGACCACACGACACTCGTGCGGCAGCTGCATGCGTCGATGACTCCAGCGCAGCGCGCGGCGGTGTTTCTTCCCTGGGAGCACCCTTCCCGCCAGCTCGTCAACACGGTGGCGATACTAAAAAATCCGCACCTGGGTACGCTGCTCGACGCTGAACAGCGGGCGCTGGTGTGGGCCATGTGGCACGGCATGCAATCAGATGGTGGCCGCGCTCGTTTCCGTGAGCCGTTGCGGGCCGAAGCCGGCGGCCTGGACGGCTGCGTGTTGACCATCTACGGCGACCCGAACACCGGCCCGTGTCAGAGCGTCATCAGTGGCGGTCACCTGCAGATGCGGGGCGGCGATCTTCCCAATGGTGCGTTCGGCGACGGCTTCTCCTATGGCCATCAGGTTGGCAACGGAATCGTGCGTGTGCCTGGAAACGTCTGGGCATTTCACAGTGATGGCGCCAACGCGTTGTTCAGCGCGTTGTCTGCCGAGCAGCGCAAAGTCGCGGTGGCACAGGGCGCTCCCTACGAGCTGACCGTGCAGCTTCAGGGGCACGATGGCGTGTTTGAAGGCTTGTCTGGAGCGGCGCTGAGCCCGGATCAGCGCGGCATGCTGGCATCGTTTCTCGAGGAGATTCTCAGCGCGTACCCACCGGCGCGTGTACGGGAAGCGTTGGCTGACATACAGGCGAACGGCGGCGTGGATCATCTGCACCTGCGCTTCTTCGCCGAGTACGCCTACTACGCAGACGGCGCCACGCCAGCGCAGGTCGGTTGGCGGGCAGATGAGCTGCCCTACTTTCAGGTGTGGCGCATCGATGGGCCGGGCACCGTCATACACTTCAAAGGCGCACCCCACGTGCACGCCTATGTGCACATCGCTCGAGACCCTGCGCACCAGAACGTTGGCGATGTGCTTGCGACAACGGATCAGCTGCTCGAAGGAGTGGTGCTGCGTGCGTTCATGGAGACAGCCATGGCAGACGCAGTGGGCGCAGACTTCGGACTCTTTCCGGGTGACGTAGCCGCGCGTTTTCCGGCGGGCGAGGTGAGCGAGGGTCTGGTGTGGTCCCTGGATCCGTTCGCCAATCGGTTGCATGTGGTGGAGATCAGAGGCGATGCGATGGCGGAAGGGCTTCGCACCAAAGGGTGGGCCATCGATCCCGCGCGTACCTATCGTCTGGTGGCGCCGGATTACTTTCTTGATGTGTTCGGTAAAGACATTGGCCAATGGGCAGCCCGGCAAGACACATCTCTCATACTGCGCGATGTGCTGGTGGATGCGCTGCGGCGTGCACCTACGTTGCTGACTGGATGACCTGCACCGCGTAGAAGCTGAAGGCGGCGGCCACTATCAGCGCCGCCACGGCTGCCAGCCGGGCGCCGCCCCACCAGAGCAGGAACGGCAAGCCGAACATTGTCAGCGGCAGGTTGAGACCGAGCCCGTAACCGCCCACGAGGTATCGCTGCACTGCGTCTGCCGTGGCCACCAGCACGCCGCCAGCCAGGGCACACAGCACCAGGCGCTGATTGCCATGCAGCCCAGCGAGGCGCGCTTCAGCGCGCGGCACCCACCAGGCGACGAACGCGACAGGTCCCGCCAGGCCGACGGCGACCCCTGCTGCCAGCCAGGGATTAATCCGCCGACCCAGGCTGAGTGCTGCAATCAACACGAGTGCAGCGATGCCTGCGGTGATCCAGGTGGCATGGCTGGTGTCGCCGGTGCCCCATGCAGCGAGACTCCTGGCCACATTGGGATCGAATTTCACCAGCGAATAGCTGTAGAACCCGACGACCGTGAAGATCAGACAGGCAAGTGCCGAAAGATAGGTGCCGCGGATTCTATGTGACAGCCAGGCGAATACGATCGCGAGCAATGCTGCGCCAATGACGGCGGTAGCCGGCCCGAACCACCGCCAACCGAGCGCGCCACCCAGTGCTGCGCCAGCCCCCACCGCGAGCCAGCGATGGGGTGCGGCTGCCGCTTCCGGCAGATTGCAGCCAGCCCAACCGAGTAGACCACCGGCTGCCAGCGCCATGAGCCAACGGGCGCCGCTGGCAGACCACGTGAGATCAAAGGCCTGCGCGAACGGCCCGCGGAACTGCAGGCTGATGCCCAGCACCGCAACGGCGATACCCAGTGCTGCCCAAAGGCTCAACTTGATGGTGTCGGAGGCCATGAAGCTAAACCTACGTGGTACAACAGCAATATGAAAGCAAAGGAAGAAAGCCTGGATGCACTCATTGTCCGCGTGCGCGCATGTCGCATCTGCGAGGACGTTCTGCCACTCGGTCCGCGTCCGGTACTGCAGGCGGCGGAGGCAGCCAAGGTACTGGTAGTCGGCCAGGCACCTGGCACGCGTGTGCATGACACGGGCGTGCCGTTCAATGACCCCAGCGGCGAGCGGTTGCGGGCGTGGATGGGGGTTGAGCCGGTGACGTTCTACGATCCGCAATGCATCGCGCTGCTGCCCATGGGTTTCTGCTATCCGGGTCGCGGCGGCGGTGGCGACTTACCACCGGATCCGCGCTGCGCCGCCACCTGGCGCCAGGCCCTGCTTGCGCGCTTGCCGAACATCCGTCTGACCATCGTACTCGGAGCCTACGCTCAGGCGTGGCACCTGCCTGACGTAGAAAAAACGCTCACTGACACGGTGCGGCGGTGGCGTGACTTTGCGCCCTCGATCATCCCCGCACCGCACCCGAGCCCGCGCAACAATCGCTGGTTGCGCAACAATCCCTGGTTCGAGGCAGAGGTGGTGCCCTACCTGCAGGAGCAGGTATCGTTGTTGCTCGACTAGAAGGGGGAACGGGCATGCAGGAAACGTTGGATAAGGCCAGTGGTTGGGTGGTGGTCGTTGGGCGGGTGTTGTTGGGTCTGTACTTCATCGTCCCGGGCATCTCAAAGATCACCGGCTTCGAGCAAACCAGTGCCTACATGGCCGATCACGGCGTGCCGATGATTCCGGTACTTCTGGTGCTGACCATCGTGCTGCAGGTGGGCGGCGGGGTGGCGCTGCTGGCGAACTTCCGCACGCGGCTGGTGGCCTTTCTGCTGGCGGGATTGACGCTGGTGATCAGCCTGTTCATGCACGACTTCTGGAACTACGCCGAAGGCATGGAGCGGGCGCACGAGACGCAAAACTTCATCAAGAATCTCGCCATCATGGCGGGCCTGATGACGCTCACCGGCAAGTCTTCGTGAAGTACTACGATGGGCGGCCGGGTTCCAATCCGCTCAAGGTGCGCATCTTCATGCGCGAGAAGGGTATCGAGCTGCCTACCGTCACCCTTGACCTCTTGGCACGCGAACACCGCACGCCCGAATATCTGGCAATCAACTCCCTCGGCAAGCTACCAGCCCTGGTGTTGGACGACGGCACGGTAATCACCGAGAGTGTCGCCATATGCAGATATCTTGAAGCGCTACACCCGCAACCACGGTTGTTTGGTCGCAGCCCCGAGGAGCAAGCGCTCGTGGAGATGTGGTGCCGTCGCGTGGAGTGGGAGCTTTCATTGCCCTGCGTGAACGTCATCCGCCATACCGCGCCGTTCTTTGCCGATGCGGTCGCGCAGAACCGCGCCTACGCCGACGACCAGCGTCGGGTGGCGCAGGAGAGTTTCGCCTGGCTCGATGGCGAACTCGCAGACGGTCGCAGTTACGTCGCGGGGAACGGATTTTCCATGGCCGACATACTGCTCCACACCACGATGGGCAATGCGCGCATGATGCGGATCGACGTGCCGGACAGTCTGACCAACCTGCATGCGGTGCTCGGGCGGATAGCTCAGCGTGCGAGTGTGGCGGACTGAATGTCGCGGCGGGCGTCTCGCAGCGGTGGCTTGGTCTATAGCACCGACAAGGGCCGGATGTGCCCTGGCTGCCTGCGGCCGCTTACAGACTGCGTCTGTAAAACAAAGCACCCCACGCTAGGAGATGCTGGCGACGGTGTCGTTCGTCTGCACCGGGAAACCAAGGGGCGTAAGGGGAGCGGTGTGACGCTTGTGCGGGGGCTTGCGGTAGACGAAGTTGAGCTCAAGGCGCTCGCCAAGGCTCTCAAGGCGGCCTGCGGAGTCGGCGGTGCGATCAAGGACGGCGTCATTGAGCTCCAGGGAGAGCAACGCGAGAAGATCAAGCCGCTTCTCGAATCGCGCGGCTACAAGGTGAAGATCGCTGGCGGTTAGCGAATCAGCACGTCGAACTCGAATATCGCGCTTGGAGGTCCCGAACCGTTGTTGAACGTGCCTTTCGGAGAGATGCGAATGTGCGTGATCGAGCCGTCGCTACCATCGGTGCCGGGTGTGGGTGTGTAGGTGTACGTACTGCCGCCATCATTGGAGAACTCCAGGTCATCGGTGCCATCAGACAGGCTGACGAACGTATAGCTCAGCATGCTGCTTGGTGAGCCGTCTATGAACCGCACGGGGCCGCTCCCGAGTGCCCCCAGATCGCTCACCACGAGCGCTGTTTGCTCCGGGATGGCATCGACCACGACCACTGAGTTCGAATCAATCGGTACTGTGCCCGTGTTTCGTAGCTCGATCGCGTAGCGTGTGCGAGCGCCGGGAATCGACAGGTCTCCGCCGGTGGGATCGGCTGTCAGGTTGATGTGTTTTGTGAGCGTCACCTTGCCGCCGAATACCGCGTGGAACGAACGCGAAAAGGCGAGAAGACCGGCTTCTTCGTTGGTGTGGCGACGTTCACTGTCCCAGGCCTGATCCTCATCCACTACCAGCCCGATGTTCGTGCTGGTCAGGTTGCATCGACGCATCCAACCGCCGTCTCCGCCTCTTCGTGAATTGGCGGAAAACACAACGCGCGGCGCAGGGAAAGGCGTGGTGGTGAAGCTGAATGTGGTGCAGCCGTCGTCCCATCCGACAATGCGTGTTGGGGTGCGCGTAGCCGCCCATTGCACGGTATTTCCATGCACGTCGTTGAATGACCCCGACGTGCCTGCTTGAACGGCCAGATAACCCAGCGATTCGGGCACTACCGTGCCGCTTCTTGTTTCGCTGAAGTCCAGTGCAACCTGTGCGCCGGCGGATGAGACGCTTCGAACACTTGGTGTGAGCCAGGGGATCGAAGGCTGCAACAGGGAAGACTGCTCGCTGTTGTTTGTCTGTAGGGTGGTGATCAGGATGGGATCAGATCCAGGCGACACTGGAAACGTGATGCTGTCCCAGGACGTACCGGAACGGCGCCTGCCTTGGGTGGAGGTAGTGCTGTGCGTTTGCGCGACGAGTTGGCTGCCGCCTGGAAGCAGGTGTGCTCCTGGTTCGATCGCCACATAGTGCACGGTCATGCCGACATGCGGCCCATCGCCTCCCTCCGGTTCAACAGGGGCAATCTCGAAACCGGTGGTTGTAATGTTGCGGACGCGAACCGTGGCCGGTTCGTCCCCATCATTTGTGGGCATAGCGAACACGATCGGAACAACGTCGAAGGCTTCCTGGAATACCACTGGTGTAAACGTGGGCGCGGTAACGTACGTCGAGTTGAACGTTGCCTCACCCGCTTCCAGACGCCACGCGTGCGCGGATGCACACGACAACAGGGCGACAATAGTAAGCAGGCGAAACATGGATGTGGTGACGGTCCGTTGACGTCCACATGCCAACATAGCGAACGAGTCGCATCATTGATGCGAACGGCGTCTCGAAACGTTGCCCACGGCAGCGCCTATGGTTGAGATTGAGACTCCGCCTGTTCCAGGTTGCTGCAGATCTGACTGCACAGGCCCTGAATCAGTGTCCGCTGGCTGTCTACCATGGCGTCGTAGCCAACACCTTGCTGCGCAAGCGTCTCGCTATGTATTTGAGCAGCGTCTGCACCCCGTATGCGCCACGACCCTGCGAGCACGGTTCTGCCGTTCGTTGCGCCATGGAAATGGTCGATGAAAACGTCAACGATGGGCTTTTCACCATTGCCGAGGCAGGCACGCAACTCGCGCTTCAAGCTGCTGGCGAGCGGTTCGGCCCAGCGATGCGTATTCGCGTAGATGAGCTGGTTGCCTGAGCCCTGAACAGCAATGTTTGATTTGTTCAGATATCCAGGCATCGAGACCGTGCCGAGTTGCGCGCTGCACTGTCGTGTCGGCACCTGCGTATCAGAAAGCAGGTAGTACGTGGTGCTGTCTGGATCGGCGGCGCAACCGGCAAGCAGTATTGTCAGCGCGCGGAACCACTGTTTCATTGCCGTCATGGGTCTCCGCCTGGTGTGGGGTCAACTCCGGGCGATCCTCCGAAGATAACCGCGTTCGGCTTCTGCTCGTAGGTGTCGATGAGCATGTTGACGTTGTTCAGCGTGTGTTGGAGTTCCTGCAGTGCGCTCTCCAGTTCCAATCTGAGAGGCGCATCGCTCCCCAGGCTTCGCAGCATGGTCTGCACCTCCTGCAGCGTGTCGGTCAGGTGCTCCGGGAGCGCCTGAGTGCTGTCCTGGGCCAGCAGTTTGTCGATGGTTTCAAGGGTTGAGCCTGCGTCCGCCAGCGATGACTCCATATTGCTGAGTGCGCCCGTTGCGGCCGTGAGCGTATTTTCCAGGGGCAGGGCCTGCAGCTTGTTGAGTAGCGCCACCACCTTGTCTTCAATCTGACTGAGTCCAGTTGAGCGCGTGGGCAGCACGGGCACTCCGTCGCGCTCCGAGATGTTCGTTGGCTCTGCGTCCTCGTGGTAGTCGAGCGTAACGAATAGGCTTCCCGTCAGCAGATTGCCGATCGCCAGGCTCGCGCGCAGTCCCTCATCGACCGCGCGACTGAGCCGTTGCGTGAGTGCCTCGGTGTCTGCTTCCGTATCCTCCCCAAGCCAGCCGGATTCGATGCTGATGTGCACGGGAATCGAGCCATCGTTGCTGGACCAGATATCGACGGAACCGTTGTCTTGGCCAACCTGCAGCACGGTGCCGACGCGCATGCCTCGATATTCTACCGGCGCGTCGGCGAGAAGGCCGCGTACGGAACTGTCGAACAGCAGAAGGTACTCCTCAGCGTACATGTGAGGATTGCGCATCGCGGCCTGGTTGTCCTCATGCAGCAGAAACAGCACGCCGTCCTGCACTTTCTCGCCGAGACTGCTGCCGTCGGGAAACGCGAAGGCTACGCCTCCGGTGAGCAGAGATTCCAGGCTTTCGGTGCGCAGTTTCACGCCCTGCCCATCGAAATCCACGGCGACACCAGAGGCGTTCCAGAAGCGTGTTGCGGTGGTGATCAGATCATCATATGGGGCGTCGACAAACGCGGTCAGAATCGTCTTTCCGCTTTCGTCGAGCTCGATACTTTCCACCCGGCCGACTTCGTACCCGTTGTACAGCACCGGGCTGCCGACGTTGACGGACGCCGAGCCGTTCGACAGCAGGCGAAACTGCAGACCCGGTGTGCTGGGCGGTGTGAGGGGCATATCGTCCAGCCCGCGATACTGACGCCGGCCGGGTTGGCCGCTACCAGGCGCAAGCTCAATGTAGGCGCCGGAGAGCAGTGTGGAAAGGCCTGAGATTCCCTGGCTGCCGATGCGCGGCCGCACTACCCAGAATTGTGCGTCTTCAGTCAGAAGCCTGGAGGTGTTGGGAGCCAGCCGGACGATGACCTGAACTTCGTCGAAATTCTCCGCAAGTTGCACCTCCTCGACCAGGCCGATCTCGACATCGAGCAGGCGCACCTGCGTTTCGCCGGCCTTGAGACCGGCGGCATTGGCAAATGTGATACGTACCTCCGGCCCTTGAGACAGCACGTGCTGAATCAGTGTCCACGCGGCGATGATCACCGCTGCGATGGGCACTATCCACACAGCGGACAAGCGGCTCACGGGCTTGATCACCGGGTCGTTCATGCGGCACGGTCCCACACAAGGCGAGGATCGAAGGCGCGCGCGGCAAGCATGGTGAAGACGACCAGCCCGCAGAACGCGAGAGCCGCGGGCCCCGGGGCGATCGTGAGAATCCCCGACATACGCACCAGGGCGACCAGCAGGGCAACCACGAACACGTCGACCATAGACCAGCTACCGATGAGTTCCACCGTGCGGAACAGCGCGCTGTGCCTGTCTGCAGGTACCTTATGGCGGCGCGCAGTGGTCCAGCTCAGCCATCCGAGCGCCAGGAGCTTTGCCACGGGTATCACCACGGAGGCCGCGAAGATCACCAGTGCGGTTGGATACGCACCGTATTCCCAGAGCACGAGAACACCTCCGATGATGGTGCTGGACTGCGTCTGGCCGAGCTGCGTGGTCTGCATGATGGGCAGCAGGTTGGCAGGCAGGTAGCAGACCACGGCGGTCAGCAGGAGCGCGGTTGTCGCCTGCAGGCTGTGTGGTATGCGCGGATGCAGGCGCTTGTCGCAGAGCCCGCAGCGCTGAGTCTCTGCCGGCCAGGTGCGTGTGCAACGCAAGCAGGCCACGAGGCCAGCGCTCGCCGCGGTCCTCATGAGGTTTGTGCCTCGATCTGGCGCCACAGCTGTACATCATCGAGTAGATAGATCGCGGTCAGCGTGCAGAGCGTAAATCCGACGAAAGAAAAGAAAGCGATGCCGAGCTCAAGCTGCGCCATGGAGGCGAGTTTTGCCGCGCTCACAAACACGCTTACGAGGAAGACTTCGATCATGTTCCACGACTTCAGTGCATGCACCATACGCGCCAGGCGTGGTGTCCAGATTGAGACCTTCTGCTGGCGCAGCAGTACGAGCAGTGCGCACTGTGACAGGAGCAACAGTGCCGGTGCCAGGAAGATCAGCGTGAACACGATGCCGCCGAGTACGTCCTCCCGGTAACGGAACAGGGCTAGCGCGCTGTCGAGCAACGTCATGGAGGTTTCTTTGCCCGAAGCGGAAAACGTCAGAAACGGGTGAGTGGCAGACACGGATAGCAACACGAGTGCAGCAAAGGAACACGCCAGGGCTGCTTCAAAGCCGCGAGCGCGTTGCGTGGTCAGACAATGGTCACAACGGGGACAGTACAGGGAGCTGTTCTGGGGCGCGCCTTCCATACGCCACAACGTGTCGCATACCGGGCAGGCGTGCATCAGCTCTCGCTGCCCGTTTCGCGTCGCTGGCGGAATGCCTCACAGGCAGAGCCTGCGTTCATCGCGCGTTTCAGAAGACCTTCGGCGATGAGTGAAGCGCCGCCGGTGGACAACGCCGCGCCGACCGTCGCTCCGGTTTTCAGTGTGCCCAGCGCATCCACAGTGAGCCCCGGTTCGCGGATGGTGCCGCCCACGGCGAGAAACGACACCAGGCTGCCGGCGTTGATGCCCACACCGGATTTGGCCGTTGGGGTGAAGGTGATCTTCAACCCCTCGGTCAGGAGGTTGGCGTTACCGCTACCGGATATCTCCATCTTGCCGGTTTCCATGACCAGCTCATCCTTGCTCTCGAGCACACCGTCGGCCACCTTAAACCGCACCAGCGCGCAGGCCAACTCTGTGGTTGGATCGTCTTTCACAAATGGGTTGAGTTTCTCCAGCGCCTGCATCACGAGGTCCGATCCGACGATCTCGATCAGATCGTTCTGCAGCATTGCGTCTTCGACGATGAGGTAGATCTCCCCCGTAGCGTTGGCCCCCATGTCTTTCGGGCTGGCGCCGGAAGTCGACAGATCTACGTACACTTCCGTGAGGCCGCCGGTGAGCTCCTCGGTTGGCACGAAGCCGAACGCTTCCAGCGCTACCTTGGAGAGTTCGAAGTGCAGGTTTGCTCGAGCCCCTTCCGCTTGCTGGGCAAGCGAGCCACTGCCGGAGAAGCCGCCTTCGCCGAGCCGCCCGTCGAGCGCTGTAAGCGCAATCTCACCGTCCGCGGCTTGCGCCTGCACGGAGAAGTCAGTGAATGCTGCGGACTGCAATTCAAGCGTATCTGCGGTGATGTCCACATGTGCCGTGAGGTCAGCCAGCCAGGACCAGTCGAGGGCTTCATCACTCAGCAGCGGGCCCGTAGTGCCAGTTTCTGCTGGCGGCTCGGCGGGCGGCTCCCCAGGCGTAGGTGTGGGATGCTCCCCGGTCAGAGGAACGTAGATCCGCTTGGCGCGGATGGTTGTTTCGACAGCTATGGTCGGCGCAATGGTGAGCGCTGCGGTCAGCGTCGCATCGTGGCTCGGCGTGCGTATCTGCGCTGAAGACAGCGTCAGTTTGCCGCTCTGAGCTGTGCCCTTGGCCTGCGCCGAAAAGGGGGCGAGCTCGGCCGGTTGATACAGCGCGGTCGGCAGGAACGCGGGCCAGGTTTCTGCTTGTAGCTCCAGCTCGAATTCACCGGCATCGGCGGCGAGCATTTCCGCGGATGCGGAGACCGACAACGCGCCTGCTTGGCCCTTGAGAGAGGCTGCGTACAGGTCTGCCGCGCTGGACAATTCTCCGTCGAGCGTCACATCGATCGGTTCGTTGCCGGACACTTCGATCTGTGCGGACAGGCCTGTGAGCGTACATTGGTCCAGCGCATGTGCGCAGGTGATCGAGCCGCTTACTTCAGACGCGGCAAATTCGGGGGTTCGCAGCTCGAGATCTTTCAGATTGAGCTGCAATTCCTGCTGCGTTGCCAGCAGACCATCGCCGGCGATAGATACATCGTCGGCCAACGCTGCGTCGAGATTCAACGCATGCGGGTGCGCGCGGCCGAGCCGCAGCTTCACATCACCGATTGTGCCCGCCACCTCGGCGGTGAACGCGCCGTCTGCGTTGCGGGCGGCGACCGCCAGCGTCTGGTCGGCCACCTGCAGGGATTTGATCGTCAGGCGTTCAATGCCGAACAGCGGTGACAGATCGAGCGGTGACGGGCTGTCTTGCCGTGATGGTTCTGACGCAGTTGCGGTTGGCGACGTAGTGACGATGAGCTCGTCGCCAGCCAAGGACCAGAAAGGCTCCCCGCGCAGCCAGGCCGAAAGGTCTGCATGCATCGCCAGCGCTTTCGACTTGATATCAAAGCCCACCCCGGCAACCGTCAAGCCCTGCAGATTCACAGACAGAGGCATATAGCGCACTGTGGGCGCATCCGCTTCGATATTTGCCTGCGATTGCAGGCGATTGACGATGTCGATGACGGTTGCCGGTGCGAAACGCGTTAGAGCCGCAAGCACCGCGAGCAACGCAAGCACGAACAGGATTGGATAGAGTAACCACTTCATGGGCAGATGGTACCGCGGCGCGGCGCCGATTCATCGTTTAAGGGGTGGGTTTGAAAACATTTTACCGGTTGATCGCCTCATGAGGCACGGTGCTTATGTGCTTGTGCTGCTTGGGGTGTTTGCGGTGGTGTTCGTTCTCGGTGCCATTGAACCTCACGATCGCGCGGACTGGGCGCTGGAAAACGTTCTGGTGGGTTTGTGCCTGGTGGTGTTGGCGGCGTCCTATCGTGCCCTGCCGTTGTCCAAAGTCTCCTACACGTTGCTGTTTGTGTTCCTCTGCCTTCACGAAGTGGGTGCGCACTACACCTATGCCGAGGTGCCTTACGATGTCTGGTGGCAGAGCCTCACCGGTAGCACCTTCAACGATATGATGGGTTGGGAGCGTAACCACTTCGATCGCGTCATCCACTTCGGTTATGGGCTGCTTCTCGCGTACCCCATTCGTGAGGTGTTCTTACGGGTGGTCGGCGTGCGTGGATTCTGGGGCTACTTCCTGCCGCTGGATCTGACCATGTCGACCTCCATGCTGTTCGAGCTCTTCGAGTGGGGGGCTGCGGAGTTTTTTGGCGGCGACCTGGGAGTGGCCTATCTCGGCACACAGGGTGATGTATGGGATGCGCACAAGGACATGCTGCTGGCGAGTGTGGGCGCGATTGTGGCCATGAGCGTGACGGCCATGATCAACCTGCGCATGCAGCGCGATTTTGCCGCCGAGTGGGCCGAAAGCCTGCGCGTCAAACGCAAGACGCCGCTTGGCGAAGTGGCCCTGCAACGGATGCGCTGGCGCCGCGACTGAGCACGGTGCTTGGCTTCATCCCCGGATGTGGTGTGAAAGATCTCCGCGCAAGCCGTGACGGATCGTGCGTCGTTGGAAGTGCCAGCGTCCATCCAGCCGCACGCATTCATCAAAGTAGTGGCCGCTGAATATGGGCTGGATTGGAAAAGCATCGGTGGCCTGGTAGACCGTCACGTAGCTTTCCGCCCGGGCCGTTCCAGCGTCTTTGTCCACGTCGATCTGCACGTTGGACGTGGTGTGTTTGGTTTTGGTCGTGCCGTCGTCGTAGACGATTACCGTGTCGAAGAAATCGCGAATCTCCTCGCGCCCGCGATATTGCGCCCCTTCGAAGCCCCACTCGCCGTCCTCGGTAAATAGCAAGGCAAAGGCGTCGAAGCGTGCCAGGTCGATGCAGAAGCAGTAGCCGTTCAGCAGGCGATGGATGGCGTCGTGGTCGGTCATGTTTGCGTGCTCCAGTCAGGAAAAGGTCACCGGCTCCAATCTATCCGCCAATCTACCCGCCAACCTGACTCGTTCCCACTTCATTCTCTTTTCCTCGGATTTCCGTCGGTTATCTGGTGCGCCGCTTTCGCAGACTGCATTCCAAGCGAGGTGTACGGAGCGCGCAATGGGCAGATGGTTGGGGTTTATCCTGCTGGGTATCGCATCTGCCGGACATGCGATCTGCGATGTGCAACCGATCGGCGTTGAGCACGGTTTTGACTCCGTGACGCGCGCGCTTGGTTTTGCGCACGAGAGAGTCGGGGCGGAATCCGTGCGAACAGACACGGAGTTTGTGGGGACGCTGACGCGGGGGAAAGACGGCTACACGATGACGTTCTTCAGAGGCTGTGCCGGTGAGGATGGTTTCCGGTTGCGCGTGGGAACCGGGCAGCGGTTGATCGCGGTCTGGCATACGCATGGCCGGCCAGGTTGGCTGCGGGAGCGGTTCTCGTTTGAGGACGTCAAGCTGGTGCAGCAGCTGGGCGTGCCGATGATCCTGATTCTGCCGGATGGGCGTGCACGTGTGCTCAATGTGCGGGACGCGCAGCGTGGAGGCCGTCAGCGGCTGCTGCGGGTGTCTGGCGTGCCTGGTCGTCCGTTACCGGTGCCGTGAAGCGGTAACCACGCTTGTGCAGCGTTTCGATGTAGCGGTGCGGTGGCCGATCTTCGAACGCACGGCGAAGCTGCACAATGCAGCGCGTGATGACTTCATCCACCACGGCCCGACCGCCCCAGACTGCGTCCAGCAGCGCCGCACGGGAAACGACCTGGCCCTGGTGCTCGATGAGCAGGTTCAGCACCTGCGCTACCCTCGGCTCCAGTCGTGTGCAGCGGCCGCCGAGCCAGAGCTCTCCGGCCAGTGGGTCGTATTGGAAGGTGCCGAGCCTCAGCATGATCTGTGTAGTTCCGAGTGCTTTGCTACATTGTCGAGAGCGGCGCCGGTGGATAACACCGAGACTTTCTTAAGGATTGGAGCAGAACGGCTAATGAAGGCGAACCTGAACGCGTTGCGGTACTTCGTGCTGGTGGCACAGAACGGCAACCTCACGCGTGCGGCCGAAGCGCTGCACGTGACACAGGGTGCGGTCAGTCAGCAGGTGAGCAAACTCGAAGAATATCTGGGCACGAAGCTGTTTGACCGTCAGCCGCGCGAGCTGGTGCTCACGGAAGCGGGCAGGCGCCTGTACCGAGGGGTTGCACCGGCGCTGCGGGAGATCGATGCACAGTTGCAGGAGGCCCGTTTGCAACCGCATCAGGCGGAGTTGTCAGTTACCTGCAACGCGTCCTTTGCCGCGCAATGTCTGCTGCCGGCGCTGCTGGACTTCGAGGAGCGACATCCTCAGGTGCGTATTCGCATGGAGACCACCACCCGTCTGGTGGACTTTGCGGCCGCGGGTATCGACATCGGTGTGCGCTGCGGCAATGGAGGATGGCCCGGCATCAGGAGCGAGAAGCTGTGCGTGGATCGGCTTGTCGTAGTGGCTGCGCCGGAGTTCGCGCAGCGCCACCAGCTGCTCGGCAATGAAGCTGCTGTTGCAGGTATGGCGCTGCTTTATGATCTTGAGAATCCCACCGAGTGGCGTGAGTGGTTCGCCGCCGCCGGCCTGCAGGATCATGAACCGAAAACCACCCGGGGATTCAATGACACGCTGGTGCTGCTGCGCGCTCTGCGCGCCGGCGTTGAAGGACTGGCGCTGGTCGGCAGGCAGCTCGTTTGCCATGAGCTCGCCGCAGGCGAACTCGTGCAGGTGAGCGAGGTCTCCGTGGAAGCCGGCTACGCGTACTACCTGGTGAGCGCAGAGGATCGTCCGCTCAGCGAACCCGCCCGCCAGTTCAGAACGTGGCTGATGAGCTGGTTTGCCGACAACACCAATCCGGATCCGGCTACTCGCGGCCCATGATGGCGCGGCGCACGGCAGCCAGCGGCGCGGCGTCGTCGAGCGTGATTCTGCTTCCATCCGTTCGGATGCCGAGCGCTGGGTATAGCGTTTCTACGGGAGGTAAGCCAGGAGAGTCAGCGTAGCGATCGTATAGAGCACGCAGCCTCGGCGCGCCATTCAATGCGTCCAATCGTGAGAATAACGCCTGCCCGCTCCAGGTGTCTGGTGACGGCAGGCAGCACCTGCCTAACCGCGCAAGTGCAGCATCCAGGCTGGTGTCATCCTGCGCGCGCCACGCGGTGTCAGCCATGAGTGCCAGCGCCGCACCTGACCAGTAGATAAGCATGCGAACCCGCCAGAACTCATCGTGCTCGGTGTCGTTGGGGCTCGGCGGGTTGTCGATCTCGCGAGCGCGAGCGAATGCATGGGTGAGCCGTCGCCAGGCTTCCGCTTCGCTGTACACGCCGCGCCGTGCCAGCAATACGTTCTGGTAGTAGCTGGCGAACCCCTCGGATATCCACTTCTCGCGTACGTAGGGCAGCAACAGGTGCGCGAACTCGTGGGTGGCAGTCCAGTCGCCGAGCAGCGCCGCCTCCCTACTTTGTGCCTGCACGAAGAAGCGCACCATCTCGCTTCCGTCGCGTATGACGTGGCCGAATGGCACCGCCTCGCCGGTGCTGCCTGGAACGTCGACAACCACCACCGACGCCTGCGGGTTGGGAAAGCGCTCGCCAATCTGCCAGACATCCATCGCCGCAGCCGTGAGCCATCGCGTGAGTTTCTGTTCCTGTCCATGTGCACCGATCAGCGATGCCCGTAGCTGCGTATCCGGCAGGACGATCTGCGTGCTTGCAAACCTGCCGAACAGCGCCAGCCCACGGCTGCTGCCGGGTGAGGCGCGAAGCACGTAGTGGTCGCCAGCCTGGTCGAAGGGTAGATGGGCGTTGATGCCCTCTGGCAGATGCACGCGGATGTTGACGGATGCATTGTCTTCAAAGCGCGGCAGCCAGAGCCACTCGCTGGTGGTGGTGGTGAGGACGTCCGCCGGGCTGAAACGCTCGTCTACCGCCTCGAGACTGTGGGTGTAGCGCAGGCAGGTTGCACCGTTCGGATCGATTCGATTGCGCCGCGCATCCAGCGGTTTTCCTTCGCAGGTGGTGGCGCTGTGCAACCGGCGACTTCTGCCCTGGCGGGCGCGCAGTACCGCGGCGCCGTCGAGTTCGGCCTGCACGTGCACCTGCCGGAGATCGTCCGACACCGTGATGTCGTAGTTGTGCGTTCGCGCCTGTGTTGGCAACGTGGCGAGCATCATGAACAGGATGATCGCCACCTTCACCGTATTCTGCGCGCTGGGCATTTTATTGTCGGGTGACGTGCGCGCTGCTGATGCGCTGCGTACCGCGCTCGGAAAGCTGATCGCGGAGGGAGGGGTGCCGGCCACTGCGGTGGTCGTCGTTGGCGATGACGGCGCTGCGCGGTACCTGTTGTTTGGTGGCGATGTGCGCAAAGACACGCCGTTTCGTTGGGGCTCCATCACCAAGACATTTACTGGGCTTGCCCTAATGAAAGCAGCCGAGGAGGCGAATGTCTCCCTGGCGGCGCCATTGTCTGACGTGGTACCACAGCGGCCCTGGCGCAACGCCTTTGCCGCATACCCCGTTAGGCTTGAGCATCTGCTGGAGATGACGTCGGGTCTGCCGGACCTCAGCGGTCGTGCATTCGACGACAACCGTGCCATGCCGCTGGCCCAGGCGCTGGTGGAGCATGGCGATTCCCTGGTCGTGCGCTGGCAGCCTGGGCTCGCCCATTCCTACTCGAATGCGACGATGGGGCTCACTGAGCTTGCCGTGCAGTCGCTGGCCGATGAGCCGTTTGCTCACGCACTCGAGCGCCTGGTGCTGCAGCCGTTGGGCATGCCGGGTGCGTCACTCGACCCGCTTGCTGCACTTCCTGGAGGGTTCAAGGCCGATGGCGTAACGCCCATTCCCTACTGGAACATGACGTTTCGGGGTTTTGGCGCGCTCAACGCCTCTATTAAAGAGATGTCGCAGCTTCTGCAGGCGTTGCTCGGGTGGCGTGATCGACCCTGGAGCGAGTCGGTGCACGCGCGGCTGTGGCGCCCGCACACAGGCCTCGATGCACTTGCCGGGTTGCCGGTAGGCTACGGCGCAGGAATCTACGGTCGTGTTCGCGATGGTTGGATTTGGCATGGGCATGGCGGCGATGCAGACGGCTATCGGTCACGCTACGGCGTGTTGCGGGATCTGCGCGTGGGTTATGCGGTGGTCATCAACGTGGATAACCCGCGGCTGCTTGGAGATCTGGTGCGCGTGATCGAAAGGGCGCTCACCGCCGGACGAAACCCGCCCGAGACGGGTACCCTGCCACCCCCCGTGACCCTCGATCAATCCTGGGCCGGCCGTTATTACCCGGTGGCCAGCCGTTTCGCTGTGGAGCAACTTTTGAGCGGCCAGGCGCAGGCTCTGCAGATGACCGTCGATGGACATGGCGTGGTTGCGGAGATTGGCAGGCGTTCGCACCACCTGTGGCATATGGGTGGCGGACTGCTGGCGCGCAAGGAGCTTGGTGTTGCAGAAGCTGCGCTGGTGCGGATGGGTGAGAGTCGCTATCTGACCGGTGATTTTGGCGCGTTCGTAAAGGTGCAGTAGCCAGTTCAGCCAGCGCCGCCGATCTGCGAGGCGACCTCGATCACTGCATGGCTGGCCGCCGACGCAACGATGAGCTGCAGCAGACCCAGGGATGCCAGCATCAGGCCAGCGGGTGCTGCAGAGCGCGTGTGCGCCACATCGTCACCACCTGGCAGGAAACGCTCTGGCGAGCAGTTTTCGCTGGTGAGAAGGCCAAGCACTCGCTGCAGCAGGTTGGAATCCCGCAGACGATTGCGCACGGCGGCGTCGCAAGCGCGTTCGTTGGCGTCGGCCAGGTCCTGGCAGATCCTGGTGCGGACAGAGGCCGGCCATAGCACCGTTGACCATCGGGCTGCCAGATTGCGCAGGTTATCGAAGCGAGCGGCGTGGGCTTCTTCGTGGGTCAATACAACCTGCAGCTCTTCGTTCGTCAGCGCCTCAAGCAGACCGCGAGAGAGCACGATGCGCGGCCGCAGCAAACCGCAGCACCAGGCAAACAGGTGGTTGGTGTCGACGATCAGCCGGGCGTGATCGGTTTTGTTTTGGCCGAGCGCAAACAGTGTGCGCAGGCGCTGCTGGGCAAGCAGCAGCGCACGCATGGCGCCGATAATACAGAGTGTCGCAAACATGCCTGCCAACGCCAGAAGTGCTGCGCTGCCCGCTGATTGTACGGTAACCAGTGGGCTGTGCTGGCCGCACACGCCGTCATGGCAGTGCGGCAGTATCGGCATCTGCGCGATCCATGGCGTGAACTGGATGAGGGCCGTGATTATCACCACTGTGGGCGCGATGAGCGCATAGCACAGCGTAGCCAGAGAACGTGATGATGGAGACAGCCGCCGCGCCGCACGCCGAAAAGGCGTGTACAACCAAGCAGAGAGCATGGAGGACGTTGCCATGGCAACGAGCATCATCCCGGCGCCTTGCACGAGCGCGGCCGACATCTCAGTCGCGCTCCCTGCGTGGAGTGTCCAGCAGCTTCAACAGCTCTTTTCCCATCTCCGGGTCGTCTGCAGCCACGAACTCGGCGAAACCGGAGATGATCGGTGCGAGGTCGCCCTGACCGATGTCCCGGGCCAGGTCCTTCAGCACGCGGCTGATCAGCTCCGCGCGCGTAAGTGTGGGCCGGTAGTAAAAAGCGCGCCCCTGCTTGGTGCGCTCGGCGAGACCTTTGCCGCGCAGACGCTCCAGGGTGCTCTGGATGGTGTTCAGCGAGACGTGTTGCAGTTTCTCGATCCCATGCAATTGTTGCGCGGTCACGGCATCGTGCTGCCAGAGCGCATCCAGCACATCGAGCTCTCTAGGCCCGAGCGTTGGCGTCGGAGCGCTTCTCTTGAGCCAGCTCGACAGATTGCTGCGGAACGTTTTCATCGAAAACCGATCCCTTCTCGGATCAGGTGCACCCTTTTAGCCTGTGAATCCCGAAAGATACCTCAAACCGCTGCTGATGAAGACACTGACCACTGCGCATAGTCTGTGCTTGCTGCTCGCGATCTGGGGCGCGTCAGGGCACGCGGAGTCCGGAGCCGACGGCAGTCTCGAAGAAGTGGTCGTCTACGGCCGTGCAGAGCGACTTCTCGGCCAGGCGGTGTCGGCGACGGAAGGTGTCGTGGGCTACGATGACATCCAACTGCCGCCCATGCTGCGGGTTGGCGAACTGGTAGAGGCCGTGCCGGGGATGGTGGCCACCCAGCACTCCGGCACAGGGAAAGCCAACCAGTATTTCATCCGCGGCTTCAACCTGGATCACGGCACGGACTTTGCCGTCAGCGTTGAAGGCGTCCCCGTCAACCTGCGCACCCACGGACACGGGCAGGGTTATCTGGATCTCAATTTCCTGATTCCCGAACTCGTGCAGACGACGCGCTACATGCGCGGCCCGCACTCTGTGCGCGTGGGTGACTTCTCCTCGGCGGCGAGCGTCGATTTCAGCCTGTACGACACGCTTGAAGCGCCGGTGACATCGGTGACGCTCGGTGAGCATGGCTACCGCCGCGGCTACGCCGCAGGTTCCGCGGACGTCTGGCACGGAGTCCTATCCGGTGCGTTGGATGTTGGCCGCTACGACGGTCCCTGGAAGCTCGACGAAGATCTTGAGCAGCACAAGTTGTTCCTCGTCTACTCGGCACCGGTCGGTGCGGCCAGCCTGCGCCTCACGTTGCAGGGATACGACAGCACCTGGCGCGCAACGGACCAGGTACCGCGGCGCGCTGTTCGCTCCGGAACGATTGACCGGCTCGGCTTCGTCGACGGTGATCTCGGCGGCGATGCCTCCCGTTGGGCACTGACAGCCCGCTTGGATATGCAACGTTGGTCATTGCAGGCCTACGCCGTGGACTACGATTTCACCCTCTACTCGAACTTCACCTACTTCCTCGAAAACCCCGACGATGGCGATGAGTTTGAACAGCGGGACGGCAGGCGTCTGTATGGTCTGCAGTTTTCAAGCACGGACCCCGATCCCGTTCGGCCGGGCGGGCTGGGGCTGCGCTGGGGTGGAGAATTCCGTTTCGACGACATCGATGATCTCGGTCTGTTCGCCACAAGGGCACGACAGCGATTGGCAACGGTGCGCCGCGACCGCGTGGAGGAGCTGTCGGCAGGTGCATGGGTGGAGGCGCATTGGCAGATCGCCGAGCGCCTGAGGGCGACGCTGGGACTGCGCGGCGATTGGTATGACTGGGACGTTGAGGCGTTTCGCTCCGCCAACTCAGGCTCTGGCAGCGATACGCTGTTGAGTCCGAAGTTGTCGCTTGCCTGGGGCATAGCGGAGAACGCTGAGGTGTACCTCAACTATGGCCGTGCGTTTCATTCGAACGACGTGCGCGGTGCGACAATTTCGGTGGATCCCCTCAGCGGCGATGCCGTCGATGACGTGCCGGTGCTCGTGCGTTCCTCCGGCGGTGAGCTCGGCCTGCGGTTGGAGCATGGGCGGGCGTTCAACACCACATTGAATGCGTTCTGGTTGGAGCTGGACTCGGAGCTGGTCTACGTCGGAGATGCGGGCACCACAGAAGCCAACGACGGGTCGACACGTCACGGATTCGAGGCGGCGTTCTTCTGGCAGGCCACCGACTGGCTGGCGCTGAACGCTGCCTGGACCATAACCGACGCGCGTTACAAAACCGATCAGGGAGGCGGGCGCGAGATACCCGGAGCTGTGGAGCAAACCGCCACTTTCGGGGCGAACGCGGCATGGCGAAATGGTCTTTCCCTGAGCATGCGTGCACGCTGGCTGGGCGAGGCGCCGCTGACCGAGGATCGTGCGGTACGCTCCTCGAGTTCTTTTCTCGTCAACGCCGGAGCCGCATACCAGGTAGGCAACGCTGAGTGGCGCCTGGACGTGTTCAATGCCCTTGACTCGGAGGATGACGATATCTCCTACTTCTATGCCTCGCGCCTGGCAGGTGAACCGGCAGACGGCGTGGAGGATGTGCACCTGCATCCGCTGGAGCCGCGTACGGTGCGCGTGACGTTTACATGGAAGTGGGGCTAGGTGGATTGCTGACGCAGCGGGGTTGACGCGCTCGCTCTGCGACATATTGTCGCAGCAAATCCCGTGTTGGCAGCAGATGCGGGATGATGCAGACCCTGATCTACCATATGTTTAGGTCAGCAAACCGCTGGCATCCCGCATGGATTCAATACTTCACTATCTGCTTCTGGTGCGTTTGTGCGCTGTAGGCGGGTTGGTTTTCGGGCTCGCGATCATGGATACCGTCTTCCGCGTAACGGTACCCTGGTTCCCGGTGTCGATGATTCTCGTTGCTCTGGGTGTGCTGACGGCTGCCGCGTGGTGGATGTCCAGCCGCCAGGGCAAGCTGACCCAAAAAGGCTACATGTGGCAACTTTCTGCTGACGTAGTTGCTCTGACAGGTATCGTGTACTTCACTGGCAGCGCATTCAATCCGCTGATTTCCCTTTTTCTTCTCCCCATAGCATTCAGTGCCGCGGCTTTACCCATGTTCGGCACCGTGTTGCTCGCCGGGCTTTCGGTCCTTTGTTACACGGGGCTGATGTTTGTTCCCGTGCCGCATCAGCATGCGATGGAAGGTGTGATCGACCTACACATATGGGGGATGTGGTACGGGTTTCTGTTGACCGCGTTCTGTGTGGCGATGTTCGTAGCAGGTCTGGCGCGTGATGCACGTCGTCGGGATGCGGAGTTATTAAGATTGCGGGAGCAGGCGCTTGAAGCGGAGCGATACGCCGCTCTTGGCACACTGGCTGCGGCAACCGCCCATGAGCTGGGCACCCCTCTAGCCACCATCTCGGTTTTGACGGGTGAGCTTGCTGTAGCTGTTTTGGACCCGGAAACGCGGTGTCAGATAGGCAAGCTCTCGGAGCAGGTGAAACGCTGCAAATCGATACTGCAGGCGATGGCCTCCGATGCGGGTGCGCTGCAGGCAGAAAGCGGCGCTGCAGTGCGTCTTGACAGTTACCTGGACCAGGTCATAGACCGATGGAGGGGGAACAACCCCGCGCTTGCGCTGAAGTACCAAAAGTCTGGTTCAGATCCCGCTCCTCAGCTGGTAGTGGACCGAGGAATTACGCAGGCAATTACTCACATCATGGACAACGCCGCGCAGGCAGCTCAAACCGCGGTGTGTGTTGTATGCGAATGGACACCGGACTTGCTCAAGGTGAGGGTGCGAGATGACGGATGTGGCATTCCACAGGAAGTCGCCGCGCGTCTTGGTCGAGAACCAGTATCGACGAAAGAAGATGGACTTGGCATCGGTGTGATGTTGTCGAAGTCGATTCTCGAACGCTTTGG
Organism: Gammaproteobacteria bacterium; assembly: GCA_030428905.1. Classification (GTDB taxonomy): domain Bacteria; phylum Pseudomonadota; class Gammaproteobacteria; order Pseudomonadales; family Azotimanducaceae; genus SYFY01. Next base: position 21,921 of record JAUIED010000054.1, read on the forward strand.
CGGTTCGCTTGACCTCATTGACACAGAGAAGCGGGGGACTGTTGCGGTAATCCATCTGCCGCTGCGTGCGTTGAGAGTCTCATGAGCAACACGACGGACACGTGCCTGGTGATTGATGACGATGAGGATTTTCGCGAGGCACTGGCTGCAGCGTTGCGCCGTAGAGAGATGACGGTATATGTCGCGGCTGATGGAGACGCTGCGCTTGCGTTGATCGGCAGAACGCAGGTGTCTCACGTTGTGCTCGATCTCCGATTGGTTGGCGACTCAGGACTTGAATTGATTGCGCCGATACTGGAAGCCATGCCAGCGGTGAGAATCGTCGTGCTTACCGGCTACGCGAGCATCGCTACCGCAGTGCAGGCTATCAAGCTCGGGGCCGCGCACTATCTCACCAAACCGGCAGACGTCGAAGAGATACTCGCTGCTTTTTCGATGGAACTGGAAACACCGTTTTCTGCAGTGCCGACGAACCCCACTCCGTTGAGCCACATCGAATGGGAGCACATCCAGCGAACGCTTCTCGCGTGTGAAGGAAACATCTCTGAGGCGGCTCGAATGCTCGGCCTGCACCGTAGAACTCTGCAGCGGAAACTGCGCAAGCGACCCTCCGGGCTCTAGCTCAGGCGGATCGTGTCCTGCGCTTCCAGCGAATGGACAGACCGAAGCCCCCGAGAAGTATCACCGCGGCCAGCACTATCAATACGACCACGGCATTCTGCGTGGGCCTGCCTAGCATCATTAGAAAATTCCATTTGTGCAGAAACGAAAAGCTCAGTCTCTCAGGCATCTCGTGGCGCTCGATGGCGTCTACCAGTACGCCGTTGGCGGTATCCACGAAGTACACCGCGTTCACCGGTGCACCGTATTCGAGCCTCCAGACGGGTAGTCGCTTGTTGCGGAAGTCGTACTCCACGCCAAACCTGCGAACAGTTTCAGCGCGCTGCAGAACTTCCCGGGGTGCCTGAATGGTGGATGAGGCAATCTGAATGGCTAGTTCCTGGTCTCCTGGAAGCCACGGCTGCCCGGACGACGCCTGAAGATAGAGGGCGGGACCCGTTGCGGTGACACCGTCGAAACGAGCGTTGCGCACCTCCCTCGCGGAGGATGGCAAACGTTCGGCCGACGGTATCTGCAGCCGGTAAAGTACGATGCCTTCGGCGTTGCGAACGATGCTGACCCGATTGACGTCCAGATTGTGTGATAGCTCTTTCCATTGATCACCAAATGGAAGGTGCATGTCAGCCGGGCTTAGAGGAAGTGCATGCCGCAGAAACGACTCGGGTGGGTCGAATGCGGTAAGCCAGAGGTGATACAGGCCGCTTGAGGACAGCGCGAGCATCGGTAGTGCGAGACACCACGCTCCTAGCCTGTGCGCACCTCGCAATCCGGGCACGCTCCCTTTGCGAGAGAATTTCACCAGAAGAACGATGCCGCTGATAGCCATGCTGAAAATTGCACCGACGAACAGCGTGATGATCCCCACCCGCACCCACGCGACCTGATCGGGCAACCAGTTCCATGTATGCAATAGTTGAAATGCTGTCTGCACATAGCGTTTGAAATCGTTGTTGAGGGCCGCAAGCGTCGCTGTCTCCGTGTGCACGTAGGCAGTGAGGTTCACCGCACCTGTCAGGTCGACTCGCCACACCGGTAGCTGCCTGTTGATTTGAGGGTACTCAAGATCAAAATCGGTCTGCAGCACTGAGCGGCTCGTGAAATCCATGTCCGCTTTCAACCCAAGGTAGTGGCGAACAAGATACTCGGCATAAAGCCGATCGTGGTCTGGCAGCTCTTTACCGCTGTGGATGTCGAAATACCGCCGTGCTGTGTGATCCTGCTCGGTGACCTGTAGCAGCAGTTGCGTTTCTCCGGGGACTACCTGCACCGCCAGTGGCTGAGAAATGCTGGCACCTGCGAGAATACGGCCCGGCTCAAGCATGCCCTCCAGCTGCAGGGGTTGCTGTGGTGGCTTCAGCAGCACTGGTTGCGGCCCGAAAGTCGTCATCATCGGATGTAACAGGCCGGACAGCCCCCATATGATCACGCCAAAACCGCCGATCCAGGCGAGAACACGGTGCAGAAGCACGGCTACTCTGATACCGCGTCGGCTGATGGCCATGGCGTTGGTAGAAGGCGGCTCGCGCCGGCTTGTTTCCGATGCGTTACCCGACATCCTCACTCCCTTTTCGTCAGCTGCCATTACAGTCGCAGCGTGATGCCGCCGAACCAGGCCCGTCCCTGACCGGGTGTGTAGAGTCTGCTTCGCTCCAGTGCCTGATTGGCGTTCGTACCCGTGTTGGAAATATAGCGTTTGTCGGTGATGTTCTCGCCGGAAATGAAGATGCGAACTCCGTCATCTATGTCCCAGCCTGCGGTCACACCCCACAGCGTGTAGTCCGGGGATCGCGTTGTGTTTGCAAAGTCTACCCACGGACCCTCAGGAACCACGCGCGTGTTGACGGAGAAGTACCAGCCACGATTCGCGCTCAGACGCAATTCGCTCACGTACAGGCGTAGAGGCACTCCCGCAAGGCGATTGTCTGTGTAGATCGGGTCGTCGTCGAAACGAAAGTCGTTGAAAGACCAGATATGCCGCCATAGCAGCGAAAGTCCTCGCCTGGCAAATGTAGTATCGAATAACCGAATGTCCAGACCAGCTTCTATACCCCGATGCAACGTATCGCTGGCGTTGTCGGTGAACGAGAGAAACCCGAATGCTCCCGCCACACCGTAGTCCAGCAGTTCGTCCTTGATCTTGCTCTGGTACAAAGCGACGTCCCATGACACTGGACCAAATTGACCTCTTGAGCCGATCTCAGCGGTCCATGCGGATTGTGCTTTAAGAGGCGTAAAATCCAGCGCGCCTCCCGCCGTTAGATCAGCCATGCTGGCAGGCTCGAACCCGCGATTTATATTGGCGAACAAGGCAACGTTCTCCTGTGGAGACCACAGGACGCCGAGACGCGGATTGAGCTGGGAGTTTATGACCCGTCCGGAAGTGTCTCCGAAGAAGGCCCGGTTTTCGCGGCTGCTGCGGGTGGCCTGCAAACCGATCACGGCATTCAAATCGGATGTAATTGGCAGATCAATCTGCGCGAACGCAAGGCCATTCCAGGACAGTTGCTCTGATTCGGAGCGCAGCGCACCACGGTGGCCACCGGCGTTCGCCCATGTCCGTGCATCGTTCCAGGCTTTGTTGGTTTCGATCCCGACTGTCCATTCCGCCTGCCTGCCATGCAGCGGGAAACTGCCTTTTGCTCGCAGGAATACACCCCATTCGTCCTCGTTTTGGTCAATGATCCCAGCGAAGCGCGTGATCGCATGATCAAGCTTGCGTGTGCTATACCAAAGCCCTCCGTTTATCGACCAGGTTGCCAGATCAACGGATGTGACATTCGACAGGCGCACGACATCCAGGTTTCTGTCCCAGTCATCTGCGATGGGGCCTGGATCCAGTACTGTCACCGGGCCGCCCGGGAAGAACGGGCCAATAGTCACTGGTTGTCCGGCCCTGGTTTCATCTTTGAGTGCGCCTTCGAGCGACAGGCTTCCAGCCAACTCAAAGTGATCCTGAAGTACCGTCAGGTAGGTGCGGGTTTCAATGCGATCATTGATCTGCCAGCCGACATTGGTGAATGCATAGTGGCTGTCTACCGCGCTGTGATCTCTGAATCCATCGCTGGTGAGTCGTGTATATGCGGCGTACACATCAACCTGATCCCACGCATTTGCAATCGATACGCTACCCCGCCGCGTATCGAAACTGCCGCCTTCCAGTCGAGCTTCTATCTGGTACGGCGTCGTGCGTCCCGTAGGCGTTATCATGTTTATCACGCCGCCGAGCGCACTTCCTCCGTAGCGAAGTGCGTTGGCACCTTTGTACACTTCGATGTACTGAATCGTTCTCGGGTCTACTTCCTGAAATTCGGTCGAACCGCTGGCGCGCGTGATCGGAATACCGTCGCGAAACAGGGATACGCCACGTCGTTCGAAGCTGGAGTTCAACCCGGAACCCCTTACGGAGATTCGGTTTTCCCGTTGAGCCGATGTGTCGGCGAAAACCCCGGGCGTAAACACGAGCGTGTCTCCAATGCTCTGGGCAAAATCGTCCGCGTAGTTTTCCGCTTCAACGAAGCCGATTGCCCCGGGAATGCGGGATAGCTCGTCTCTGGCTGCGTCCGCACCAACGGCTGTGGCCGATCCTGCCGTTCGCGTTCCGACAACGACGATTTCTTCGATGGTACTCGAATGCCTGGATTGGCCCAGGCCGACGGTGTGTCCGCCTGCCGGAAGCAGTGCGAAAGCTGCGACCAAGAGAGAATGTCTTGCTGAAAGCACCAGGTATGTCTCCTCGCCAAAGCTGCGAATTATCGCCACCCGCGCGACGCCGGGTATGCGACAGATTGTCGCGATGCCGCACACGTTAAGCGGCTTCGGTTAGAGTCTGTTTCGCTGGGTAGAAGGTATGGCTGACTCTCGCTGGGGTCACATTGAGAGAATACATGATGGATACATCCAGACGGGCACTGCTTCGCTTGAGCGCTATTGTTCCCTTCTTGGCTGCGGCAGCAGGAGTGCGATCTTCACAAGCAGACTCCTATCCGTTCGGAAGCAGCAGGGAGAATGCGCTGGATATCTCCGCCGCAGCGCATACAGATCTCATGCGGTACCCGGGAATGCGCATGCAAGGGACGGAAAAGATCGCCATGATTTGCTACGACGGCATGACGATGCTCGACCTGGTAGGGCCGCAATATTT
>JAUIED010000281.1 GCA_030428905.1 Gammaproteobacteria bacterium
GGCCACGCGCAGATTTCGAACCGACCCGCCATCGAGCGAAGGCAGGTCGAGCTTGTAACCCCGCGCCATGATGTCGTCTGGACCTGCTAGATGGCGCATCGCGATATCGAGATCTTCGGCGGTGCGAGCCATCGGGCCAATCACCGATATGTCGGGGGCCGCACGAATGTCGCCTGGCGGAGAGTGGCCGCGCATCCACACCAGATTCCAGGTTGGCTTGTGGCCGAACACACCGCAAAAGTGGGCGGGGTTGCGAATGGAGCCACCAATGTCCGAACCCGCTTCGAGGCCGGTTAGGCCTGCAGCGAGGGCGGCGGCTGAGCCACCGGAAGAGCCGCCGGGCACTCGGCTGTGATCGTAGGGGTTGTTGGTGGTGCCGTAGATGTCGTTGTAGCTTTGAAAATCCGCTAGCGCTAAGGGCACATTCGTTTTGCCGAACAGATTCGCGCCCATCCGCCTGAATTTTTTAACAGCCTCTGCGTCTTCGTCTGCTACGTTGTCGCGCCAGCTCGGATTGCCCCACGTTGTGGCTGAGCCGGCGACGTTGTAAGACTCTTTGATCGTCATCGGCACCCCGTGAAAGGGCCCGACCGGCGAGGCCGCGCCATCCAGTGCATCTGCGGTGCGCAAAGCGTGCTCACGCCGATCGACGACGACAGCGTTCAGTGCGGGATTGAATTGGTCGACGCGGCTCAGGTAGTGCTGCAGCAATTCTCGCGCAGAGATTTCGCGTGCCTGAATCTTCCGAGCCAGTTCTGCGGCACCAAGAAATGCGAGGTCGCTCATCGGCAGTCCACGGGATGAAGAATGGGCGCATGGTAAAGAAGAAAGGATTAGCTGTTAAGCGCCGTTACTTCTACCTGCATGCGCGCCCACTGTTGCTCGATAAACAGCGTCTGGCCGGGTGCGTCGGTTGGGATCTGCGCGTATGGCACCCGCCAAAAGCGAAGCTGGACATTGCTCTTGACCCAGCTTCCGTTGAGCAGGTTGATCACTTGCGAGGATTTTTCGAAGCCGGCATGTGCGAGAAAAATCAGGTCTCTACCTGGATTGGCTTGCAGTATGGCCAGCGTGCCGCCAAGCCTGGGAGGTAGCAGGTCGTCGTAGCGCTTCGCCATGTCGGCGATAGACTTGCCGCTCCCCAGCAGGCGCTGACGTTTGAGGGGGGTAAACCGCGTGCCTTCGGGAAAGAACACGAGCCCCTCCCGCGCCCCCAACGTACTAGTGAGATCACCAATCAACTGCGAGGCGTGTTCACTGTCTGGGCCATGCCGATCGATGAACAGGTTGGGAATCCGGTTGCCCGCCACATCGAGGCAGGGGTCCCATAGTAGTTCTTGTTTCATGACATATCGCAGGTCGAATTTTTGCGGTATGGCGTAGTACACGAGTGGGAGCACCGTTTCTGCGATGCTGGTGTGACGAGGCAACACAATGGCCGCGTCTCCGCTCAGGCACTCTGCGCCGGATACCTGAATATCGAGCGAGTAGCACTTCACGCCGAGTGTGGTAAGTGACGTCGCCCAAGCCTCCTGAATGCGGCGATTGGCTCGGAGGAACCGTTCGGGGTTGCGGATGAAGATCCAAACCAGAAGCAGTGACAATAGCCCGAAAAATTCACACCAAAGGTACCCCAGAGCGAACAGGTATGTTCGAAATGCACCTCGACTGGCCGGTACCAGTGAAATCAGCAGGGACAGCGGCAATGCGATGGGGCTGATCGTAGTGAGTACCAGCGTCGCAAGAACGATGGCCGGGATGCTAACGAGACGCCGGATGATCACTCGATATCATCATTCTGTTTAGCCAGGCGTACCCAATTATTCCCATGATTGTATTGCTCAGTAGCACGGCCGCGAAGATACCCTGGTAGCCAAAGTAGTGCGAGAGCAGCAACGCCAACGGAATGTTCAGGATGAACATCCGCATGAATGACATCGCGGTGCTTGGCAGGGGGCGGCCCAGGGCATTGAACGAGGCGGAAGACATCATCAGCACACCCCAGAGGCCATAGCTCCATGGAACTAGAGCCAGGTACAGTGCTGCGGTTTGTACAGTTGCTTCCTTGCTGTCGATCAGCGAGGCGAAGTACCCACCGAATAGATAAAGTATCACAGCGGCAGCAACGCCCCAGATCATGCAGAACGCGTAGGATACGTTGAGGCCTTCGCGAACACGGTCGAACCGGTTGGCACCTGCGTTCTGGCCAACGAACGGACCGATGCTGCCGGACAACGCAAAAAACAGCATGACGGCCATCGCTTCCAGCCTTGTCGCGACTCCAAAGCCAGCAATCACCACTTCTCCGTGCGATGCGAGCAGCCGCGTAATCACGGCGCCACTCACCGGCCCTATCAACTGCGTTGCCATAGCTGGCAACCCTATGTGCAACACCTTGGCAGCAGAAGAGCGGAAACCAGCGAACGGCGCCTTCCATTCAGCGAAGTCACCTTTGAAGACGTAGTACAAGAGCACGCCTGTGGTGACGATTCGCGTTAACAGCATCGCCAACGCTGCTCCTGCAAGCTCGAGCCTGGGAAGTCCGAGCCAGCCGAATATGAGAAAAGGATCGAGTGCTAGGTTTAGTAACGCGCCCAGCGTCATCACTGCCCCGGGGATGTTTGCGCTACCGTGCGCCCGCATGATGCTGCTTGCCACCATAGTAACGGTGAACAAGACCGTTCCCGGATAGTAGATGTCCAGGTAGCTATGAATCAGAACCAACGCGCTCTCAGTAGCCCCCAGTGTTCGAAACAGTGGGTCGATGCACAGCCAGCCGACCAGTGACAGCGCAGACATAGTCAAGGCTACGAGTATGAGGCTATGTGTTGCGAGCCGACTTGCACCTTCGTGATTGCCTGCGCCAATTGAACGAGCAATCACCGAAGACGCACCGATGCTGATCCCCAGCGCAATGCTGGTAAGGATCATCACCACAGGGAAAGTAAATGTGATCGCTGCCACGTGGGTGGTGGATAGCTGGCCAATGAATCCTAGTTCGAGGGTCTGCACGACAATGCTTGACGAGACGCCGAGCATCATCGGTGCTGCTAGGCGGAAGAGTGCGCGGCTAGCATTGCGTCTGACAAGTTTTTCGCCGTATTGTCTGTTCGGCATCTCGACAGTCAACTGGGAAACGTTAGTATGAAGCTAGTGGTTTCGCCAGGTTTGCTTCTACACTCGATTGAGCCACCTATTCCATCCATCACCAATCGACAGAAACTTAGCCCCACACCCGCACCCTCGCCTGCAGACGTAGTGCTGTAGTATCGATTAAAAATGTACTTCATCTGGCTCGGTTCCACTCCAGGCCCGTTGTCGGTCACGACAATCTTCCGCTCTTGTGAACCCTCAACCTTGATCAATATTCTGGGGTCTGGAGACCTTTGAACGAAGTAGACTGAGTTCTTTAACAAGTTTAGTAGAACATGAGAAACCAATAGCCGGGGGGCGTCTACTTGGAAGTCTGTGAGAACTGTTGCCGAAACTAGCTCTTTCTCTTTTCTATTGGCATACGGGTATCGCTCGATTGATTCGTACACACAAAGTGCTGCAGAGAACTTCTCGCTTGGATAATCCTTGGTTGATTTGAAGCTTGTGTTAATCAACAAGATGTCAATAAGAATGTTCGCGAAATCGACTTCTGATCTCACGAGATCCAGTCCTTTGCTAAGTCCCGTAATTTGCTGTCTTCTAAGAGGGCTTTCCACTAGATCTGCTGCGACGGCCGCAGCGTACCCTGCAGTGATAGTTTCTAGATGGCGTAGTGGGCCGTTTGAGCTGGCTCGAATTGTTGCGAGCGGAGTACGTAGTTCGTGTGCAATATTGCTTCCGATCAGATGACCTACTTGTGATCGGGCGTTTTCGAGTAGCCGGTTGGTTTGCGCCGCAAGGCTTCCGCAGATTAGCAATGTCGCATAGATTCCGCTGTATTCAACGCCAACCCTGGTGAGTTCTTCTGGATTTGTCACATTCGTCATCGTGAGTGCTGCAATTGCGGGTAGCGTTCCGAGCAACCAGATGCAGATCGCCAGATGAAAGCTCCCGGCAAGTTGTATCATTAGAA
>JAUIED010000055.1 GCA_030428905.1 Gammaproteobacteria bacterium
GCTGAGGCGGGCCTATACTGCGTTACGTCTCTTGAACTTACACCCGGCAAGCCCTGCGAGCCGTGCCTTGTCTTGGCACGCCTCAGTCATCCTCAGGTTACCGAATTTATCAAGCGGCCCGCTGGCAATCCAACGCATGATCGTCTCGCCGGCGTGCTCGTTGACCTGCTCCGTGAGGCTCCGGGTGTTGATCTGGTTCTGCCGTGTCCGACTGATGCGCGTGCGGCGAACCTTGCGCAACGACTTCGAACGCACCCTGCTGACCGGCGCGGTCTGAAAGAGCTCGCTGGGGACTATGGCGCCTCTTTGCGCGCCATGCAGCGTTGTTTCAGCGAGCAAACCGGATTAACGCTGGATGCATGGAGAAAAAAGGCGAGGCTTGTACACGCGTTCTCGGTGCTGGCTGGGGGCAAGTCCGTCTCGGCCGCTGCGTACGAATCGGGATACGAGAGCCCCAGCGCCTTCATCACGGCCTTCAAGAAACAGTTTGGAACAACGCCCGGAAAAATCGCAGCTGCTTCGCGTCAGTGAGGCAGCAAGTCAGCCCCTGCGCTATTCGAACAATCCCTCAAACGTCCGCGGTTCGTTGCTGCCGCGTGCCGCCTGCAGACAACGCGCGAGGACCGGTAAACCTTCGCTGATCTGCGCCTTGGTGAGATGGCCGAACGCGAGGCGCAGGAACGGCTTGTTTCGATTCTGATAGTGGAACGCCGTGCCCGGCAGAAAGTTCACACCATTAGCCTGGGCGTCTTCGTAGAGTTTCTTTCTGTCCACGTCGTCCGGCATGCGTACCCAGATGAAAAGCCCTCCAACGGGCTTGGACCACACGCAGATGTCTGCAAGGTGTGTGTCCAGCATCTCCAGGGTCAGATCGCGTTTTTCCTTCAGCAGGGCGTTGCTGACCTCCGCATGGGCACCGATGCCGTCCTTGTAGAATTCAGCAACGATGGCGGCAGCGAGGGTGTTGCTGCCGGCGTCGTTGCGGCGTGCGAGGAAACGCTCCAGCATCGGCGGCTTGGCGAGGATGTAGCCGAGCCGCAGTCCGGGTGCGAGGATCTTCGACAGTGAGCACAGGTAGATGTGGTTCGGATCGTCGTCCAGAGCGTAGATCGCGGGTTCTATGGGGCCGTCGTAGTGCACGTCGGCATAGCAGTTGTCTTCGACGATAGGCACACCGTAGCGTCGCGCCAGCTCGATCATTTCCAGGCGGCGCGCCTTCGGCATCACGAAGCCGGTGGGGTTCTGATAGGTGCTGATCGCGTAGATGAACTTCGGCAGCCGTTTCTCATTGGACAATCTCTCGAGAGTCTCCTCGAGGTGATCCATGCGCATGCCGCCTTCGTCGAGGCGTACGCCGACCATGTCGTAGCCGATGCTCCGATAGGCGGAGAGGGTTCCGGGATAGCTGTACTCCTCGACGATGACGGTATCGCCGCGCTGTTCCTGCAGCGCTTCGGCGGTGAGTGTGACCGCCTGCATGGAACCGTTGCAGAGAATCATATGGTCTGGGTCTACCGATACGCCTTCCCGTTCCGCTTCACGCCGAGCCATCGCCTGGCGCATACCGGCGTGGCCGAGACCGCCCGGGTATTTGGTGAGCTCTTCGGCTTCCCTTTCGATCACCCTGACGGCGGCTTCCTTCAGCGCTTCTTTCGGAAAGGTTTCCGGGTCGGATCTCCCGGCGCCAAAATCATAGAGAATGTCAGCCATTGCGCTCGCCCGTGCTACTCAGAATCATGCAAGCATGGGAGTATGACGGAAACGCGGGCCGAGGAGCTATGGTCGGGAACGCTAAAGTCCGGGACCTCAACGCATGAATGGCTGGATCGATGCCAGGCTGCCCGGTGTGGTGGCAGGTGCCACTGTGCGTCTGGGCGGTTGCAGCAGCGGCCCGCATCTCGGACTCAATCTGGGCAGCAACACGCAAGATGCTGCCGCCAATGTCGTCGCTAACCGTCAGGCCTTTGCTGAGCGGTTACCCTCGCACCAGCAGATCTGCTGGATGGACCAGGTGCACGGCGTCCGTGTCGTTGAGCGTCGCGCCGGTGCGTCGCCCACAGTGCCGGAGGCGGATGCCCAGTGGACAGCACGGCGCGGGGTTGTGCTTACGGTGCTCACAGCAGACTGTTTGCCGGTGCTCCTGTGTGACGATCGGGCACGTTGTGTAGCAGCCGCCCATGCCGGCTGGCGCGGCCTCGCAGCCGGGGTACTTCAGCACACTCTGGCCTCAATGCCGGTACATTCAGCACGGTTGCTGGCCTGGATTGGCCCTGCGATCGGCGCCCGGGCATTCGAGGTGGGTGAAGATGTGCGCGAAGCGTTCCTCAGTTCTGCATTCTGGCGGCGCGAGGATGTGCTGGCGTGTTGCAGTTCTGGTGCGCCCGGTAAGTACTGGTTCGACATGGCTGAACTTGCCCTGCGAGGGTTGCGCGCGGCCGGTGTTCAGGTGCGCTTGTCAGGACTCTGTACGGCTCGCGACCAGCGTTTCTATTCCTACCGCCGTGACGGTGAAACCGGCCGCCAGGCGAGCTTCATCATGCTGCCGATCAAGGGCTGACGGCCTATCAGCCAGCCTGTTGCCGCAGCCGTGCGTGCACAGCCAGCGCTTCCACGGCTGGCGTCTCTCGGCTTTCGGGTTGGCTCGCAACCTGCCGTCGGCGGAGCCAGTGATACAACGCCGGCACCATGTACAGTGCGATCAGGGCGCTGCCCCCCACACCCCCAGCGATGGCCGTTGCCAGCGGTGGCCAGAAAGTGCCGCCGTCGATGATGAGTGGGACGAATCCACCGATAGTAGTGGCGGTGGTGGACACGATGTGGCGTGTGGCGTTGACTACCACGTCAGCGGTGGCTGCGGTGTCTGCCTGACGGGCGCCATGATCTGCCTTCAGCGCCGACAGCACGATAATCGCACCGTTGATTGCCAGGCCCATCATGCCCAGTGCACCAATCAGGGCCATATAGCCGAAGGGGTAGCCGAACAGCCGCACGCCGAACAGCGCGAGACCGAAGCTCAGCGCGGCAACGGCGCCGATGAGCAGAGCTTCGCGAAAGGAGTTCAGTGAGAGAATGACCACGGCCGCCATCGCCAGCGCGAAGAATAGGAAGATCGACAGTATGTTGCCCATCGATTCCGCAGATTCCTCGGCTTCGCCGCCTATGTTGAGAACGTATCCCGGCGGCAGCTCGAATCCGACCTCGGACATTCGTGTCTGAAAGTCCTGCAGCACACCGGCGGGTAGCGTGAAAGGCACCAGATATCCATGCACGGTGCTCACGCGCGCTCCCTGGTAGCGATCGATGGCGGATGCGGTCGGCAGCAGACGCCATTCACCGAGCTGGCTGAGCGGCACACCACGACCGTTGGCGGTGGAGAGTGGCAGATCCGCGAGGTCCGCCACGTCGTCGCGCTGGCCGTTTGTCAGGCGCACGCGAACGGGCAACTCCGTATTGCCCTCCTGAAGTGTGCCCGCGAGTTCACCGAGCAGCGCAGAATTCAGACGGCGTGACAGCTCACCAGTGCTCAGGCCTGCTGCAGCGGCTGCGCTTTCGTTGGGCACGAAGCTCAGCTTGGGCTCCGCAGTGGAGAGCGTGGCACGTGTGTAAGTGACGCCGGGCACGCTGGAGAGAACGCGGCGCAGATGCTGTGCCTGCTCGCGCAGCACGCTGAGCTCTGGCCCGATAATGCGCACTTCAATGGGCGCATCCGTGGGCGGGCCCTGCTCGAACGGTATTGCCAGCACTTCGGCCTCGGGCAGCGCCTGGCTCAACTCCCGCTGCACGTGCGGGAGAATATTCCGGGTGGCGTGCGCTGACGTGGTATCCACCCAGCCGGAGGCGTAGCTGAGCACCCGTTCGTTGAGCGAGTTGACGTTGTAGAACACCCGCGGCGCACCTTTACCCGTGGTCCAGAACGTATCGGTGATGTCCGGGTTCGCGCGCAGCACGCGCTCGGCCTTGCCGATGGCTGCTACCGTGTCGTCCATGGATGCGTGCGGCGGCAGGTTGATCTGCACTTGAAACTGGTTGCGATCAACCGGTGGGAAGAACTGCTGGGTGAGGGTTGGGGCCAGCGCGAAGCCGATGACGGGCAGGGTGCAACCTACGGCCAGGCCGATCCAGGGACGCCGCAGCGTTGCAAGGAGGCTTCGACGATACGTGCCCAGGAGTGCGTCGGAGCGAAAACCCGACTGCCACCAGCGGTGGCCCGCATGGCTCGGCCAGCGGCGCTCGAGCATGCCGGCGATGGCCGGCACGATGGTCATGGCGATGAGGAAGGAGCTGGCCACGGCCAGCGCCACCGATACGCCGATAGTGCCGGTGAAATCGCCAACCCCGCCGGGTGCCAGTGCGATGGGCATAAAAGCAAATACGGTGGTTGCCGTCGATGCGCCGAGCGGCACGAACAGATGGCGTACGGCGGCCGTAATGGCTTCGCCGATCGGTGCGCCGCGCGTTCGTCGCAGTTTGTAGTCCTCCACCACGACGATGGCGTTGTCGATGAGCAGCCCCAGCGAGATGATCAAACCTGTCACGGACATCTGGTGTAGCGGGATGTTCATGAACTGCATGCCCGCAAGCACCATGCCCGCCGATAGCGGCAGCGCGATGGCCACCGTAAAAGCGGAGCGCGCGCCCATGAACCACACCAGGCTTGCAGTGACGATCACCAGGGCCAGCAGCAGGTTCTGCCCGAGCGAGCGCATTCGCTCGCTTGTGTAGACGTTCTGATCGTACACCACACGCACGCCGACTTGGGACGGCAGGCGCTCTTTGAACGCGTTCACCGCTTCGATCGCAGCGGTACTCCAGCGGTCGATGTTCAGCCCGGGTTGCATCTTGGCGTTGACCAGCACCACGCGGCGGCTGCCGTGAAAAGCCAGGGAGTTGGGCGGGTCGAGCCAATGCCTTGAAACGCCTCCCAGGTCTGCCACCCGCAATGTCTGTTGGTCGGTGCCCATGACGATGGGGACGCGGCTGATGCGCTCGGTGGATGCCAGTTCGGCGTCTACCTCCACCAGCATCTCGCTGCGTGCGGAACGCAACCGGCCAGACGGCAGTTTGGTGTCTGCACGGCGGATCGCCTGCGCTACCTGTGCAGGGGTGATACCAGCATCTGCCAGCCGGTGCGCGTCGAGCGAGACGAGCACTTCCTCATCCGTGGCCCCCCACGATTCGCTGATTTCCGTGCCGGGAAGGTTCGCCAGGCGGATGCGCAATGATTCAGACAGCCTCGAGAGAATGCCCATCTGCACCGGAGTGTCATGGTCCCAGCTCAAAGCCACGATCAGTGTGGAGGCGAGGGGTTTGTGCTGCTCGAGCTCGGGTTCGGATGCGCCGGCGGGAAGGTTTGGCGCTACGTCGGATAGCTTGTCACGCACCTCCGACCAGACCGCAGCGACCTGCTCGGCGCTCACGCTATCGTAGAGCTCGATTCCCACCACACTCAGCCCGGACTTGGACGTGGAGTCAATCTGGCGAATCTCTGGCAGCTCGCGTAGCGCTGTTTCGATCGGCTCGCTGATGAGCGATTCCATTCGTTGCGCGGTGGCGCCAGGCAGGAAAGTCGTTACGCTGGCCCAGCGCTCGGTCATGGTCGGGTCTTCCTGGCGTGCCAGGCCAGCAAAGGCGGTGAGCCCCATGACGCAAATGAATGTAACGGCCAACGCGGTGAGCCGCGGGTTGCTGTAAAAAGCGTTCGCCTGCATTGGCGCGCTACCCGCCGGTTGTCTGGGCGGGTGCATGGCGGGCTGTCACCTGCTGGCCTGGCACTATGCGATGGACGCCTGTGCTTACCACCCGCTCGGCGTTGGCCAGGGTGCCTCGCACGAATGCGCGGTCTGATTCGGTGTGCACGACTTCGACCAGGCGGCGCTCGACCCGCGCGCCGTCGTTCACCACATACACGCCCCATAATCCCCGGTCGCTCTCTGTGAGCGCAGAGAGCGGCAGCCAGAATCCAGCGGTTTCGATATCTTCTTCAAATACGAGCTCGACCACCTCTCCCAGGGGCAGGTTGGCATCACTTGCGAGGTTCAGAACGGCAGTGATGGAGCGGGTATCCGTAGCCAACTCGGGAAGCACCGCTCGTAGGTGTGCGGTAAGACGTCTGCCGCCGGCGATGATCGGGTAGGGCGTGTCGAGGCGCAGACTACCGGCAACACGGCTGGGTACCCCGACATGCACTTCGGCGCTGCCCCGTTCGACGATGCGCAACACGGTTTGACCTGCACCTACCTGGGTTCCTTCATCGGCCTCACGGCTCTGTATGGTGCCGTCGTAGGGCGCGTGTATGTGCGATTCCTGCAGGGCCACGCGTGCGGCCTGTAGCGCCGCGCCTGCACGCAGAACGCCCGCCTCGGCAACCTGCACGGCGGCGTGCTTGGCCTGGCCGGTGAGTGCGGCTTCGTCGAGGGTTTGTCTCGGCGCATGCCCTTGGGCATGCAGACGTCGGATGCGTTGCTCGGTGTTGTGCGCCAGCCTTGCTTCCGCCTGGGCGGCTGTCAGATTGGCACGGGCCAGCGCCACATCGGCCGATGCCTGCCGCTCTGCCGCTTCGAGGGATGCAGTATCGAGGCTTGCAAGCCGGCTGCCTCGAGTGACCTGATCGCCAATGTCTGCAAGCACATTGATAAGGGTGCCACCGCGGTTGAAACCCAGCATGGATGATCTGGCAGCGACGGCGCGGCCGGAAAAGACACGCCGGGAGCGATAGGTCTCCTGCGCAGACAGGAGGACGGTTTGCACCTCGATGGGTGCGTTCAGCGTACTGCCGGGGAGCGCTGCCGGCTGCGCAGCCACCGGGCTCGACCACAGCAGAAGTGCGAGTTGCAGGCACAGCGCGAGCAGCCCGACAGCACAGGCGATACACTGCGCGTAGGGTAGATTCTGGGTTCGCGCACCGCGCTGGATGGGTTCTGGCATGGCTGGCTCCCTGCACGTCTCGCAGAGCGCTGATTCGTGTGCGGTGCTGCCCGCGGTCAGGCGATGTGTGGACGATGCGTGCAATGTTGTTGGCCGCTTAGAAGTTTTTGATGGCTTGTATGTTATCGATGCTTACAATGTGATCGATGCTAACCGAAGTCGTGATGAAGTCAATCATTTGTTACTCCTGGTTACACGATCCTCAGTTATACCCGGGTAATAAATGATTGGGTACGACGACCGGCGCAGATTGCGTGACTAGTTTGAGGCGATTGGGAAGGGCGATTGGGAAGGGCGAGGGGATGAGCGCATATCACCACGGTGACCTGTCAGCACAGCTGATGGCGCTCGCCATCGATCATATTGAGCGTGCCGGCACGGAGAAGTTGAGCCTGCGCGCGCTGGCCCGTGAGGCTGGCGTATCGCCGGCTGCGCCGTTTCGTCACTTCCCCACCAAGCAGTGTCTGCTCGCGGCGTTGGCAACTCGTGGGTTCCGGCAGCTACGGGCGCGAATGCTCGATGCGCAAACGCCGGGTGCATCGGTAGAGCAGCGTTTCTTCGAGATCGGCCGGGCATACCTGGACTTTGCTCGCGACAATGCTGTGGCCTACCAGCTCATGTTCGGGGCGGTAGTCAGTGACTTTTCGGAGTATCACGATCTCTTCGTTGCGGCGAGAGAAGGGTACGGCGTTCTGCACGATGTGCTGGAGGGCTTGATCGTCGAGCATGAGCTCGACGTCGACGTAGAGACACTGGGTGGTGTGGTGTGGGCGGGTGTGCATGGTCTTGCCAGCCTGATCATGACCCGTGATGCGCCGCCATATGCCAGCAATCTCGGAGCAGAGAGCGCCGACCCGATGCTGGCCCTGCATGCCCTGGGGCGTGATATAGACCGGGCGTTGCATGTCCTGTTCGATAATCTCATCGCCGCAAACCGGTAACCAGTTCGCGTTCATCGTGCGGCCTACACCGTCTGTCGGCGAAAGCTCAAGCAGGATTGGAAATCCCTGCTATTACTTATCCTTGAAAAGCGGGCGATATTGCCCAACGTAGGGAAACAAGGGTTGTTGCTGATGGCAGCAACCAACGTTCTGGGCTTCGGCGGCTACTCTCCCCTCCCCTCCCCAATCCCCGGCCGTCGAAGCCCTTTTTCCTTATCCGGGGGATACGGACTACTCGGTGCCGGTGAACAGCCAACGGCCGAGATAGAACGCCGCCAGGTGCAACGTGATCACCGTGGCAAACGCATATCCGATCCACGGCAGGATCTCGTTGCCGCCAACCCACACCATGCACAGAAGCACCAGGGTGTAGGTGGCTGCGCGCACCATAGCCCATGAAGCGTTGATGCCATCCCGCACAGCGAACAGCGCCGCCAGCAGCGCCACGGCCAGGGGCAGGCTCACGAGATACACGGCTATCACCATCTTTCAGAGTCCTCCGGCAGGTGCACCAGGCCGTTTACGGCGTCAATGGTGACGTGGTCGCCATCCTGAATGCGCGCAACGCAACCGGCGACATCGACGATGCAGGGTATCTGGTACTCGCGGGCGATGGTGCCGGCATGGGAGAGATAGCTGCCAAGCTCCACGACGATGCCGCCCAGCGATGGGAACAGTGGCGTCCATGTGGGATCGGTGTACGGTGCGACGAGAATGTCTCCTGGCTGCAGCCGGTCTGCCTCGCGGGGATGCAGGATGATCCGCGCTGTGCCGCTCGCGGTGCCTGGGCATGCACAGATGCCCTGTAGCGCGCCCTCAGCAGATCTGCTTACGGTTGGGGGGATTCCGTACCGGTCCGGAGGTGGTTGGCTTGCGGCTGCCTGCCAGTGCACCCGCCGGTTGCGTACCAATGCAGACGCATCCACTGGTGCCAGCGTGCCGTTGCTGAGGTCCTGCAGCTCGTCCCATGTGAGGTAGAAGAGATCGCCGCTGATCTTCAGCGCCCCGGTTGCCAGCAGGTCGTTCTCTAACATCAGGAGCTTGTTGCGCACCACATCGAAGAGCTTGGTGTGGTAGTGGCGTGTGTTCTCCCGCAGCACGATGTAGTAGCGGATCCGTCGAACCAGGTGATCGACCATGCGCCGTTTCCAACGGCTGGAAAGTGCCTGGTGCAGCTGATCGCGGGCTGCCAGATGGCGCGCGTAAGCGTTGTCTGCCGGACGCTCCTGTGCGTCCAACTGGCTGCGGATCATCACCAGCAGCGCACCGACATCTTCCTGCCAGCGTGCAGCCGCCAGCTCAATCTCTCGGCTGCCGCGGTGGCCGAAGCTCGTCAGAAACGATTCCAACGCCACGAGAAACGGGTGCCCCTCATCCAGCCGCGCAAGGTCCTCAAGCGCTGAAGGGGAGGTGAGGGCTGCCCTGCACGCATCATCCTCGGACGCCAGGGTGGCCAGATCGGCGATGGCTTCCACCATGCGGGTGCTGAGCATGTCGTTGCCGCCGTGGCAGAGGTTCGGGATGGCGTTGGTATCGAAGTCCGGTGCCCACCGAGCCAGCATGCGTTTGAGGACGGAAAGGAGTACAAAATATCGGCCCGCAGACACATTGATCTGAAACACGAAGTGGTGCATGGCCTGAAGCGGGTGACTGCCGTGCAGCAGGCGCTTGAACGTCGTGAGCGCATCGAGGTTGTGATCCTCGCGCGCCGAGCGCGTCACCGCATCGACCTTTTCCAGGGCTTTTTCGGTAATGTGCGCGCTGCGCAGCCAGAAGATGCCGTTGGCCAGGTAGAGCGCCGCGAGCATGGCAAGCGTGCGCGGCAGCCGGCGCAGGCTGATCTGCGGCGTTTCCACAGTGCGCAGCAGCATGAGGTCTGCCAGCGCCGCATCATCGAGCTTGAACGGAAGCAGCGCGCGCAGAAGGTCGAACTTCAGGTAGAAACGCCCGCGCACGAAACGGCCGATGCGCGGTAGAACGCGGCGGAACAGGTCTTCGCTCAGCGGCGATAAGGGTTCAGAGAAATTCTCCGCCACCGGTTTGAACAGCACCAGGCGCTCCCGCTCCTCGGGATGTGTGCCGCTGGCTGTAATCGGACGGGCCTGCAGGATGCGAAGGTGGTCGTTCTCAAAGGCCCACTCAACATCCACGGGGTGGCCGAAGAGGGTGCGGATCTGCTGGGTGGTCTCGCTGATGCGCTCCGCATCCTGCGCGCTCAAGGTGGCCACGTCGCGTTGATCGTGGGCCACGGCCGCCATCCGGCCGCCCGCTTCGCCGTCCTGGGTGCCGGGGATGTATACGCGCTTGTCGCCGATGCGCGTGTGGGTCACCCGTCCTCTGCGGTCCACGAGCGTCCGGTCGGGCGACACGTGGCCGTCTACCAATGCGGCTCCCAGGCCCCAGGTGGACTCGATCACCGTTCGCCGGTCGCCGGGATGGTTCGGGTCTTGAGAGAAACTGACGCCTGCTCGATCGGCCTGCACCATGCGTTGCACGATCACCGCCATGGGCTGCAGCTCGCTGCCCCAGGTGCGCCGGTACGCCAGCGCCTGTTCGCTCCACAGGCTCAGCCAGCAGTCCACCACCGCCTCGCCGATGTGCGCGTTGTCGATGAAATAGTAGGTTTCGTGCTGACCGGCGAAGCTGGTCTCTGCACCGTCCTCGTTTACCGAGGAGCTGCGCACCGCGAACCGAGTCTGAGCTGGGAAGGCGGAGCCCACGGCTTCGGCTATCGCGCTGAGAAACTCGCTCTGCAGGCGCGGAGGGGCAGGGCGCTGATCGGGTTCACAGTTGGGCAGGTGGGCGCGAAAGGCATCGGCCGTAATGACGAAGCCCTCCGGTACGTCGAACCCCGCTTGCGCCATGGCGCCAAGGCGCGCGGCTTTGCCGCCCACATGCTGCACATGGGTGAGATCGACGCGGTCTAGGGGGTGAATCCATTGCACGGCGAAAGGTTAGCAGTGCCGCCCATGCGCAGCGAGCGGGTTATGCAGTAGCCGGTTCGACCTGACGGTTGGCTTTGCGCCGCCCCCAGTGCCACAGCATGCGGGCCTGATGGGGCAGGGCAAGCATGGCAGGCGTGGTGACCAGCGTGAGGATGGTTGCAAAGCTGAGGCCTGAAACGATGGCCTGGGACAGGGGCACCCAGAATGTCGACATCATGCCGCCGTAAATGATCTCGCGGTTCACCAGATCGATGCTGAAGTTGCTGGCCAGCGGCAACAGGCCAAAAACAGTGGTCACCGTGGTGAGCATCACTGGCCGCAGACGCTGCGCTCCGGTGCGCACGATGAGTGCCACGTAGTCTAGTTCGGGATGCTCTTTCTTCAGGTGGTTGTAGGTGTCGATGAGTACGATGTTGTTGTTCACGACAATGCCCGCCAGCGCGACAATACCCACACCGGTGAGGATGGCCGAGAACGGTTGTCCGGTGATGAGCAGGCCGGCCAGCACGCCGGCGGTGGACAGGACCACGGCGAACAGGATCAGTCCGGCCTGGTAGAGGCTGTTGAACTGGGTGACGAGCAGCACGAACATCAGCAGCAGCGACAGCAGAAAGGCGATGCTGACGAACTGCATGGATTCCTGCTGTTCCTCATTGGCGCCGCGGAAGTCGATGTTGAGCCTCGGGTCCCAGTTCTGCGCGTCGATCCACGCTTCGAGTTCCTTGACCTTGTCATCGGCTAGAACGCCGGGTGCGACATTGGCGCGGATGAACTCCACCGGAATGCCGTCGATACGCTGGGTATTGTCGACATTCTGCGCCGGCTCCCGCTTCACGAAGTTGGAAATCGGCACCAGCCCTTTCTGCGTCATGATGCGCAACTCGTCCAGCGCGTTGATACCGCGCTCGTTCATCGGGTAGCGCACGCGAATATCCACGGCTTCGTCGGCCTTGTCGGGCCGGTACTCGCCCACCTTGACGCCGTTGGTGAGGAGCTGAACCGCCAACCCCACCTGGGTGACATCTGCTCCGAACAGGGCCGCCTGTGCCCGGTCGACGGTGAGCCGCCATTCGATGCCCGGCAGCGTACGGGTGTCGGCGATATCACGCAGTCCCTGCATGCCGTTTTGCATGTGCTCGACAACCTTCGTTACGGCGGGTTCAAGAAGGTCGCGTGTGTGCGAGGAGAACTGGATCTGGATGGGTTTGCCGACTGGCGGGCCCTGTTCCATCTCCTGCAGCTCCACGGTGATGCCGGTGATGTTCTGCGTGCGTTCGCGAATTTCCTCGAAAATCTCCGTACCGGTGCGGTCCAGCATGTTCTCGTCGTACAGTTCGAAGAAAATCACGCCGATGCGGTCGGCACCTGATCGGGATGGTCCGCCCGGAACGAGGGTTCGGGTGTTGGATGCCTGGATGCCACGCACCTGCAGCACCTGGGCATCGACCTCCATCACCAACTCGTTGATTTCCTGGGCGCTGAGGTTGCCGCGTCCGCGGATGGTCACCTCACCGAAGTGCGGCTCCGAGTCGGAGAAGAACGTCATGCCACGGCCGTACTTGCCGTACGCCGAGAAGATGCCGATGACCATGACGATGGCCAACACCAGCGTCACAGCCGCGTAGCGTGTGGCAACGCTCAACAGGCGCGCATACCACCCGGTCAGCGTCGGCAACTTTGTCGGGTCGCCGTCTTCGAGTTGCTTCAGCGCCTCCAGTGACTGCGCATCTTTCGATCCTGCTTTGCCGAACAGGGAGCCGAGCACCGGGCCGAACACGAGCGCGTAGAGCAGCGAGCCCGACAAGACGATGAACACGGTAACCGGCAGGTAGCTCATGAATTTGCCGGGTATCCCCGGCCAGAACATTAACGGCAGGAAAGCAGCGAGCGTGGTCGCGACGGATGCCGTGACAGGCCAGAACATGCGTTTGGCGGCCAGCGTGTAGGCTGCGCGTGGATCGTAGCCTTCCACCATCTTCCGGTCGGCGTACTCGGTGACGACGATGGCGCCGTCGATGAGCATCCCGAGGCCCAGCAGCAGGCCGAACATCACCATGAAATTGAAGGTGTAACCCAGCATGAAGATGAAGATCATCGAAAACAGGAACGACACCGGAATGCCGAGGCCGACGATGATGCCGCTGCGCAGGCCGATGGCTGCTACAACGATGACCATGACGAGCGCAAGCGCCGTGAGAATGTTGCCTTGCAGTTCCGTCACCTGGCTGTTGGCCATGGGCGACTGATCCATGGTGAAGAAGATCGTCACCTTGCCAGGAATGGTCTTCTGGAATTCCGCGGTGACCGCCTTGGCAGCTTCCACCGTGTCGATGAGGTTGGCGTTGCTGCGCTTGAGTACGTTCAGCGAGATAGTCTGCTGGCCGTTAACCCGCGCAAAGCTGACGCGATCCTTGAAGGTTCTGCGCACTGTGGCTACGTCTGCCAGGGTCACGACCGTATCGCCGCTGGCGCGCACGGGCAGGTCGTACATGTCCCGCGCATCTTCAATGATGCTCGGCACTTTAACGGAGAAGCGTCCGCTGCCGGTATCGATGCTGCCGGCCGGAATCAACCGGTTGTTGCGTACGATGGTGTTGATCAGCTCTTCGCCGGAGATGCGGTAGCCTTCCAGCGCGTCGGGGTCGATGATGGCTTCGAGAAGCTCTTCCCGGTGCCCCTGCAGCTCTACGTCGCGTACGTCGGAGAGTACTTCGATTTTGTCACGAAGGTCGATGGCGAGGTTGTAGAGCACCCTTTCCGGTACCTGATCGCCCACCAGGTTGATCTGCAGAATGGGCCAGTCGTCGGTGGACTCTTCGTGAATCACCGGCTCTTCGATGGTGTTCGGCATCTCCGGCTTGGCGCGGTCTACGGCTTCGCGCACGTCGAGCAGCGCCTGGTCGAGATCGTACTCGGCGTCGAACTCCACCATCACCGTGGCTGCCCCTTCATAGGAGTAAGCGGTGATTTCCTCAACACCCTCCACCGCGCGCAGCTCGATTTCCAGCGGCATGGCGAGCAGCCGCTCGGCGTCCTCTGGCGAGATGCCTTCATTGATCACATTGATCACGTAGAACGGTACCTGAATCGACGGGTCGTTCTCGATGGGCATGGCGATACGCGAGATGATGCCGGCCAGCACGATCATGAACATGATCAGGAGCGTCGTCCGCGTGCGGCTGATGGCCGCTTCGATGAAGGCGCTCATGGCTGTGCGGCGATGTGAACCGGGGGCTTCGCCGGCAGGTCGTTGACGCCGCCGGTTTCGCGACCGTTCTGCGGCAGCTCATTTGCTACCGGTGCGCTGCCTTGCGGAGCCTTCGCGGGCATGTCAGCGGAAGACTCATACTCCACGTCTACCAGCTCTCCCGGCACCACCAGCTCCTGACCGACGGTGATTACGGTAGCGCGCTCCGGCAGGCCGGTGAGCCAAACGCCGCCGGCTTCGTCATCGAGAATCTGTACCAGGTTAAACACCACTCGGCCGTTGTCGTCCACGGTGCGCACGCCGATGTCGCCAGCATCGTCCAGCGCCAGCAGGGCAGGTGTGACGCGATGCGCCAGCACTTCATCCATCGGTAGCTGGATCTCTGCGGTGATGCCGCTGCGCAGGCTCAGGTCGCTGTTGTCCACCTGGATTTCGATGGGATAGGTACGGGTCTGCGGGTCGCTCTGCTGGCCCACGAACGACAGTGCTCCCTCGACCACCCGGCCGTTTACCAGATAGCCGGTGGCGATCGTGCCGGTGTGCACATGGGCAACATCGACTTCGGGAACGGCGCCAACGAGCAACATTGGATTCAGGTCCACCACCGTGGCGCAAACCCCGCCGGGGCTAACGAAATCGCCTACTTCGAGGCCGGTTTCCTCGACGATGCCATCAAAAGGCGCTCGAATGGCCGTGCGATTGATCTCGATTTGTCGCCGTTCCACTTGCGCCTGGGCGGCCGCCAGCCGCGCCTTTGCCTGGGCAATGGCGGTTTCCGACTGAAAGCCCTGAGCTTTCAGCCGCAATGCACCGCGATACTCGATCTGCGACTGGTTGAGGGCTTCCCTTGCTTCGACGAGGCCGGCCTGCCGGTCATCCATTGCCACTCGGCAAAGGAGGTCTCCCGCGGCCACCTGGGCACCGCGCTCGATGGGGCGTTCTACGATGCGTCCGGCGGTCTCCGCGCGTACTTCCACCGTTCGCTTGTTTTCCGTGCGGCCGCGCAGTACCAGGCGTTCCGTATACATCTGTGCTTCTAAAACCCGGGCACGAACTCGTGTTGGCGCCTCATCCTGCTGCTGTGCGGCCATGGCGGTGTTCTGTTCAGCAAGCGAGCCAGGCGCTGGTGCGGCCTCGTCGCCGACCTGGCCGGAAAAGAGCCATACGGTAATCGCCACGGCGATGATGATGGCTGTGATGTAGGTTGCGCGCATGGCGTGGGCTCCGGAAATGACGGCAGCCTATCCCTGGGTAACGCCATATCATCATGCGACGATGCGCTTGCCGGCGGGTTGCTACCAAAAGTAACAGCTAAGATTAGCACTGCTTCATGCATTCCACCAGCCGGCTGCAGGTTTTTGTGCACCGTTTCAATCGGTTGTATCAGTCTGTCAAATGTCGTCGAGCGCAGGTGGAAAGTTTGTTTTCGAGGGCAGGAGAGAGTCGAGCCGGGCGGCGGCCGCCCGGCCTGGGGAGGGTGGGGTTAGCAGGCTGCTGAAAAAGCAGCCTGGTATCCCGGCCAGGGACGGACGGGCCGCGAACCAAGCACGTAAGTGCTTGATTCGGCGTGAGCGGGCGACAGCCCGCGGTGGCTGGAAAAGTACAGGAAGTACTTTTTCAGCACCCTGTTACGCAGCGGCGCTCGCGCGTGCGCTCATGCGGTCGAACCAACCTTTGATGTTGGTAAGATTCTCATCGAACGGCTGGCCGACGTTGTTACCGAACGCCAGAAAACCGAACAGCAATAAGTCGGCCAGGGTGAGTTTGTCCCCTGCGACGAATTGCCGGCCTTCCATCAGGCCGTTTAGCCACGCCAGCTTTTCCCGGGCAATCTGCTTCAACCCCTCCGCCGCTTCGGGGATCGTGATCATTCGATCCTTGAACAGCGCCAGGCCCTCGGAGTAGCGAAAGCCATTCGCCAGCGGTTCGCAGACGTTCAGATCCACCCGTCGGGTCCACATGCGGGTAACTGCCCGCTCCTCCGGGGTTTCACCAATCAGCGACGGGCCGCTGCCTACCTCGTCCAGGTACTCGCAGATCGCCGTGATCTCGGCAAGCACGGTGCCGTCATCCAGTTCCAGCGCCGGCAACTGACCGCCGGGATTCTTGGCGACATAGGCCGATTGCCGGTTTTCTCCACCCATGAGGTCTACTTCGACCTTTGGCAGCTCAATGCCCTTCTCGGCGGCGAACATGCGCACCACATGGGGGTTGGGCCCTACGGAGTTGTACAGTTTCATTTCGTTTCCTCGATTGGTGAGGCGAGGGTTACCACTCGCCAGTGTTTTCCATGCTGCTCCACGGTTCTGCCGGAGCGAGGGCGTCACCCGCCTGCAGCAGCTCTATGGATATGCCGTCCGGAGAGCGGACGAATGCCATGCGCCCATCTCTGGGTGGCCGATTGATGGTTACACCGCCATCCATCAGTCGCTGACAGGTGGCGTAAATGTCGTCCACCGCGTAGGCGAGGTGGCCGAAATTGCGTCCGCCATCGTACGTCTCCGGATCCCAGTTGTGTGTGAGTTCTACCTGCGCGGACTCGTCGCCCGGGGCTGCCAGAAACACCAGCGTGAAGCGGCCCTGCTCATTGTCGTAGCGGCGCAGCTCGGTGAGTCCCAGTTTATTGCAGTAGAAATCGAGCGAAGCGTCGATGTCGGTGACGCGCACCATGGTGTGGAGATACTTCATGAAGGATAGTTCGTGCGGGTTTGCCCCAGCATCGCGCAAATTCCAGCGCAAAAAAAGCCCCGCCGAGGCGGGGCTGTGTCACGGGCCGCGGTTGGTCATGCCAGCGGCCGATTGGAGAGTTGGGGTGAGCTTTCCTCTTTTAGGCTACAGCGGGCTACAGCATCCAGATGCTGGCGATAACACTGCCGAGGGTCAGTAAGGCGCCGAGGAGAAGAGCGCTTTCCTGTGAACTCAGTGCGTCTTCGCCTTCGAAGGCCAGGGACGCGGCTGTGGTCTGGGTCGGGGAGCTGATCGCTTGCATATCGTTCGTCCTATTTCTCTTTTGATCTTTTGATCCGCTGATCTCTTGATCTACTGACCTTTTAATCTGCGGATCTCTTGATCTGTTTATCTCTCTCCGAGGAGATGAGTACTGCTGAGAACTGTTCGCTGTAGGTAACTTTCGAAACTGCTCGATGCTTACTCTACCCACTGGTCATGCAACCAGTTCGGAGGAAAAGTGGAGGTAAATTGGAGGTTCCCTCAGTGGCGCTTGCGATCCAGCGACTTCAGCTGATCGGCACGCTGTTCGATGCTGCGGCGGTAGGCGGCGGCTACCGACCGCGCCAGCGGTCTGGCGTCTGCCCTGCGGGCGCGAAACTCCGCTTCCAGGCTGCGGATTTCATCGGTGAGGCGTTGCTTGAGGTCTGATGTGCTCATCGGTACTGCTGATGGCCTTTGGCATTGGTCTGATAATACGGCAGCCTTGCGTGTGAGGCTCCGCGGATGCGTAAAAGGATTGTAACCGCCGGTAGTATTTCCGGCGTGATCTCCATCCCATGGTTGCCGGAAAATTGACGAGCCGTACACTGGAGTTGCTGGTCGCAGCGGAACCGAACAGCGGCAGCAGGCGAGGAGCGATTTATGACGAGCGAAGCCATGCCCTCCGAAGAGGACATCCAGGCGCTGGTGGGGCACGAGTTTCCCGGCGGGCGCTACACCATCGCGCATTGGGAGAATTTCCTGCTCACAGATTGTACCGGCTCCGGGCAGCTGGCCGATGGCATGGTGCACCCGGTGGCACTGTTTCACGTGCCTATTCTCGGGGCCGGCACCAGCATCGGCGAGATGTTCAAGCTGGGCCAGGCGGGTCCGGGGGTGTCCATCGGTATTGAGAGCTATGACTGGGAGTTTTACCGGCCGCTGCGTGAGGAGACCGAGTACGACATCTCTGGCCGCGTATCGGCAGCCGAGCGCAAGCGCACCGATACGCGTCTCTACGACCGTATTCAGTTCCAGTTCGATTTGCACGATCAGGGCGAACATGTCGCCCGCAGCACCGTGACGTGGCACTACAGGAGGTAACGATGGCGATACAACCAGGCGATGAGGTGCCACCGTGGGTGATGGAGGACGTGCTTGCCAGTCGCATGCGCACCATGGCGGCGATCCTTCGCGATCCCTACCCGGTGCATTGGGATCGGTCGGTGGTGGCTGGCATGGGGCTCGGTGAGCGCACCATCAACCAGGGACCGCTGGGGCTCAGCTACATGGTGAACATGCTGCACGCATGGGCAGGCGAGGGTTGCCTGAGGCGCCTTGTCATGCGCTTTCCGGCGCCGGTGTTCGAGGGCGATCACATCACCGCGCGCGGTCGGGTTACGGCAGTGCGGGAAGAGAACGGCGAGCAGCTCATCGATTGCGATGTCTGGCTCGAGCGCGAAGGTACCGCACCGCCGCTCGAAGGGTCTGCAACCATCGCCTTTGCGGGGAATTGAGATGCTGATGCGCGCACTCTTCCTGGCCGTCAGCCTGACGTCGCTGTTCGGCTGCGTGGTCAACCCGGTGACCGGCAAGAACGAACTGGGTTGGGTTGGCACGGATACACAGATCCAGATCGGCGAGAAGAACTACGTACCCGCGCAGCAGATGCAGGGCGGCCAGTACAAAGTGGACAAGGGGCTCACGGAGTACGTGAACGGCGTTGGCCAGCGCCTGGCGCGGCACGCGCCGATCGATCTGCCCTGGGAGTTTGTGGTGCTGAACAACTCGGTGCCGAACGCCTGGGCAATGCCGGGCGGCAAGATCGCAGTCAACCGCGGGCTGCTCACGGAGCTTTCCTCGGAAGCGGAGCTCGCGGCAGTGCTTGGTCACGAGGTCGTGCACGCGGCGGCGCGCCACGGCGCCCAGGGTATGGAGCGTGGCATGCTGCTGCAGGGGGCGCTCATTGCTGCGGCCATCGGCACGCGCAATCAGGAGTATGCCGGTGCCGTGCTCGGCGGCGCGCAACTGGCGGCCGGGCTGGTAACGCAGAAGTACGGGCGCGATGCGGAGCGCGAGTCGGACTACTACGGCACCCGTTATCTTGCGCAGGCTGGTTACGATCCGCAGGCCGCGGTGACGTTGCAGGAAACGTTTGTTCGCCTGTCAGAGGGGCGCAAGTCGAGCTGGCTCGAAGGTTTGTTTGCCAGCCATCCGCCTTCTCAGGAGCGCGTGAATAACAATCGTGCGCTGGTCAAGACCCTGCGCGCAGAAGGGTTCAAAGGCGGGGAGCTGGGGAAGGATCGTTTTGCCGCGGCGACAGCGCAGATTCGTCGCGATGCCGCTGCGTACGCGGCCTACGATGCCGCGCGCGAGGCCGCGGGTAAAAAGCAGTACGACGTGGCGGCCGAGGAAGCGGGCAAGGCCATCCGGCTGCAGGGGGCGGAAGCTCAGTTCCACGGGCTGCGCGGAGACATCCGCCGGCTGCAGGGGCGGCACGATGACGCCATCACCAACTACGATCGCGCCATCGCGCAGGACGATGCCTACTTCGGTTTCTACCTGGGGCGCGGCATCTCCCGGTCGAAATCAGGCGCGCGGGATGCCGCCAAACAGGACTTCAACCGTTCCGTCGAATTTCTCCCCACGGCTATTGCGTACACTGAGCTCGGCAAGATAGCCGAAGCAGAAGGTAACGCCTCCGCCGCGGCGCGTTACTACGAAGCCGCGTCCGGCGCTCCTGGAGCGGCGGGTCAGCAAGCGATGCAGGGGCTCGTACGTGTCGATCTGCCACGCCAGCCCAACAAGTACGTGCGTGCGGAGCTTGCACGAGGTGCCAAGGGGGAGGTGCTCCTGAAAGTCACCAACACCACGCCGGTGACGTTAGTGGATATTCAGGTGAACGTGCAGCTGCGCTGGGCGGTGACGGGCGAGCAGGCGTTCGGTCGTCGCATCGACGCCTTGGCCGCCGGGCGTAGTGCCCTGGTAGCCCTGCCGCTTCGCAACGATGAACTCATTGGCGGCAACGCCTACACGGTGGCAGCGCGAAGCCAGTAGCAGAATAGCCTGGTGGCTTGCCGGACCGTCGCGCTCAGCTTTCACCGCGACGCGAGCCGATGGGCGTTGCTGGGTTTCCTGCCACGGTGACGCCGGGCGGCACATCGCGGGTGACCTGTGCATGCATGCCAACAACCGCCCGATCGCCGATGCGCACACCGTCCACCACGCCAACCTGGGCGCCGATCCACACATCGCAACCGATATGGATGCCTGCCGACGTTACGGGTTGATCACGCACGAGGCTCGCAGCCTTGGTGCCGTGGTTGAACGCATATAGCGTGGCGTAGGCGGCAATGCGGCTGTCGTTACCGACTTCGATGCCGGCGCGGCCGCCGTCCATGGTGACGTGATGGTTGATGGAGACGTTGCTGCCCAGCACCAGCGGGCCGTGCAGCACGCAGTCTGCGGCGATGAACGTGCCGCTGCCGATGCGAATTGTGCGGCCGGGTTCTGCAAACAGCCGCGCTTGCGGAGCGATGAACACATCTTCGCCGATCTCCACATCTTCCAACGACGTGATCGCCGCCTGCAGCTCCGCCTGCCAGGCGCGTGCCCACGCGGCGTGCTTCGGTTTGAGCGAGTAGTAAAGCCACGGCATGTAGGCGAGGCGCAGTTTGTGCTGTTCGCGGTACATGGCTGGTTACTCATCGTCCTCAGGTTGGGCGTCTGCGCTCACCGTTGCCCAGATGCGATTGGCGGAGTCGCGATGGTAGGGCCAGTCGAGACGCTCCAGCTCCTGGGTGAGCTCGCTGCGCGGCGTGCCGAAAAACTGCACAAGCTCCTCCTCATTCAGCACTTTCGGTGTCGTGCCGCGTCGTCGCCCGCGCCGCCGCCGGTGCAGCGGCCGGGCTTTGAACCAGGTTCTGTTGCTCATGATAACTGTATGTTCGTACAGTCATCTGGCAGAGGTCAATCTGTCACTGCGTACTCGCTCATGTGCGCGTGTTCGAGCGCCATGCGCTTGGCCCGCTCCAGGTCATAGTGCATGCGCGACACGATGCGCTGTGCGTACAGGCCGCCCCCGGCCTGGATGTTGGTGACCGCCGACCAGCCGCCAAGGGCATCCGCGGTGGTATCGCGGATGGCATGAAACAGCTTCGTTCGATACACGCCATCCACGTCCTGGCGGGTGCCCATGTATTTGCGGATGAGGTGGCCGGTTTCCGTGTTTTCCAGATCCGCCATGGACGGCGCGGTGAGCACTGAACCGCCGGCAATGTCGTGCAGGTGGCGCACCATAGTGGAGTAGTTGGCCGCACCGTGGTATTTGCCGACGTTGGTGTATAGCTCATCTGGAAAGGCCGCACCATCGGAGGTGATCTTGCAGTTGCTGATGGCCGCTTCCAGGCT
This sequence comes from Gammaproteobacteria bacterium, assembly GCA_030428905.1. Lineage (GTDB taxonomy): Bacteria > Pseudomonadota > Gammaproteobacteria > Pseudomonadales > Azotimanducaceae > SYFY01. Next base: position 21,357 of record JAUIED010000055.1, read on the forward strand.
GGCGCGAATGAGTGATGCGTTGATCATCATCTCTGAGATCTTCTCGCGCACGTGCGCGGTGCGCTCGAGGCCGTTGGCTTCGGAGATGAGCTGCGCGAAGCCCACCAGCCGGTCGTAGCCTGAGGCCATGCTGGCCAGCCCGCCGAGGCGCTCCCACAGCCCGAGGCTGTGTGCAAACACCGCCGCCAGCTCCGGCACGCCGTCGAGAAACACCCGTTCGTTCGGCACGAACACGTCGTCGAATATGACGAAGCCTTCCGGTGTGTGCTGGCGACCGGATACGGGAAAATCGCGCACATCCTCGTGCCGCGGGTAGTAGGTGGTATTGACGATCTTCACCCCCGGAGCATTGACCGGCACCATGGCAGCAATGCTGTAGTCTTCCTCACCAGCGCGCATGGCCTTGGTGGGAATGGTCATCAGCTCGTGGCCCATGGAGGCCGCCGAGATGTGCAGTTTGGCACCGCGAATCACCACGCCATCGGTGCGACGTTCCACCACGCGCACGTAGGCGTCCGGGTCGTCCTGCTGCGAAGGCTTGCGGCTGCGATCACCCTTGGCATCGGTGATGCACTGCGTGATGCGCACGTCGCGGCGCTGCGCGTCCTTGACATAGGCGCGGATGCGCGCGGCGTTGTCAGGCAGCTGCGCTTCAATGCGGTCCGCGGCGGTGAGCAGCGTCATGATCGAGGCGTAGGTGACATGGGTGAGCAGGTCTACCGTCTCGTGCAGCTCTACCTGCTCGCGTAGCTCGGCGACGCTGCCGGGCACCGCCATGAAGTCGCCCACGGCATCATCGCCGGGTTTGTAGAACCGGTCGTAGCCGGCCGCGGCGGAATCTACAGTGATCTTGAGAATGGGATCTGTGGCGACGTTGTCCACCCGTCTGCCTTCGAAATAGGTCTCACGGCCGTCGTCGAGCGACGCCCGGTACTGGTCTCCGGTCATCATGTTCAACTTTCCCCTGCTGTTTTCCCTGCGCCGATTCTGCGGGAAACTGCACGGACCATTCAATGTGAGAGCCTGATGCCGAGCCGCCTTACCGAATTCCTGGCGCAGACCCAACTGGAAGGTGCAGCAGCACCCCTGCCAGAGGCGTGGACCTTGCCACCTGCCGCATACACGCTTCCTGCGATTTTCCAGATGGAGGCGGCGAGACTCTTCCACGGTGGCTGGATCTGTGTGGCGCGGGAGGAGCAGTTGGGTGCGCCTGGCGACTACCTCTGCGCGGATGTCGTCGGGCAGCCTGTGGTGGTCGTTCGTGATAAGGCAGGCGAGCTTCGTGCCATGTCGAGCATCTGTCTGCACCGCGCCATGCCGGTGGTGGAAGGGTCGGGCCATGCCACGCGTTTCGTCTGTCCTTATCACCGCTGGACCTACGAGCTCGACGGCAACTTGCGAAGCGCGCCGATGATGCAGGGTGTGGAAGGGTTCCAGGTGCGCAGTGCTCGGCTGCCCCAGCTTGCCCTGGAAGTGTGGGAAGGTTTCGTATTCGTCAATTGCGATCGCAGCGCCGAGCCGCTGACGCCGCAGCTTTCCGGGCTGCATCAACTGGTGCGCAACTATCGTTTTGGTGATCTTGTCATCAGCGGTACTGCGGAGTTCGATAGCCCCTGGAACTGGAAAGTGCTGGTGGAAAATTTCATGGAGGCCTATCACCACACGGGCACGCACCAGAACACGCTGGAGTCGATCTATCCGGCCAGAGACTCGAGCGTGCCGGACAACGACGATCAGCCGTGGGCGTTTCTGCGCATGCCGGGTCTGGTCGATGCCGAACCGCCGGTGCTGCCGGACCTAAGCGATGCACAGCAGCGAGACCTCTTTGCTGCGGCTGTGTTTCCGACATTTCTCTTTGCGGGCACGGCCTCGAGCGGCGTGTGGTATCAGCTCGAACCGCACGCGCACGATGCCATGCATCTGCGCGTGCACCTGCTGCTACCCCAATCGGTGCGCGACGCCATGAGCAGTGCCGAGCTTGATGCGGCGCTCGAGCTCGTGCGCGGCGTGCACCTGGAAGACATCGAAGCCAACGATGGTGTGTGGCGCGGATTGCAGGCACCCCTTACCGTGCAGGGGCGCCTGGGTCCCTACGAGAAAGCCATCTGGCAGCTCAACCGCTACTGGCTGCGCATGCTCGCCTGACGCCCGCCGCTGCTCGTGCGATGATCTGCAAAGAGGGTGCAAAGCGGGTTGAGGGAGACATTGATGCACGGCAAAACGGTTCTGATCACGGGCGGCAACAGCGGTATCGGCGTCATTGCAGCGCGAACCCTGGCGGCGCAAGGCGCACAGGTGGTGCTGGCCTGCCGCGACAGCGACAAGACACAGGCGGCGTTAGCAGCGATCAACTCCGCTGGCGGTCCGGCGGCGGCCAATCTGCCGGTGGACCTCGCGAGCCTTGCCAGCGTGCGCGCGTTGGCGGCAGCGTTCGAGGCGCAATACCCGCGCCTGGATGTGCTCGTGAACAACGCCGGAACGTTTCCGACGCGACAGCAGCGCACCGAAGACGGCTTCGAGATGCAATTCGGTGTGAACCACCTGGCGCACTTTCTGCTCACCAATCTCCTGCTTGAACGCTTGCAGGCGAGCGCGCCGGTTCGGGTGGTTACCGTCACCTCGACGCTGCACAAAAAAGGTAAGTTGGACTTCGACAGCTTTCGCGGTGCCGGGAAGTACAACGCCCAGGCAGCATACAACCAGTCGAAGCTCGCGAACGTGCTGTTTGCGCTGGAGTTGGCAGAGCGGCTGCGCGGCACCGGCGTCACGTCCAACTGCCTGCATCCAGGGGCGGTGGCCACCGATATCACCCGCGATCTGCCCTGGCTCGTGCGTCAGGCGATCGGCCTGCTCTTCATCTCGCCGGAGAAAGGCGCGCGCACCACCATCATGCTCTCCAGCGATCCGGCGCTCGATGGGGTTACCGGTGCGTACTACGACCAATGCAAGCCTGCAGACTGCTCGCCCCTGGCGGCTGACGCTGAGCTGCGCGCACGCCTGTGGGAGGCGAGCCTGCAAATGACCGGGCTCGCCGGCGCGTGAAGCGCGCCTTCTCGGTACTGTTGCTCGGTCTGCTGGTGCTGGCGGCACTGGCACTCGCGGCAATCTGGTGGATCGGGGCGTGGCACCTGCTGTTTCCGAGCACCCACCATGACAGCGCGGCTCCGGAGTTACCGCTCGAACTCGAGCGGCCTGCCGTGTTGCTGTTCAGCAAGACCAACAGCTTTCGCCATCGCGATGGCATCGACGGGGGCGTGAAGGGCATTCGCGCCATCGCGCAGGCGCGCGGCTGGGGCGTGATGCACACCGAGAATGGTGCGGTGTTCAACGATGAAGAACTGTCGGCGTTTTCTGTGGTTTCGTTTGTCAACGCCACGGGTGACATGCTGAGCGCCGCGCAGCGCGACAGCTTCCAGCGCTGGATGCAGGCTGGTGGTGGTTGGCTCGGTATCCACGCAGCCGGGGATGGCTCGCACGCCGCGTGGCCCTGGTACGTGGACAATCTGATCGGCGCCGAGTTCACGGCGCACGTGATGGGGCCGCAGTTCCAGACGGCGACGGTGCGCATCGATGCCCCCAACCACCCCGCGATGGCCGGGATGCCTGCCAGTTGGCAGCACGAAGAGGAGTGGTACTCGTGGAAGACAAGTCCGCGAACGCGAGGTTTCACGGTGCTCGCGACGGTAGATGAAGGCAGCTATCAGCCGTATGCTCGGCTGTTCGGTGAGGAGCGCGATCTGCGCATGGGCGATCATCCGGTGGTCTGGACCCGGCCGGTCGGGTCGGGGCAGGGCTTGTACATCGCCATGGGGCATCGCGAAGATGCGTTCGCATCTGCCGATATGCGCCGCCTGCTGGAGGGCTCGCTGGCATTTCTGCTGGACCGCTCCAGCACCACACACTGAACGAACATCCACTCAGGGAGGTACCGCAATGGAAGTACTCATCGTCAGCAAGGGGCACGACTACGCCCACGACAGTTTTCTCAGCATGTTCGCTGCCATGGACGGTATTCGCGCCACGCTCGTGGAGCAGCCGGCGGCGCAGATCGTGCTGCAGCCGGAACATGCCGGGCGGTACGACGCGGTGTTTTTCTATGACATGTGCGGTATTCCCGGTGCCGGCCTGGTGCATGACGATGCGAGCGCCACAGGCGAGCCGCCAGAAGCCTACGTGCGTGCGATAGAAGCGTTGCTGGAACGCGGTACCGGGATCGTGCTGGTCAACCACGCCACCGTGAGTTGGCCGAACTGGCCGTTGTGGCGGCAGATCACCGGTTCGTCGTTTATGCTGACGGCCGGCGTGCTCGACGGGCGAGAAGTGCCGGGATCAGGGTATCGCGGTGGTCATGGGCCTCTGCAGAACGCCACCATTCCCCTGGTGCCGCAAGGAACACACCCCGTGCTCGCAGGGCTGGAGGCCGGCTTCGACATCACCGATGAGCTCTACCTGAAAACCGCTGGGTTCGAGTCATCCGTGCTACCCCTGATGCGCGGTGATTACGCCTTCGTGCAGGAGAACTTCACAGCGCCGCCGCTGGCGCCGCCAGAGGAGCAGGCGGCCTGGTCGCATCCGCCGGGTAGCGATCTCATCGTTTGGGCCAACGCATGTGGTGCGTCGCCCATCGTCGTCTCGGATGTGGGTGACGGGCCGCCGGCGTACGACAACCCTGCGTATCGGCGGCTCATTGAGAATGCACTGCGCTGGGTTGCAAGCGCCGAAGCGCGGGGATGGGCGCAGGATTTTTCCGCGGGCAGGTGATTTCTCTGCCATGGTCTTTCCATGGCAGAACTTT
>JAUIED010000056.1 GCA_030428905.1 Gammaproteobacteria bacterium
CCGCGGCGTGGACATTGGCGCCAGCGGAGGGGCCGAGGAGCAACCCCTCTTCGCGCGCCAGGCGGCCCAACGGCACCTGGCGCGCCAGCGACTTCTGAAAGGATTCTTTGGCGCGCAGCTCCGGCGGATAGTAGGCGGGATTTTCCACGTAGTTCTGGGCGATGAGGTTGACCTGCACGTTGTGCGGCGCCACCTCCACGCCCACCGACTGCACGTAACCCACCTGCGCGGAGCGCGCAGCGCTGTAGGCGGCCACGGTCTTCAGGCCGCGCATGGCGACGGCACTGCCGTACACCACGATCTTGCCGGAGCGCCGTTCGATCATCTGCGGCAGCACCGACCTGCACAGCCGGTGCAGCGGATGCACCATCGTGTCGAAGCAGGTGGCCCAGGCATCGTCGTCAAGCTCGGTGACCGGCGTGCCGGAGAAATTTGGACCGGCGAGGTTGCCGATGAGCACATCCACGCGGCCGGCCTCACGCACGGCGGCTTCGCAGGCGCCGGGTTGGGTAAGGTCGCGACGATCCATGATCACCTCGGCTCCTTCGCGGGCGAACACCGCTTCGGTAGCGGCACCCATGTACGCGTCTGCCTGAGTGATCAGAACCCGCTTCCCGAAAAGCCTGCCGCCCATGTCGTCTCCCGCCGTGACAATCTGCTGCGCAGCCGGGAGAATACCCGACTTTGTCGGGCAGGGGAGCGGGTCAGCGGTGGAGGTCGCGCAGCTCATCGTCAGTGGTGTGTCGCAAGGCTGTGTGTACGGCCTGATCGCGCTCGGCTTCGTGCTGATCTACAAAGCAACCGAGATGGTCAACTTCGCGCAGGGCGATGTGATGATGCTCGGCGCCTACGTGGCCATCACCTTTACGGTGCTCTGGGAGTGGCCGTTTTTCTGGGGCGTGCTTGCAGCCATCATCGTTATGGCGCTGATCGGTGTGCTGCTCGAGCGTCTGCTGCTGCGGCCGATGATCGGCGAGCCGCACTTTGCGGTGCTCATGCTCACCATCGGCCTCGGTTTCGTGCTGCGCGCACTGGTCGGCGCCATCTGGGGGAACGCACCCCGGGCACTACCCACCCCGTACAGCGGCGGTGTGTGGGAGGTGGGCGGCACGGTCATCGGTTACGAGAACGCCGCCATCGTTCTTGGCACGGCCGTTCTGTGCCTGGGACTTTATCTGTTCTTCCGCTTCACCAGGCTCGGCATTGCCATGCAGGCCGCCTCGCAAAACCAGCTCGCGGCGTTTTATGTAGGCATTCCGGTCAAGCGCATCTTCAGCATCGTATGGGCTATCGCGGCCGCCATCGCCGCCTGCGCGGGCGTGCTGACTGCGCCTGTTTCGCTGGTGGATCCGTTGATGGGGTTCGTCGGCATCAAGGCCTTTGCGGCGGCCATCGTCGGCGGCTTTGGCAGCATGCCGGGCGCCGTGCTCGGCGGTTTGCTGGTCGGCTTGGTGGAGCAGTTCGCCGGCCGCTACCTGCCGGCGGGATTCTCCGAGATGAGCGCCTACGTGCTGCTGCTGGTGATGCTCATCGTACGGCCGGAGGGATTGTTCGCCACCATGCAGAAGAAGAAGGTCTAAGCGGTGCGTTTCGTTCGCAAAACCCGGTACGACCAGGATATCGATCTCTTCGAGCATCGCGGCCAGATCTTCTGGTACACCCTGCTGTTGGTGCTCGTGGCTACCGGTCCGCTGTGGCTCGACCGCTTCTTTCTCGGCGAGTTGGCCCTGGTCTTCATCTACGCCATTGCCGGCATTGGCCTCATGCTGCTGGTGGGTTACACCGGGCTCGTCAGCCTCGGACACGCGGCTTTCCTCGCCATCGGCGCCTACGCGCACGCCTACCTGCTCAACAACGGCTGGCCCTGGCCCGCCTCACTGGCGGTGGCGACGGCCTTCACGGCGCTGATCGGAGGGCTGATCGCCATACCGGCCCTGCGCATGACGGGCATTTACCTTGCCGTTGCAACTCTGGCCTTTGCGGTGATCGTCGAGCAGGTGCTGGTGCACTGGGAGTCGGTGACGGGCGGCTTCCGCGGCATGCCGGTGCCGCGGGCAGAGATCTTCGGTTTCTCCATCGCCTCGCCGGCGGCGTTTTACTACACCTGTGCGGTAGTGCTTGTGGTGGCCATGCTGGCGGCGTTGAACCTTCTGCGCAGCCCCACCGGCCGCGCCATGACGGCGGTGCGCGACTCGGAAACTTCTGCCGAGAGCATGGGCATCCACATCGCCAGCACCAAGGCGCTGGCCTTTGCATTGTCTGCCGGTTTCACCGGCCTTGCGGGCGGGCTCTTCGCGCACAAAATCGGCTACCTGGCGCCGGATGGATTCACGCTCATCACGTCCATCCAACTGCTGCTGATGGTCGTGGTAGGCGGTCTGGGCTCCATGCACGGGGTGATCTTCGGTGCCGTGTTCATCGGCTTGCTGCCTCAGGGAATCGCCATTCTGCGCGACAACGTACCGCCGGCGGTGGCGCAGATACCGGGGTTGGAGCCAGGTATCTTCGGACTCATCCTGATCCTATTTCTGATTTATGAGCCGCTGGGGCTGTACGGCCGCTGGCGCAAGGTGCGTTTGTTTTTCGAAGAGTTTCCCATGTATCGGCGCGCTACCTACAAGCGGCAAAAGAGCTTTCTGCGCACGGAGCGGTTGAAGTGAGCTTCTTCCGCGCAGACAACGTCAGCGTCAGCTTCGGCGGCGTGCAGGCGGTGGCCGATGTGAGCTTCGAGGTGCAGCAGGGGGAGGTGTTCAGCATCGTCGGCCCCAACGGCGCTGGTAAGACCACGGTGTTCAACCTGATCAGCCGAATCTACGATCTGGATACCGGCCGACTCACTCTGGATGATCAGGATTTCACCCGCGTGCCGGCCCACCGGGTGCCGGAAATCGGCATCGCCCGCACCTTTCAGAACATCGAACTCTTTGAGCAGGAAACGGTCTTGAAGAATCTGCTCATCGGTTGTCACGTCCATAGAAAATCTAATATTTTCAGCGACATATTGTTTCTTCCTAGAGTGCGCCGAACTGAGCTGGTCTTCCGCCGCATGGTCGAGGACGTGATCGATCTGATGGATCTGCAGCACTACCGGCATCAGGTGATCGCCAACCTGCCGTACGGCGTGCGCAAGATGGTGGAGGTGGCTCGGGCGCTCTGCCTTCAGCCCAAACTGCTGCTGCTCGACGAGCCATCATCGGGGCTCAACCCGGAGGAGACGGAGGATCTGTCGTTCTGGCTCGAGGACATCAATCAGGAGCTCGGCATCACCGTGATCATGGTGGAGCACGACATGAACCTCGTCTCCCAGGCTTCGCACCGGGTGATGGCCATGGCCGACGGCAAACGCCTGGCGGTAGGCACGCCGGCCGAGGTGCAAAGCCATCCCGATGTCGTTCGCGCGTACCTGGGAGACTGAGCGATGAGCCTGCTGGACGTGCGCAACATCGAAACCTACTACGGCCCGATCATGGCCATTCGCGGGGTGTCCATGTCGGTACCGCAAGGCAAGATCGTCAGCCTGCTGGGCGGCAACGGCGCCGGTAAAACGACGGTGCTCAAGACCATCTCCGGCGCCATGGACCCGCAAAAAGGGACGGTGACTTTCGATGGCCGCGAGATCCAGGCGAAAGACCCGGATTGGATCGCCCGCCTCGGCATCGCGCATGTGCCGGAGGGTCGCGAAGTGTTTCCCTTCCTCACGGTGCACGAAAACCTTCGCATGGGTGCGTTCTCCCGTCGTGACGCCGGTGTAGCAGACGATGAAGCGCTGGTGTTCGACTACTTCCCGGTGCTCAAGGATTTCGTCAAACGCCAGGCGGAGTATCTCTCGGGCGGCCAGCAGCAGATGCTGGCCATCGGACGCGCGCTGATGTCGCGGCCCAAGGTGATGCTGCTGGACGAGCCGTCGCTGGGGCTCTCGCCCAAGCTCGTGGCGGAGATCGGCGAGATTGTCGTGCGCCTCAACCGGGAGCAGAACGTCACGGTGCTGCTGGTGGAGCAGAACGCGAAGATGGCGCTGGAGATTGGCGACTACGGCTATGTGATGGAAAACGGCCGCATCGTCATGGAGGACACCTGCGCACGCCTGCGCGAGGCGACGGACATTCAGGAGTTCTATCTCGGCATGAAAGACCAGGGCGTGCGTGGCCGCCGGCGCTGGAAGCAGCGGAAGACCTGGCGATGAGCGTGTCCATCGACGGCTGCACCACCGTGTCTGCGCTGTTTGATCAGCGCTGCCGGCAGTGGGCGGACCGGGTCGCCATCCGCGAGAAAGACTTCGGCATCTGGAACGAGTACACCTGGGCCGACTGGGGCGATCACGCCCGCTGGGTCGGTCTCGGGCTCAAGGCGCTTGGCCTCGAGCGCGGCGACCGCTGCTCCATCGCCGCCGAGGTGTGCAGGGAGTGGCCCTTTGCCGATCTCGGCATCATCGGCGTGGGTGGGGTTACCAACGGCATCTACCCCACCGATTCGCCGAGCCAGGTGGAGTACCTGATCAACGACAGCGGCACGCGCTTCTACTTCGCCGAAGACGAAGAGCAGCTCGACAAGGTGCTGGAAGTGCGCGAGCGCACTCCCACCCTCGAGAAGGTAATCGTCTTCGACATGGAGGGCCTGCGCAATTTCAGCGACGCGCAGGTGATGAGTTTCGATGCGTTGCTCGAGCTCGGTCGGCAGCACGAGGCACAGGAGGGGCAACTCTGGGAGACAGAGATTGCAGCCGCCCGGCCGGACGATCTGATGACGCTCACCTACACCTCCGGCACCACCGGCCCGCCCAAGGGCTCCATGATCTCGCAGGCCAACATGCTGTTCATGATGGCCAACATTCAGGACATCTACGGCATTGATGCGGCGGACGAACAGCTCGGCTTCCTGCCGCTGGCGCACGTGGCTGGGCGCATGTTCTACACCTTTTCCGGCATTGAGTCCGGCTGCGTGGTGAACTTCGTTGAGGACCTGGAGACCTTTCAGCAGGATCAGCAGGAGGTGGCACCCACGGTGCACTTCGCCGTGCCGCGGGTCTGGGAGAAGCAGTACTCCCAGATCAGCATCAAGCTGAAGGACGCCACCGCCTTTGGCCGCTGGTGCTACGAGCGCGCGCTCGGCATTGGCAGGCGGCGAGCGTCGTACCTTCTGCGGGGGGAGACGCCGCCGCTGGCTACGCGCCTGGCATTTGCCGTGGCTGACTTCCTGGTGCTGAAGAACATCCGCATCTTCCTCGGTATCGATCGCTGCCGGTGGTTGAGCACCGCCGCAGCGCCCATCGCGCCGGACCTCATCGAGTGGTTCTGGGCGCTGGGCCGTCCCATGTTTGAGGTCTACGGGCAGACGGAGTGCACCGGCCTTGCCACCGGTAACTACGCGCACGACTTTCGCGTGGGTTCCGTGGGCAAAGCCTGCCGGGATGTGGATGTGGAGCTGTCGGAGGCGGGCGAGATTCTCATTCGCGGCCCGGGCGTGATCCTCGGCTACTGGAACAATCCCGATAAGACCGCCGAGACCATCCGCGACGGCTGGCTCTACACCGGCGATGTAGGGCGCATCGACGACGACGGATTCGTCTACATTCTGGACCGTATCAAGGACATCATCATCACCGCCGGCGGCAAGAACATCACGCCGAGCGAGATTGAAAACCAGCTCAAGTTCTCTCCGTTTATCTCCGATGCGGTGGTCATCGGCGACAAGCGGCCGTACCTCACGTGCCTCGTGATGATCGACCATGACAACGTCAGCAAGTTCGCCCAGGACAACGACGTGCCGTTCACCAACTACACGAGTCTTTGTCACACCCAGGCGGTTCAGGACCTGATCTGGGGCGAGATCGAGACGGTGAACGCGAAATTTGCGCGGGTGGAAACCATCAAGAAGTTCCGCCTCATCGATCAGCTGCTGGATCCGGAAGACGACGAGCTGACGCCCACCATGAAGCTCAAGCGCAAGGTGGTGAACGAAAAGTATGCCGATATGATTGACGGGATGTATTAGGGAGCCCCTATGAAGAACTTCATGTACCTGCTGCTCGCGGCGAGCCTTCTGGCCGGCTGCGGCGACTCAACGCCCGCTGGCGACGGTGAGGCCGCTGCTGTGCCGCAACGCGGTGTGACCGCTGACGAGATCGTCATCGGCACCCACACGGACCTGTCCGGCCCTATTGCCATCTGGGGTGTGGGTTCGGTGAACGCGGCGCGCATGCGCATCGACGAGGTCAACGCAGCCGGCGGCGTGCATGGGCGCAGCATTCGCTTTGTGGTGGAAGACACCCAGTATCAGGTGCCGCGCGCCATGCAGGCGGCCAACAAACTCATCAACCGCGACGAGGTGTTCGCCATGCTGCTGGCGACTGGCACGCCCACCAACAACGCGGTGATGCAGATGCAGTTCGAAGCCGGCGTGCCCAACATCTTTCCCATCACCGGTGCGCGCTCCATGGTGGAGCCGTTCCACCCCCTTAAGTTCACCCAGCGCGGTATCTACTACGACGAGGTGCGTGCGGCGACGAAGTACTTTATTGAAGAGCTGGGTAAGCAGACGGCGTGCGTGATCTACCAGGATACCGACTACGGCCAGGAGATTCTTGAAGGTGCGCAAGACCAGCTCGCGGATATGGGGCGCGAAGTGGCCGCCGTTTCGGCCCATAAACCCACGGAAACAGAATTTACCGCTGCCATGCTGCGCCTGAAGGAAGCGAACTGCGACCTCGTGCTTATGGGCACGGTACATCGCGACACCATCCTGGTGCTCGACGCGGCGCGCAAAATGAACTGGCAGGACGTTGCCTGGGTGGGTAACAACGCAGCCTACGCAGAGGTCATCGCCGAGCAGGACAGCGGTGAAGGCTACTACGCGTTCGTACACATGATGAGCTTGTATGCAGACGATGAGATGAGTGCACCGGTGCGCGCGTGGTGGGATGCGTACAACGAACGCTTTGGTGTGACGCCCGGCCTTGCCGCCATGGAAGGGTACCGGGCGGCGGATCTGATGATCGAGGCGCTGGAGCGCGCTGGACCTGAACTCACCACTCAAGGATTCGTGGCAGCCCTGGAGGGTATAGACAGCTACACCGACATGTTCGGCTACCGGGTCAGTTTCGGACCGGACAAGCACTCCGGTGCGACCGAAAGTGTGCTTGCGCAGGTGCAGGGTGGCCGGTGGGTGAAGCTCGGGCAGTCGATCAGCTACTGATGGCGTGACGTAAACGGAGTTTTACAGTGAGTACAGGCTTCTTTGGTTAGACTCCTCCGCCGTTGTTTTCTCAACCTTTGTCAGATAGAAGGACGAATCATGCCTAAGTGTGCGACGCTGGCCGCGATGGTATTGGCTGCAGGTTTTGTTGGTGCTGCGATCGCTGCCGAAGAAGGCAAAGCGGTGTACTACAGCGACTTCTTTCAGGGGCGTAACACCGCCAGCGGGGAAGTGTTCGATCAGAGTCTCAAAACCGCGGCGCACAAGAAGCTGCCGTTCGGCACGCGGGTCCGGGTGACAAACCTCGACAACGACAAGAGCGTGGTCGTTACCATCAACGACCGTATGGCGCGTCGCAACACCAATCTCATCGATCTCTCGAAAAGCGCGGCGCAGGAAATCGACATGGTGCGCCGTGGTGTGGTGCCGGTGCGTATCGAGGTGTTGGAGTAGCCGGGACTCAGCGGTGTCCCTGCGCGTCGGTGTAGAGGCTGTACACCGACTGCCCGGCAGTGATGAATAGTCGGTTGCGTTTGACGCCGCCGAAGCACAGGTTCGACGCACCTTCTGGTAAGTGGATGGCGCCGATCTGCGTGCCGTCGGGTGCGAACACGTGCACGCCGTCGACTTCCGCACCCGCCCAGCCGGCGCTGCTCCATACGTTGCCGTCCATATCCACGCGAAAGCCGTCGGGCATGGCGCTGCCGAGATCGCAAAAAGTACGCTGATCGGTCAGCTTGCCGTCGGCGACGTTGAAGGCATGGATCTGGTGCGGGTGGCCTGATTTGTGCGATGCGCCGGTGTCGCTCACGTACAGCGTGTGGTAATCCGGCGAGAAGGCGAGCCCGTTCGGCTTTTCCAGCGCCTCAGTCGCGATCGTCAACGTTTCGTCTGCGCCGATCCGATACACCCGTGTCGGCAGTTCGGGCGTTGCCTTGTGACCTTCGTAGTTCCACAGAATGCCGTAGCCCGGGTCCGTGAACCATACGCTGCCGTCCGGATGGGCGACGATGTCGTTGGGCGCGTTGAGCGGCTTTTCATCAAACCGATCTGCCAGCACCGTGATTGTGCCATCGTGCTCGGTTCTGGTGACGCGGCGGCTGCCGTGCTCGCAGGTGAGCAGGCGCCCGGAAAAATCACGGCTGTTGCCGTTGGCGTAGTGCGAGGGCGCGCGAAACACCGACGCGGTGCCGCTATCCTCGCTCCACCGCATCAGACGGTCGTTGGGGATGTCGCTCCACACGAGGCAGCGCATGTCGCCGAACCACACCGGCCCTTCGGTCCAACGGCCCCCGGTCCAGATCCGCTCCAGCGCCGCGCTACCCAGAACGTAACGCGCAAAACGCCCGTCCAGCACTTCAATGGCCGGGTCCGGGTAGCGGATGGGTGTGCGCCAATCTCGGTTCAGTTGTCGGTCCATGGTGATACTCCTGTCTACGCGCTCAATCCGGCAGTCCGAGTACCCGCTTGGCGATGATGTTGAGCTGAATCTCGTTGGAACCACCGGCGATGGAGATCGACTTCGACTCCAGCCACAGCCGGCACTTGTCGATTTCTTCGTCGCTGAACGGCGAACCCTGCCAGCCGAGGCCGCGGGTTCCGCGGATGGCGAGCTGCAGTTCGAGCTGCTCTTTCACGTAGTTGGCTTCAACAAACTTGAAAATCGACGTGGCCGCTCCAGGGGCGTTGTTTTCAGCCTCCTGCACCGTACGCCGTTGTGTGAGCATGAAGGCCGTTTTGTGCATGTTGCTGTCGATCAGCCGCCGGCGCAACGCCGGATCGAGCGCGTCGTAGCTGCGCGCCAGTTCCGGTAGTGGCAGCTCAGGCTGAATGCGCTCCAGCGGGCCGGCCGTATCGCCGCTTGTCAGCGCCGCGAGGCCGGATCGCTCGTGTTGCAGCAGGCGTTTACCCACGCTCCAGCCGGCGTTCTCCTGGTGCACCAGGTCCGATTTCGGCACGCGCACGTTTGTCAGAAACGTCTGGCAGAACGGCGCATACCCATCGATCAGGCGTATGGGTCGTACTTCCACGCCCGGGTCGTCCATGGAGAACAGCACGAAGCTGATGCCCCGGTGTTTGGGTGCCTTGGGATCCGTACGCACCAGGCAGAACATCCAATCCGCGTGCTGGGCGCCGGAGGTCCAGATCTTCGAGCCGTTGACGAGGTAGTGGTCTCCCTGATCTTCGGCTCGCGTGCTCAGGCTCGCCAGATCCGAGCCGGCGCCCGGCTCGCTGTAGCCCTGGCACCAGGCCAGCTCGCCGCGGGCGATGGGCGGCAGGTGCCGTGCCTTCTGCTCATCGGTGCCGTACTCCAGGAGCGTCGGGCCGATCATCGTCACACCCATGCCGCCGAGCGGCGGTCGTGCCTGCAGGCGCTGCAGTTCCTCGACCAGCACCAGGTACCGTGCCTTGTCGAGGCCGCCGCCGCCGTACTCGACAGGCCAGGTGGGCGCGGTCCAACCCCGTTCGGCCATGCGTTCGAGCCACAGGTAGGCGTCGGGATTGGTGGCGCGGCGTTTGCTGCCGCCGTTCACGGCTTCCTCCGGCACCATGCGCGTACGCATGCTTGGCGGGCAGTTGGTTTGGAGCCAGGCGCGGGTGTCGGCGCGGAAGTCGGTAAGGTCTTGCATTGGGGGGGGCGGTACGGTCTGGGCCAGCTACGCTAGCAAATTGCGTGCACCGCACGCCAGCCGCCAGCGCGGCTGTTTCATGCAAGCAGCCACAAACCTACGGCAGCGGCGGTTGCCGCGATCAGCACGTAGGGTAGTTGCGTCAACGCATGATCCATGACGCCGCAACCCGCACCCTGGGCCGCCAGCACCGTGGCGTCGCTGTAGAAACAGGCGTGGCTGCCGAAGGCGCTGGCCGACATGACGGCGCCGACCATCAGCGCCGTGTCCACGCCGGCGGCCGCACCCAGCGGCATGACCACCGGAATAGCGATCACGAAAATTCCCCAGGATGAGCCGGTGGCAAAGGCGAGTGCGGCAAGGGTGATGAATGAGATCACGGGCACCATGGCGGTGGACATGTAGGGCTGCACGGATTCGATCACGAATTGCGGCATGCCGATGGCGTCGTTGGTGGCCTTGAACATGAACGCCATGACGACGGTGGCGAGCGCCGGGATCATGACTTTCACGCCGTCGAGCACCGAGTCCAGCAGCACCGGCCACGGCAGGATTTTCTGCAGCCCGAAGAGCGCTATGGTCAGGGTGAGCGCCAGAATCGTGCCGATCTGCACGTCGATGTCGTACCACAGGGAGAACCCAACCAGGCAGAGCATGGGAACGGCGAAGTGATACAGGCTGGTTGGCCGCAGGGGTTCGACGAGGTCTTTGCGCTCGATCTCCTCCGGATCTTCGGGCGGCTTTTCGGCGATGAGCGCCGCCGCTTCGAAGCGGCGCATCGGGCCAATGGCCGGGAACCAGCCGCCGGCCACCAGAAACACCAACGCCAACGCAAACCAGCAGTAGAGCATGTACGGGATGGAGGAGATGAACAGCAGCAACCCTTCGCCCTCCGCCGCGACGTTGCTTTCCTCCAGCACGCCGGCGAAAAAGACGGCCCAGGTGGACAGCGGGATGAGCATGCACACGGGCGCTGCGGTGGAGTCCACGACGTAGGCGAGCATCGGCCGGCTGACCTTGTAGCGATCGGTTACCGGACGCATGGAGGAGCCCACAGACAGCGCGTTGAGGTAGTCGTCGATGAAGATGGCGATACCCAGCAGCCAGGTAGAAAGCAGGGCGCCGCGGCGTGAGGTGACGCGTTTGGATACCGCATCGGCGAACGTGAAGGCAGCACCGCTACGCATCAGCAGCACGATGATGCTGCCGATCAGGCCGCAGACGATGATCACCCAGGCGATGGTCTCGTCCATCATCACGCCGAGCAGCGTTTCCGAGAACGTGGGTATGGCGGTTGCCGGGTCTTTCAGCAGCAGGGCGGTGACCACGCCTGCCAGCAGGGATTCAACGGGGCGGTGCGTCCAGATGGCCGCGGCAATGGCTACGACGGCAGGCAACAGGGTAAGCAAGCCGAGTGTTTCTGCGTTCAAGTCGATCAGCGCCCGAGCAGTGGATGGTCAGCGTCACACGGTATCCGAAACCGGCCGGAGTATACGATCAGACGTCGCTCAGACAACACATTTTGTCGGCTCAGGAAAACTCGCTGGCCGCTTCGCGTATGGCTTTGCTCAGCGGTGCGTTGATGCGCTGTTTGGTCGCGCGGTAGGCCTCCAGATCGATGGGCAGCAGTGCTTCAGCATGAGCGCGTGCCGCGATTGGTAAAGCAGCGGCGTCGTGCACTTCGTCGAGGTAGCCGACTTGCACCCCGCCTTCCGGAGAGAACATGCGCCCGGTGAGCACGCCGACCAGGCCCGCGGGCGTCAGCCGGTCGCGGGCGAGAGCGAGGGCGAAATGCGGCACCGTGATGCCGATCGCCACCTCGTTCATACCGATACGGTAGCCGCCGCGGCAACCGAGTCGCACGTCGGAGGAGAGTAGAAGGAAGGCACCCATGGGGTATGCGTGGCCGGTGCAGGCCGCCACGATGGGGTGCGGATGCGCCAGCATCTGCAGCACCGTTTGCATGCCGGCGCCCACCATGCCGTTGATCGCCGCCCGGTCGCGGCTGAAGGTCGGCATATCGAAGCCGGCGGAGAAGATGCCTGTGCGGCCGCTGAGAATCGTCACTCGGGCACTTCCGGCTGCCTCCTCAAGCTGCGTGCGCAGTTCCGTCAGATGGAGCTCAGACAGGGCGTTCACCTTGCCATCGTCGAGGGTAATGCAGGCAATGTCGTCCTGGATCTGGAGATGCGCGCTCATTAAATAGACCAATTGGTTCAATTGGCGGTCACCATATAGACTGTTTGGTCTGTTTTCAATTCCCACTGCGGGAGAGGAGGCCTTATGGCGCGGGTCGCAAAGCATCGACAGGCGCTGGTGCAGACCGCCATGCGGCTGTTCCGCAGGCAAGGCTACGCTTCCAGCGGCTTGAACCAGATCCTCGATGAGAGCGGCGCGCCCAAAGGCTCGCTCTACCATCACTTTCCCGGCGGCAAGGAAGCGCTGGCCGAGGCGGCGGTGGACCATGCCGGCGAGTTGATCGCCGAGATGCTGGAATCGGCCCGCGAGCGGCATCCGGCTGACCTGGCGGCGTTCGCAGGCGCCTATGCGGCGACCATGGCGGAATGGATGGCGGAGTCGGGTTTTCGCTCCGGTTGCCCCATCGCCACGACGCTGCTGGAGACGACGCCGGAGAATGCCGCCATCGCCGCCGCCGGAGCACGAGCGCTGGATCGCTGGGTGGACATCGTTGGGTCGGTAGCCCGGCAGTCCGGCATGCAGGCCGACGCTGCCCGGCGCTGGGCGCACATGCTTATCTGCGCCATGGAAGGTGCGTTGATCGTCGCTCGAGTGCGCAAGTCGAAGGTGCCAATCCTGGATGTTGGTCGCTATTTCGGCGCTCAGTAACGCGGCATTTTCGTTCCCGAAAAGCGATATTTTACAAATGGTTGGCGTGCTAATCGCATTGCTATTCTCGATTTGCCGCCAAGCCATAACGTCCAGTAAACTTACCGTTTATTCGGGCGTGTGGTGCTTGGGCTGCCGTCCGGCTCGATGTACGCGAGGGGGTAGTCCGCGTGAGCATGGTGGGGCGGGGAACAGTGTGGCTGGCATGCTTGCTGGGCTTTTGGCTGGCGCCGGGAGTCGCAGCGAGCGATTGGCCTGAGGTGTTGGATGCGGCGGTGCGTGATGCCCGGGAAGGGCGCATGGTGACCGCGCTGGATACGCTGGCTGCGCTGCACCTGGCATATCCCGACGTTGCGCGTGTCCGTCACGACTATGCGGTGGTGGCAGCCTGGGCGGAGGATGACGCCAGAGTTGCAGCGTTGCTGGACGGTGAGCGGGTCGAGCTGCTGCCTACCTACGTGCTCCAGGGGTATGCCAAGAGCTTGCGCAACCTTGGCCGGTGGCAGCACGCTCGCGACGCCTACGGCGCCTGGCAGTTGCGCGATGCAGGCAGTTTCGATGCGCGCCTGGGACTCGTACTTACCGAAGCCGATGCCGGCTCCTATGACGCAGCCGCCGCGGAGCTCGAGGGCATCGACACCGCACCTTTGGATGATGACCGGCGCTCAGCCTACTACCTGGCTTGCGGCTACGTGCAGGAGCGTCAGGGCGCATTTGTTGCTGCGCTCGATTGCTACAACCGTGGTTTGCGGCGGCTGCCGGGTTCTCGTGACCTGCTGCGCCAGCGCGCCGTGGTGGCATCGGCGCTCGGTGCCTCCGAGTATGCCCGGGACACCCTGCTGGCGCTGGGCGACGCCGACGAGCAGACCCTCAATGATGTGCGGCTCGATGCCACCGCGCTTCGCGTACGCTGGCTGCATCTGGAACCCGCCGGTGCACGGGAGCGTCCCACGGCCGATGTGCTGCAGGCATTCGCGAGGCTGGAAGGTCTCACGCCGCGCCAGGCGCGCACGCGCGAATTCGATGCGCTGGTGGGTGAGGTCGCCGGCTACCGCATGGATGATGCGCTGGCTCGTTACCGCGCATTGCTGCCAGAGGTTGGCGGGCTCGGGCAGCTGCCGAGCTACGTGTTGGGGGCGGTGGGCCAGGCGCTGCTGCACACCGACGAGGCGCATGAGGCGGTGCAGGTCTACCGCGCGGCGATCAGCAACCTCGGCGGTGATGCCTCAGCCGATGCGCGTTTCGACTACGAGGTAGGGCTGTTCTATGCCTTGTCGGATGCGGGACGTCTGGAGGAGGCCCAGGCGCTCGCAGACCGCCTCGATCGCGCGCAGAAACCCTGGATTCGGCCGTCCGACCGCCTGTGGTTGGAGAACAACCGTTACATCGTTGCCCGTGAGGTTGGCGCTCTGGGCGAAGCCTATGCGGATCGCTACACACAAGCGCTGGCCCGGTTTGATGAAATGTTGGATATCGCGCCGGCGAACGACGGCCTGCGGCTGTCGAGCGCCATCGTCAAGCGCTGGCGCGGCCTGCATCGGCAAAGCCTTGCAGACGCTGAGAAGGTACACGGTGTTCGTTACCGCTATCCGCGTGCGGTGCTCGAAGGGCAACTCGCCATCGACCGCTATGACTATGACGGGGCTGCAAAGGCGCTCGGAGAGGCCATGGTGCTACACCCCCGGGGCAAGTCGACCATCGATCTTGAGCGGCGTCTGGAAATACAACATCGCCCGGAAGTGGTGGTCTCAGCGGGCTTGACCGAGTCTGAGGCGGACCAGATCGGTGCTCAGAGCTTTCACATCGACAGCCGTTACTACGCGGGCCTGCAGCACGAACGCTGGCGCCCCTTCGTGCACAGCCACTACCGTCAGGCGGAGTTTTCCGAAGGCCTCGGCCGCGATCACCGACTGGGTGTGGGTGCCCAGTACTTCGCACCGTACTGGAGCCTCAGCGCCGAAGTGAATCGCGGTGTGGAGCAGAACGACGGCGCCGGTGCCGTGCTCGAACACAGCTGGCGCTCCACCGATCATCTGAGCCACGACACGCGTCTGGCCTGGAACAGCATCGATACGCCGCTGCGCGGTACGCGTGTGGGGGTCGAAGGCGACGCCATCAGCCACAGCACGACTTTGCACTGGCACGAGGCAGGACGGGCAACGTTTGGATTCAGCGTGCAGGACTACGACGACGGCAACGATCGGCGCAGTGCGCACCTCTCGGTGCTCGAACGGGTGATCAACCAGACACGGCATAAACTCTCAGTGCTCGGCAGCCTCTATGCCTCGCGCAACAGTGCAACCGGCACCGCCTACTACAACCCGGAGCGCGATGTGGATGTGCGCGTCGGGCTGATGCACGAGTGGCGGATGCATCGCGACTACCGCAGCCGCCACACCCTGCGTTCGCAGGTCTGGTACGGCAGTTACCAGCAGCGCGG
Organism: Gammaproteobacteria bacterium; assembly: GCA_030428905.1. Taxonomy (GTDB): domain Bacteria; phylum Pseudomonadota; class Gammaproteobacteria; order Pseudomonadales; family Azotimanducaceae; genus SYFY01. The sequence goes on from JAUIED010000056.1 coordinate 15,109, forward strand.
TTTCGGCAGCGACGGGCTGTGGCAGGCGGGTACGGAGTACGAGTACAACCTGGATGAGGTGTTTGATCTGTTGTTCGGCGTGCGCTTCGGTCGTCGCCCCTACGACGGTGTGCAGGAGCGGGAAGAAGAGGTGTACATGACCGTACGCGCGCGCCCCTGATGCAGCAGTACCTGCGAATACTGCTGGTGGGTGTTTTGGTGATTGCACTGCCGACACAAGTACAGGCGTATCGGCAACCGTTGCTGGCGCTGTGCTACCACGACGTGGTGCAGCGCTACGAGGACACTCTGGCGGATCCGTCGGCGGTGACCGTGGATACATTGGTGTCGCATCTGTCGTGGCTGCATGCGCAGGGTTACGAGACGGTGTCGCTGGCGCAATGGCGCACAGGTGAGAACATCCCGGACAAGCCGTTGCTGCTGACGTTCGATGACGGTTTTGCCAGCTTTCAGCGCTACGTGCTTCCGCTGCTGGAGATGTTCGGCTACCGCGCGGTACTGGCGCCGGTTACCGGCTGGATCGACGCGCCTGCAGGGCAATCGGTGCCCTATGGCGATCTCCTGCGGCCGAGAACAGATTTCCTCACGTGGGATACGCTGCGCGAGATACAGGCCTCCGGCCTCGTGGACATCGCATCCCACACCCACGCGTTGCACCGAGGCATCGTTGCCAATGCAGAGGGCAGTCTGATGCCAGCGGCGGCCGCGCACGCCTGGCGGCCCGAGCGGTTTGCCTACGAAAGTGATGCGGACTACCGGGCGCGGCTGCTCGCAGATCTGCGGCAAAGCGCGGCGCGGCTGACAGAGGAGCTTTCCGCCTTACCGCAGGCCATCGCCTGGCCCTACGGTGCATACAACGAAGAAGCCAACCAGCTTGCCTCACAACTCGGCATGGCACAGGTGCTGACGCTGGACGGGGCAGCCAACGTGCCGGGTAGCTCAGTGCTGCATCGTCGGCTGGTGAGCTACAAGACTGATCTCGGGCACGTTCGACATGCGGTGGACTACCCGGACGATCAGCCGCCGCTGCGGGCGACGTTGGTGCGCCTGGATGATATCTACCACCCGGATGCGACGCAGATGGAGCGCCGACTCGATGCGCTACTCGATCGCATACGCGCCATGAGGATCACCGCCGTGTTCCTGCAGGCGGTGGGGGATGCTGATCGCAATGGTGTTGCCGACACCGCGTACTTTGACAACCGTACGTTGCCGGTACGCGCCGACCTGTTCGGCCGCGTCGCCTGGCAACTCAAGACCCGCGCCGAGGTGCAGGTGTACGCCTGGCTGCCCGTTGCAAGGCTCGAACTGCCGGATGCTCGTGCGCACCGATGGCTCGCGGCCCCCGACTATGGCGAGGGCTTCCGGTTGGACGTGCGCTCAGAAGAGGTGCGCCGGCTCGTCAGCGGGCTGTATGAGGATCTTGGTCGGCGCAGCCGTGTGGATGGTCTTCTGTTTCATGGTGAGGGTGATGCGCGCCAATCCTATACCGACTTTACCCAGCAGCTCGCGGAGCTGGTGCGGCACTGGCAAGGTGCGCTGAAAACCGTTCGTACCGCCCACGTGTCCCGAGGTTCCGCTCTGCTCGACCGGTACGACTACGTTGCGCTGCAGTCAGACGATGAACACCTGGAAGAAGCGATTCGTCTGGTCTCAAGTGGTGGCCTGATGACGCAACGCAAGCTGGCGGTGATGGTTCCTTCGGATCTGTCGGAACCCACCCTGGCCGACGCGTTCGACCGCCTGTTGCGCGCCGGCGTGCGCCACATTGCTTATGGGCCGGACCGGCCGGATAGGGAATTCCCGGATGCAGCATTGGTACGCCGCCATCTGTCCAACAACTGGTTTCCGGCGTTCAAACGATGAGTCTGCTCGGCACTATCTACAGCGTCATGCAGGAGTTTGCGCTCATCTATCCGCTGTTCATGAGCTATCTGTGGATGGTGGGCGGCATCACGTATTTCTTTCACTGGGAAGATCGCAAGAAAGGGTGTGTTGCCAACCCTCCGAAGCTCAGCAACCCGCCCGGCGTGTCGATTCTCGTTCCGGCGCACAATGAAGGCGGCAACCTGGAGGAGACCATCACCTCGCTGCAGGCTCTGGACTATCCCGACTACGAGATCATCATCATCGACGACGGCAGCACCGATGGTACCGGTGAGCTCGTTGACCGCTATGCCGATCAGCGGGTGCTGCGCGCCATTCACCTGGAAACTAATCAGGGCAAAGCCGCGGCGCTGCGCGTGGGTGCGCTGGCGGCCCGTCATGAGATTCTTGTCTGTATCGATGGTGACGCGCTGCTCGACGCGAACGCGTTGTGGTGGATGGTGCGGCATTTTGAGGATACGCGCGTAGGCGCCGTCACCGGCAATCCGCGGGTGCGCACGCGCTCCACCCTCATAGGCAAGATCCAGGTCGGGGAATTCTCTTCCATCGTTGGTCTGATCAAGCGCTCGCAGCGCATCTACGGTCGGGTGTTCACGGTCTCCGGCGTGGTGGCCGCGTTCCGCCGTTCGGCGCTCTACGACGCAGGCTTCTGGGATCTCACCAAGCTCACGGACGACATCGATATCAGTTGGCGCCTGCAGATGCAGCATTGGGGCATTCGCTTCGAGAGCAATGCGATCTGCTGGATTCTCATGCCGGAGACGCTCAAGGGCCTGTGGAAGCAGCGATTGCGTTGGGCGGAGGGCGGTATGGAGGTGGCCTTGGACCACGCTGCACCGCTGCTGAACTGGCGGCGCCGACATATGTGGCCGGTGCTGACCGAATTCGTGCTCAGCGTGTTGTGGTCGTACACCATGTTAATTCTCGGGCTGCTGCTGCTGATCAGTCAGGTGATGGACATACCGGAAATCCCGGACCTGAGAGAATGGCTGCCGAGTTGGGGCGGGGCGCTCATCGGTCTGACTTGCCTGTTACAGTTCGGGTTGAGTGTGTTCATCGACAGCCGCTACGAGAAACGCTTCCCGCGCTACTACTTCTGGATCATCTGGTACCCCATGCTCTACTGGCTGCTGAGCGTTTTTACCACCATTGTCGCGGTGCCCCGTGCGGTGTTTCGGCGTCGTCGGCAGGCAACCTGGACGAGCCCGGATCGAGGGGAACAGTTCCGTGACTGAACGCCCGCCCATCATCTCCCGGCCGGAGCGGCAGTCCACGGCACAGAAGTGGGGCTACCGGTCAGTCACGGCGCTTGCCTGGCTTTTCTGGTTTTACCTCGTCATTCCGCTGCTGAGCCTCGTGGCATGGGTGGTGGGTCTGGTGTTTCTGCACGACGTGTTGTTGCAGGGGCTGACGCTGGACGCCCTGCTACGGCTGCTGGCAACCTACGGGTTGGGGATTGCGGTGCTGACCGGAACGTATCTTCTGTGGGCGCTGTACAGCTATCTGCGCTTTCGCCGGCAGGTGCGTCGCTGTGAGGTGCGCACCGTCAGCGATCAGGCACTTGCAGCGTTGCATGGTCTACCCTTGGGCGAAGTGCTCGCCTGGCGTGTCAGGCGGCAAACGACGGTGGATGCCGAAACCCTGAAGGCGATGTTCGAGGGCGGCCACCGCAACGGCGAGGATCGCTTCACGCGTTCTTGACGGGTGTGAGTTAGGTTGGCTCTTTGTCACGAGGAATGATCGATGGCGGAGCGTCGCGGCATTCGCGAACGGCTTGGCAGGCTCTTTGCGCTGCAGCTTGCGGTTGTCGGCTTTGCGACCGTGGTTGGTATCTTTCTCACCCAGCAGATCGTCGAAGATCTGCTCACCAGGCAGGCCCTGGAAGCGGAAGCGGCGCACTTCTGGCATCTGTATGAATCTGCGCCGGATGTGCCGTTGCCCGACACCGCCAACATGCGCGGTTACCTTGCTCGCAACGCCGAGCCATTCGTTGCGCCGCAGCCGTTGATCGGGCTGGAGGACGGCTACCACCAGGCCCACCTCAACGGACGCCAGGTGCTTGTACATGTGTCCCGGCGCGAAGACGTACGCCTGATGCTCGCCTTCGAGGGCGACCAGGTTTCCGATCTGGCGTTCTATTTTGGTGTGCTGCCCCTTTCCGTTGTTCTGCTTCTTATTTATGGGCTCTTGTTCGTGGCGTTGCGATGGTCGCAGCGCGCCATGTCACCCATGGTGCAACTGGCCCAGCGCCTGGAGTCCGCCGATCTGAACAAGGCCGGGCGCCTGGAGCTCGCCCTGGACGACATCTCGGCGAACTCCGATGCTGAAGTGCACGCCATGATTGAGGCGTTGCAGCACTTCATCGATCGGCTTGATCGTGCGGTGGAGCGTGAGCGTCACTTCACCCGGGATGCAGGCCACGAGCTCAGAACGCCGGTTGCCGTGCTCAAGGGGACGCTCGACCTGCTGGAACGCCGTCAGGATCGCTCTGCACAGGATCTGCGTGGGCTCGCGCGCATGCGGCGCACGCTGGATGGCATGGAAGCGCTTTTAGAGAGCTTGCTGCTCCTCGCGCGGGAGGAGACCGCGGAGCTGCCTGTGGAGCGCTGCGATGTGCCGGCAATCGTTCGCCGGCAGGTCTCCGACCTCGAATCGTTGGCAAGCGACACCGGCAACACGGTGCGCGTGATAGAGCACGCGCCGCTCACGGTGCTTTGCGCGCCGAAGCTGGTGGATGTAGTCACCCTCAATCTGTTGCGCAACGCGCTGATGTATACCGACAACGGCACAATCGACGTGGAAATTTTTGTGGATCGGGTGGAAGTGCGCGACACCGGTTCCGGTATGACGCCGGAGCAGCTCGGACAGGCGATGGAGCCGTTCTACCGGGCTGACGACAGCCGGGGGCGTCAGACCGGCCACGGCCTGGGGCTATCCATCGTCGCGCGCATCGTGACCTTGCTTGGCTGGCAGCTTGCACTGGAGAGCGAGCCGGGACGCGGCACGCGGGCTACGGTGACAATGGTAACCGCAGCCGGTAACCCCGCCCCGGCAGGGTCTCAATGAGGGCATCGTCGAATGGGCGATCGACAATCTGCCGCAAGTTGTAGAGATGGCTGCGCAATGCGTCGCTGTCCGGTGGATCATCCCCCCACACCTCCTGCTCCAGCAGGGCCCGGGTCACCACCTTCGGGTGCTCGCGCATGAGCAGCTTGAGAATCTCGAAGCCGATGCGCGGCAGCTCCAGCACCTGACCATCTCGGGTGACGGTGAGCGTCTCGGTATCCAGGGTCAACGGCCCTACGTCGTAGCGGTTGGAGATGCCCTTGTGACGCCGCAGCAGCGCAGCAATGCGGGCCTCGAGCTCCGGCAGATCGAAAGGCTTCACGAGGTAGTCGTCGGCACCTGCGGAGAAACCCTCCAGCTTGTTGTCGAGCTGGTCGCGGGCGGTGAGCATGATGATCGGCAGGGTGAGCCCGGCAACTTCCCGCAGGTGTTGACAGACGCGAATACCATCCATGCCAGGCAGCATGACATCCAGCACGATGAGGTCGTAGCGGTTCTGTGAGGCCAGGTGCATGGCGATCAGGCCGTCGGCGGCATAGTCCACGCGATAGCCGGTGGCTTCGAGGTACTCACCAACCGTCTCGGCAAGATCAGCGTGATCTTCCACCAGCAGGACGTCGATCATGTTGTCGCCGCGCTCCTTTCAGCTCGAACTACCGCAGAGACGGAGTAAAACAGAATCATCCACGCGGCGCTCACGAGCCCCAACGGAATGAGGTTATCTACCGACACAGCACCAAAACGTTGGCCTGCCAGATAGGTGATCGGCGCGCAGGCGCCGACGATGATCGGGCCGAGCAGGCGCTTGTCGCGAAACCAGGCGAGGCTGTGGTTGACTGTCAGGCCAAAGCCGAGCCAAAGCACGCCGATCCACAAGGGTGCGTAGAGGCTATCCGGGTAATCGAAGATATCGAGAAAAACCCAGAGATTGTCGAGCAGCAATCCTGCAGCCACGCATATGCCCGCGAGTTGCCAGTCCAGGCGACGGCTGGTCGACAGCAGGCTCAGGGCCACCAGCGGTAACGCTGCGCCGAAAGCGAGCAGGGTGAGGCCGTGTCCGCCCGCACCCAGCACACAGCCAAACCACAGCAGCTGGAAAGCGGCGGCATTGAGCACAAAGTACAATCGATCGCTCACGATGGCCGCATCATCCGAACTTCAGCGCCAGAAACTCGCGGCGCAGGCTCGAGTTATCCAGGAAGGCACCCCGCATGATGCTGCTCGTCATCTTGGTTTCGGATTCCTCCACGCCGCGCCACTGCATACACATGTGGTCGGCCTCCATGACGATGGCGAGCCCCTTTGGATGCATGCGTGACTCCAGCAGGTCGGCGAGCTGGGATATGGCTTCTTCCTGAATCTGCGGGCGGTTCATCACCCACTTCACCAGGCGAGCGTACTTCGACAAGCCGATTAGAGCAGAGTCTTCGTTCGGTAGAATACCGACCCAGACGCGGCCAAGTATCGGGCACAGATGATGCGAGCAGGCGCTGCGCACAGAGATCGGCCCGACGATCATCAGTTCATCGAGTTGCGTCACGTTTGGGAATTCGGTGACCTTCGGGGGTGGGGTGTAGCGCCCGTGGAATACCTCGCGAACGAACATCTTTGCCACCCGCCGCGCAGTATCCTGCGAGTTGTGATCGTGGTCTATGTCGATCACCAGCGACTGCAGAACACCCCGCAACTTGTCTGCCACTTCGTCCTGCAACGCATCGATTTCACCCGCTTCGATGAAGTCGTGGATATTGTCGTTGGCGAAGAACCGTTTGCCGGCGTGCTCCAGGCGCTCGCGGATGCGTCGCGAGGTGGGTTTGTGCGCATCGGCGCGTATGGGTAGGAGATTCTCGGCCATGGATTATCCTGTGCTTCGTTTTGGTATATGAAGTTCTGTTATCCGTGCTCTATACGTGCGAGCTTGGAAGTTTCGTAGCCTTGTGCCGCAACGATTGCTTTCAGACGCTCGTACTCGGCGGGTGCGATATGCTGTGTGCGTGACATGATCCACACGTAGTCGCGGCGACTGCGGCCGATGATCGTGTGTTCGTACCTGTCATCGACATATACGACACGGTACTCGGCCTTGATCGGCCAGATGAATTGCATGCCCCACACGGCGTTGGACGCGTCGTCGGCAACATAGGCAGTGGGCGTGAATGTTCTCTGGCGTCCCTGGAGGCTGTCGCGATTGAACGTAAACGTTGTTTCGATGCGGTTCTTACTCACGCGCTCGTAGCGTTCCACAGCGTTGTAGATGTTGCGTTCGAGCGGCGTCGGGATGCTGGCGATGACGTACCACGCACCCATGAAGCGGTCGATATCGACATATTCCGCGGTGCGGATCGGTTTTGTCGGTGTGCTGTGGCTGCAGCCGAACATCGGTACCACACCAAACAACGCGGTGGCGAGTCCGAGACGTTTCAGAGAGAAAATCGCAGACACGGACAGTTCCTCAGATGGCGGGGAGTTCGGTGGGGCGGTAGCGCAGCGTGCGGCCGTCGACCACGGTTTCGAGGGCGAGCCACAAGCCGCTGCCCTGCGCATACCAGACACGTATGGGTGCATCCTCAACAAGTACGTCATACGCTTTCGCCTCTTGCGGGCCTGCAGGCGTATCGAGGGTGCTGGTGCCGGAAAACTGCACGGTGACCGGTTCGAATTCTCCGGTCTGGGCGTTGAGCAGGCGCTGCTGTTGCAGGAAGTCCTGATTCCAGTAGGCAAAAGACATCACGCAGCTGCTCTCGAGTGTCTCTTCATTGGAAGTCGACACCACACGAAACCCCTCTGCTACGTGGCTGCCTTGCGTCTGAAGATGGTCACCGCCGTCCTGGGTGGTGGCACGGAGCGAGCGCAGGCAACCATCGCTCCAGCGTTCTTCGTTTCGGTGCTCGTAGCGGTAGACCGTGACGAACAGTACCTTCACGTTGAACGATGCTTGCGTGAGGACTTCGATATCGCCGTCGCGATCGGTCACCTCATAGCGATGTGTGCCGATGGGGCGTTCGTCCAGGTGTACGTCGAACTGCCATACCTGCGGCATCCGAGCCGACACGTGCGAGGCGGCGAAGAGTAGAGCCAAGGTGATGAAGGTGCGCATGGCGGCGTTCCTGAGTCAGTGCAGGACATTTTCCGCCTTTACCGTGAACCGGGTGTGGCTCCGGCGTCAAGCCGGCGTGAAGCCACCGCTTTTCAGCGGTTCACGGCTACCCCGTGCAGCATGAACGCGGCGATCTTCGGGCCCGGCACGTAGCCGGTCTCTTTCTCTGTAACGCGGAAGCCTGCGGCTTCCAGTAGATCGTCTGCACGGCGCGTGAGATGGCAGCCGCCACCAATTTTCTTCCATAGTGGCTCCACGCGTGCCTGCCATTTCTGTATGCGTGGGTCGTCCGAGCGGCCGTGCTCGACGAACAGCAGTTCACCGCCGGGTTTGAGCACCCGTCGCATCTCCTCCACCGCCCGGTAGGGGTTGGGAATGCTGCACAGCGTCCAGGTGCACACCACGGTGTCGAAATGGTTGTTGCCCACCGGCAGGTCTTCGCCGCTGATGCCCAGCACGCTCACCGGAATGTCCAGGTCAGCCGCTCGTTCGCGGGCTTTCTCATTCAGCTCCGCCGACGGGTCGACGCCAGTAATGCTGGTGACCGCACCGGTGTAGTGTGGAAGGTTCAGGCCGCTGCCGATGCCGATCTCCAGAACCTCACCGCGCGCACGGGGCACGTAGCGGCTGCGTAGTTCCGTCATCGGCGGCTGGCCGCAGGCTTTGTCAATGAGTCTGGGCAAAACGTAGCGTTCGTAGAGGCTGGGCACGGGATGATCCTGTAGGGACTCTTTTTGATAGTCAGATGTTGCGATCTTGCCAGTAACGGTCGCGCAGCAGGCGTTTGTAGAGCTTGCCGGTCTCAGAGCGGGGCATTTCGTCGACGAAGTCTACGCTTCTTGGTGCCTTGTAGCCCGCAAGGTGCTCACGACAGTGCGCGATCAACGCCTGCTCCATCGCCGCGTCCGCCGCATGGCCAGATCGCAGGGTGACGGCGGCTTTGACCTCCTCGCCAAATTCGTCGTTGGGTATACCGAATACCGCTGCGTCTGCCACAGCAGGATGCGCCGCGAGCACGCCCTCGATCTCCGCTGGATAGATGTTGACGCCGCCGGAGATGATCATGTCGATCTTGCGGTCGCTCAGATAGAGGAAGCCGTCGTCGTCGAAGTAGCCGATATCGCCGAAGGTGAACACGCCCGGCTCGAGATGCACCTGCGCCGTTTTCTCCGGCTCGTTGTGATACTCGAAATCCGATCCCATCAGGTTTTTCACGTAGATCTGCCCGTGCTCGCCAGCGGGTAAAATCTTCCCGTTGTCGTCGCGGACCGTGATCTCCACCAGCGCTGACGGCATGCCTACCGTGCCCGGCCTTGCGAGCCACTGCTCCGCAGTGACGGTGGTGACGATGGACCCTTCGGTGGAGCCGTAGTATTCGTTGATCACGGGGCCCCACCAGTCGACCATGTCCCGCTTCACCTGCGGCGGGCATGGGGCTGCGCCGTGCCATACGGCGACGAGGCTGCCGCCCTGAAAATCGTCCCGACGTGTCTTGTCGAGCTGCAGCATTCGGTGGAACTGGGTAGGCACGAGGTGCACATTGGTGATCTTGTGCCGGTCGATCAGCTCCAGAGTTTCACCAGCTTCGAACTTGTGGCGCATGACGATGTGGCTGCCGGCAATGAGTGGCAGAAAGGAAAACGCCCATTGCGCGGAGTGGTACACCGGGCCGCAGAGCAGGGTGCTGCCATCAGCGGGGATGCTGAGCATCTGCGACAACCCGCCACCCATCATGGCCAGTACTCCCAGGGGGGCGCCGGCGCTGAAGGTGCTCGAGCGCACGCCTTTAGGGCGCCCGGTAGTACCCGACGTGTAGAACATCGGGCCACCCAGACACTGGTTTTCCGGCTCATCTGCCCGCTGCCCGGCGAGCAATGTTTCGTATGCTCCGAACGTCTCTGCGCTTCCGCGGATCTGCACGATCTGTTCGAGCCCGGGCGTCTCCTCGCGCGCGATCGCGCCGCGGGCAACATCTGCGAACCGGTCCTCTACAAAGAGGATTTTCGCGCCGGAGTTATCGATCACGTAAGCCAACTCTTCCGCGGTGAAGTGCCAGTTCACCGGTACGCACAGCAGACCGGTATGTGTAGCTGCAAGCAATACCTCGAAGTACTCGCGGCAGTTACCGGCAAAGATGGCGATGGTGTCGCCGGGCTGAAGACCCTGGCCCCGTAACCAGTGCACCAGCCGGTTCGTTCGCTCGTTCAATGCCGCCCAGGTGGTAGAGCCGCGCTCATCGGTGAGGGCAGCGCGATTACCGCTCACATTGGCATGCTGGGCACAGTACTGCGTCATGGTGTTGCCTGTCAGATCTGTTTGCGGGAGAGCTTCATGCGCCGGGATGTGTGCTCGCCGGCATCGTAGTACGGCCGCTCGCCGCGAATGGTCACCCGGTGGCCGCTGCGGGTTTCCGGCCAGTAGTCCCACAAGGCCAGGTGTTGCGTGCAGCGATTGTCCCACAGGGCGATGTCGTTCGGGCGCCACTTGAAGCGCACCTGAAACTCTATGCGCTGCTGGTGCTGGTAGAGCATCGATAGGAGTGCGGCACTTTCATCCGCGGTAAGGCCCTGGATGCGGGTGGTGAACGCGGGGTTCACGTACAGGGCCTGACGGCCGCTTTGCGGGTGCGTACGCACCACCGGGTGTTCGGCGCTTGGGTATTCTCGCCCTGCGTCGTTCACGCCTCGATCAGAGTAGCGGCCGCGGTAGATGTGCTCCGAGCCATGGGTGGCAGTGAGCGTACTGAGAAACTGCTGCATCGGCGGCGACAGAGTCTCGAATGCCGCGTACATGCTGGCAAACAGCGTATCGCCGCCGCTGCTGGGCACCTGGTGCATCTGCAGCATGGTCGCCAGCGGTGGTTCGTCATCGCAGGAAACATCGGTGTGCCAGCCGTTGCCGTTGGCAACTTTGGAGTTCTCGTCGGCGTAGATCACGAAGATCTCAGGGTGGCCCTCGAGATGCG
>JAUIED010000057.1 GCA_030428905.1 Gammaproteobacteria bacterium
GGAGGTTGCCGAGGCGGTGCTGTGGCTCGCGAGTCCCGCTGCGAGCTATGTGAGTGGCGCCACGCTGCCGGTGGACGGCGGCTGGCTGGCTCCCTGACAAACCAACATTGAGGATCGCATGAGCGAACAGTGGCATGTGGAAGCGGACGTGGTGGTGCTCGGCAGCGGCGGTGCTGCGCTTACCGCGGCGCTGGCGGCGCACGACTTCGGCGCCGGTGACGTTGTGGTGCTGGAAAAGTCCAATATGGTAGGCGGCACCACGGCCATGTCCGGCGGCATGATGTGGATTCCCAACAACCACCATCAGGCTGAGGCAGGCGTGGAGGACTCCTGGGAGGGGGTGATCTCCTATCTGGATGCGTTGGCACCGGGCCAGCTCGACCCGACCGTGCTCGAAGGTTTCCTCGAAGGCGGGCCGGAGATGGTGCGTTACCTGGCAGACCGCACGCCGGTGCGCATGCGCACGCTCACCGGCTTTCCGGACTATCAGCCCGATGTGTCCGGCGGACTCATCGACGGCGGCCGATCCCTGGATGCGGAGGTTTACCCATTTTCCGAACTCGGCAACTGGGCCACGCGTGTGGTGCCGCCGAAAACCGGCGCGCCGCGCATGACCAGCTACTTCGAGGACATGAACATCGGCCCGCTGGATGCGCAGGTGCTCGAAGCGCGTCGTGCCAACGACAGCCGTGGCCGCGGTCAGGCGCTGATCGGCGGCCTGCTGCGGGCGATTCTCGACCGCGACATTGCCATCCACTTCGAACATCGCGCCTTGCAGCTCGCGAAGGTTGGCGACGAGATCCGCGGCGTGATGGCGCAGACCCCGGGCGGCGAACGCTGGTTTCGCGCTCGCAAGGGCGTGGTGATCGCCACCGGCGGATTCGAGTGGAACGAAACGCTGGTGAAGACCTTTCTGCGCGGCCCCATGACCGGCCCGGTGAGCGTGCCGGAAAACGAAGGCGACGGCCTGCTGATGGCCATGGAAGTGGGCGCCAGGCTCGGCAATATGTCCAACGCGTTCTGGATGACCTCTACGCTGGAGTGGCAGCAGCAGCACAGGGACGCGAAGCCGAACTACCTGCTCTGTCAGGGCGAACGTTCCATGCCGGGCTCGATCATGGTTAACCGTTTCGGTCGGCGCTTTGTCAACGAGGCCGCCAACTACAACGAGATTGGATTTGTGCTGCACGACTTCGATGCCGGAACGCACAGCTATCCGAACCTGCCGTACTACCTGGTGTTCGACGAGCGATTCCGTCAGAAGTATCACGTGTTCACCCACCGGCCTGGAGAGCCGCTGTCACAGATGGTGCGGCAATCCGACACGCTGCGCGAGCTCGCGGAGGAAATCGGCGTCGATGCCGACGGCCTGGAGGAGACCGTGGCGCGCTTCAACGGGTTTGTCGACAAAGGACACGACGACGACTTCAGGCGAGGCGACACGACCTTCGACAATTACTGGGGCGACCGCACGCTCGAAGCGCCGTTTCGCACGCTCGGTCGGTTGGATGCGCCGCCGTACTACGCGATTCGCATGGAAGCGGGCGTGCTCGGCACCAACGGCGGGCCGCGCACGGACGGTAACGGCCAGGTGCTCGACTGGCGCGACCAGCCCATTCGTGGCTTGTATTGCGCAGGCAATGCCATGGCGGCACCGCTAGCCAATGTCTACGGAGGCGGTGGGGGCACACTCGGGCCGGCGCTCACGTTCGGATACCTGTCAGGCAAGCACGCGGCCAGTCGTTAATGCGCCGCTAGGCTTTTCGCAGACGCCGATACGCAGCATCGCCGATACGCGCGGCGACGTCGCTGCCCAGGGTATCGGCTTCCAGCACCGCACGGATCACCTGTGCCTCGTCGAGTTTGCCCGGCATGTTGCCGATATAGGGAAATGCCATCGTCCCTTCGGCGAGCACCTTCAGCGAACTGCTCTCGTTGCGGTTGAGGCCGATCTGCCCCAGGTGTACCGGCAGGCCAACACGCGCGAAGAATGTTGCGACCTTCTCCGCTTCGTCGCCGCGACCCTCCATAGCGAGCTGCGTGAGCGTGCCCATGGCAACCATCTCACCATGCAGGAAGTTGTGCTCCACGGACGGAAGCGCTGTGTAGGCTTGCGCTACCGCATGAGCGCCGGCTAAACCGCCACTTTCGAAGCCGATACCGCTGAGCAGGGTGTTGGCTTCCACGATATCTTCCAGGGCATCGCCGGTAACCTGTTTGCGCACCTCTTCGGCGGCGGTGACGCCGTATTGGAACAACACCTCCGCGCAACGCTGGCCGATGGCGGCGGCCGCCAGGGTCGGACGCGTGCCGAGGCTGATGACGCCGGCTGTATTGCGTAGACACACCTGCGCCTCGTACCAGGTGGCCATGGCATCGCCCATGCCGGCCACGAGGAAGCGCTCTGGTGCCTGGGCAATGACCGCAGTGTCGACAACGACCACCGCCGGGCTCTCGGGGAAGAACTCGACGCCGGTAGAAACTCCGTCGGGGGTGTACATCACCGACAAGGCGGAGCACGGCGCGTCGTTGGAGGCGAGAGACGGCGTGGAGATCACTGGCACTCCCAAACGGAAGGCGACGCACTTGCCCGCGTCGATGCATTTGCCCCCGCCCACCGCCAGCACGCAGTCCACGCCTGCCGAGCGAAACACCTCCACGTGTTCGGCAACCTCCTCCAGCGAACACTCGCCGTTGAACGCGCTCAGCGTGTGGCCCACATTGCGCTCCTCGAGCCCGGCGACGATGGTGCGGCCTTCATGGGCTGCGCCGCGGGTGCTAATCATCAGGCCGCAGTGGCGCAGGCCGAGTTGGTGCAGGTAGGTGCCGATGCTGCCGTGCACGCCGCGCCCCTGAACGTAGCGGTGTGGTGAGACGAACGCCCGTGGTACGGGGTTGCCATCGTCTGTGCTGGCGAGAAAGAAATTGTGCGGCAGATAGGTATTGCTGATCTTCATATGGGTCTCCGAGCGACGGATTCAGCTTGCACCGTTAACGACGGGCAAACCACCCCAACGTCAACGCGCCCGTGCTCAGCAGCAGAACCCCGTTGGTCAGAAAAGCCGCCTCCGGGCTCACCTGTTCGTAGATCACTCCGCCCAGCAATGGCCCCAGGGCAGCGCCGATTCCAGCCGCTGCTTCCCTTGTGCCGAGCACCGTGCCGCGCAGGGCTTCGGGAGCCAGATCGGCAACCAGCGCATCTTCCGCGGGGCTCGCCATGGCCCAGCCGACCGCGAAGAGGATGTAGGTGGCGGCAACGATCAGCAGGCTCGGTGCGAACGGCAAGAGGATAGCGACGATGCCTGCAAAGGCGACGCCGGTAGCAATGATCGGCGCGCGCCCGAGACGATCGGCCCAGCGTCCGGCGTGGCCGGGCACGATCGCGAACACAAGGCCTGCCGGGAGAAAGGCCATCGCCAGCATGAGGCTGCCCGCGTCGAACTTGTGCTTGAGGTAGATCAGGTAGATGGGCTCGATGAGCGAACTGGCGAATGTGGAAAGCAGCACGAGCACCATGACGCGTCGCAGTGGGGGTGTCCATTGCAGGCGAGGTCGCTGCTCCTGGCGATGCTGGACGCGGGTTTCCGGCACTCGACGCCAGGCCCAGGCCAGCCCGATCAGTGCCAGGGCGGCGTAGCCGGCAAACGCAAGGGACCACGCCTGTTGCATGGGCAGGAAGCCCAGCAGCGTGAAGCCGTATGTTGCGCCGATCATGCTGCCGCGCACCGAAGTGGCCGTGAGCCGCCCCATGGCAGCACCACGCTGTGTTGCGTCGTGCAGGTCGCCGATGATCGTGCGTGCAGAAACCCACATGAGGGAGGCGCCCACACCCTGCAGCGCGCGGGCGACGTAGAAGTCGGTGATGTCTGTGCTGCGCGCGAACACACTCATAGAGGCTGCGTAGAAGGCAAACGCCGAGACGAAAAACCAGCGTCGGCCGAAACGGTCGAGGCAGATGCCGACCAGCGGGCGGATGAGCAGCATGCTGCCGGTGAACACCGCGTACATGCCGCCGATGCCCACCGCATCGATGCCCAGATCGTCGGCGCGAACCGGCAGGCTGAAGTTGAGAAACACGAATGCCGTGGAGGCGAAGAACACCGCCGGCAGGTGACCGCTGGCGGTGGGTTGTGCGGAAGGGTTCAGACCGGTACCACGGCAGCCAACCCGCCACCCGGCGTGCGCAGATTGGTGGTCTGGCCGCGGTACAGGCGTGCGAAGACATGTTGCAAGCGGCTGCCATACGTGATGCAGCGGATATCGGCTTTGAGCTGGTGTGGTGCGTGGCTACCCTGTACAGCCCGCAGGGGTGGTGCCACCCGCTCCTGGGCCACGTAGTCTGCGCTGATGAGCGTCTTGAAACGATTTCGGCTGATCTTGGCGCCGTCGTAGGTGCCGCGGCTGGCAAAGCCGCTGGCCGGCTTGAAGAACAGGTTTTTACGCGCCTCCCAGAGTGTTTCTGCGTTGTGTTCAGTGAGCGCCACTGTGCGGGGTACGTGTGTGCTGAGGAGCTCGATGCTGGGCGCCTCGAGGCCTATGCGCTGCAGCTGATCCGGCGATGACCAGAACGTAAGCGCGTGTTTGTTGGCGCGCAGCGCATGGTGACGGGGTGCGGGGGTGAGCACCACGTCACCAGCCAGATAGGCCTGGCGTAAGGTGGCATGCGCCGGTTCGCTCAGGTAGAAGTCCGTGAGGCGGTTGTACACGAGATCAATGCGCTCTCCGTCGTAGGTCAAGGCGCGGTCTGCATGATGGAGCGTCTCCGGCGAGCAGATGATCGCCCGGTAGCCGTGTGCTTCGAACAACGCCTGTGCCAACCTGAATTCCACGAACAGATGCTGTGTGGCTGGGTTGTCGTCGACGATGGCGATCGTTTGCAGGGGGGCGGCACCGCGTTCCAGGCGCCACTCATGCTCGAACATCGCCACCCACGCCGGCTCGACGGCGTCGAGGGGCGGCAATGCCGGCGCGCCGCACACGGTCTGGTCGACGATCTGCGCTTTCGCTGCCTGCAACGCGAGCAGTGCACCGCCGGCGTTGGTGTTCACCTCGATGAGCCGAGGGACATCGTCGGCCAGGTGAAAGTCGTAGCTGGTAAACGCGCCGATACTGCCGCGGTCGATGTGAGCGATGGATGGTGCGCGCTGTTCTGCCCAGGCTTGATAGGAGGTGATGCCGACGACCGTTTCGATGGCTTCGATAACGCTCGCCATGGTCTGCACGTGGCCCTGCCAGAGAAAGTATGGCTCCTCCGCGATCATGTGCTCGGGAAGCAGCAGGTGCTCGTCACCCAGCGCTGCAGCGAGCAGGCCGTTGAGCGTGTCTGAATGGGTGGTGACGCAGTGACAGCGATCGTTGAACTGCAGTGCCAGGTCGGGGTTGGTCATGTCGCCCTCAAAACACCAGTCGGCGCAGCTTTTCCGCCACGAGCGCAGGCTTGTCGCCGCCCTCGATGTCCACGCGTATCTCCGTGGCGGTTTCGATCATGTCGCCTTTTCGCTCGGCACGCACCAGCGTGTTGGTGGAGCGTATGCGCGCGCCGACCTTCACGGGTGACGGGAAACGGATGCGGTCGTAGCCGTAGTTGATGCTCAGCCGATGCCCCTCCAGCGGCGGTTGCGGTTCTTCATCGGCCTTCGGCAGGTGATCCATGACCGCCAGCGTCAGGTTGCCGTGTGCGATGGGTCCACCGAACGGACCGTCGGCGGCACGCGCTACGTCCACGTGAATCCACTGGTGGTCCATGCTCACGTCCGCATAGGCATCGATGCGCGCCTGAGTGATTTCGAACCACTCGGAATGGGCTTCCGGTTTGCCGATGCGCTGTGCGAGGGTGTCCAGCGCCTGTTGGATGAAGCGTTCCGTATCGCTCACAGGTGTGCCTCCGAAAACTGATCAACAAGATCGACGAACAACCCCGGCCGGAAGAATGGCGAGCCATGCCCCGTCATCTCCATCACACGAAACTCCGCGCCCGGTATCACGGTGGCGATGCGCTCTGCCTCTGCCAGGTTCATGTCCTGCCGGCCGCAGGCCACGAGCGTGGGTGCGCGTACCGCTGCCATTTCCGGTGTGATGTCGGGCTCCCGGCTATGCGCGGTGTGGGCAAGCGCCGCCGCGTCCCGATTTTCGTAGAAACGCCAGGATTTTCGCGGCGCGGGTGCCGGCTCGCCTGCCTCGGCGAGCAACCGTCGGGCTTCATCACCCAGGGCGCGTTGGCCGGTTTGTTCAACCGGCGGTGTCAGCGCCACATCGAACAGGCCGAGTGCTGCGGTTCGCCCGGGACGACGCAGAGCGAAGCGGGCGGCAGTTCGCGCGCCGTAAGCCACGCCGAGAACGAAGGCGCGGTCGATTTCGAGCCCGTCCATGATGCCGGCCAGATCGTCGGCGTACTGGGAAAAGGTGAACGCATCCTCCGCACCCCAACCGCTCTTTCCGGTGCCGCGAATGTCGAAGCGCAGCACCCGGTGGCGGCGCAGCAGACCGTCGAGCACCGGCTCCCAGCAGGTGAGGTTGTGGCTTGCCATGTTCACCAGTGCGAGCGTCGGCTTGTCGGCTTCACCATCGAGTGCGTAGTGAAACGACACGCCGTGCACGTCGATGTGCTTGTTGGCCAGGTCCCAGGATTCAGCCGCGGTACTCATGCCGCCACAGGTCCTATGAGCGCATCCGCAAGCTGCCGGCGATGGTGGTTGGCGTCGCCCAGCAGCACCTGGCTGTGCAGCTGCCGCTTGAAGAACATCTGCACCCAGCACTCCCAGGTGAAGCCGATGCCGCCGTGAAACTGCACCGCGCGGCTGCCGGAGTACACGGCCATGGAGCTTGCCTGGGCCTTGGCCATGCGCGCCAGCGTCAGCTGGTCTTCGGCGCCGATATCCACGGCGCAGGCGGCGTTGTAGGTGAGGGACTTGGCGTTGTCGATCTCCACCATGAGGTTCACCAACGGGTGCTTGATTGCCTGGAAGAAGCCGATCGGCCGGTCGAACTGTACCCGCGTGCGCGCGTACTCGGCGGTGGTCTGCAGCAGCCACTCGCCGGCGCCCACCATGTCGGCAGACAGTACGCAAAGCATGGCAGGAAGGGCCGCTTCCAGCGCTGTCTGGCCCGCACCGGGCGGAGCCACTTCCAACGCCGACACGTTGTCGAAGCCGAGGATGGCCTGGTCTCGGGTGACATCGACGATGACGTCCGGGGCCACGGTGAGACCGTCGGCGTCACGTTCCACGATGTACAACCCGACGCCGTTGGCACCACGGGCGCTGATCAGATAGCGATCCGCTTTGCGGGCATCCTGCACGAAGTGGGCGCTGCCGGTGAGGCGGCCGCTGTCGTCCACCTGCACATCGGTGTCTCCTGCATTCAGGCTGCCGCGGGAATTGGTGACTGCAAGGGTCATGGATGTGCCTTCGGCAATCGCACCGAGGGCCGCGCGAGCGGCGTCTGTGTCGCAGCCACGCAGCACGAACGTTGCATTGAAGGTGCCGAGCATGGGGGAGGGGAAGCCGGCGCGCCCGGCTTCCTCCGCGAGTGCCACTGCCGCCACCAGCGGCATGCCGATGCCGCCTTCCGCTTCAGGCACACACGCCGCGGTCCATCCCAGTTCGGTGACCTGCTTCCAGAGATCCGCATCCCACTTGCACTGGTTGGCGCGATGCGGGTCGAACTCGGCGGCAACCAGCGCGTGCAGGCGGTCGGCCGGCAGGTTGTCGCTGAAGAAACGTCGCGCGGAATCCCGCAGCATGGCTTCGTCTTCGCCGAAGCCGAAATTCTTCGGTTGTTCCATCGTCGTCTCCTACTTCGTCTTGGCAAGGCCGAGCACGCGCTCGCCGAGAATGTTGCGCTGAATCTCGTTGGTGCCGCCGGCGATGGTGATGCCGAAGGTGTTCATGTAGGCCAGGCCCCACTGGCCCGCGTCCGGTGCCTTGTCGTCGGTGAACGACAGCGTGCTGCCGAGGCCCTGGATACGGAGCGCAAGCTCCGCCATATCCTGCTGCAGTTCGGTGACGATCATTTTCGACTGCAGCGGGATGCGCTGCGCATGATCGCGCAGCTCCGGCACACGGGTGCGGCGGCGATTCTGCCGGAAGGCTTCCGAGCGGATGAACATCTTCACGATCTCGTCGCGCAGCGCTTCGTCGTCGGCGGCGCGCTTGCCGTCGCGCAGTTGATTGCGGGCCAGGCGCGCGAGGGATGCCGGGTCGTTGGTGGACACACCACTGCCTTCGTCCAGCGGCATGCCGCCGGAGGCGGGCGTGATCATCTGGCCGGCGTTGCGCTCATGGGCGAGCGTGGTCATGGCCACTTTCCAACCGGCGCCGACCTCGTCCAGCCGGTAGCTGTCGGGGATGACGAGGCCGTCGAACAGCACTTCGTTGAAGCCGGTTTCTCCCGTCATCTTGATCAGCGGCCGTACGGTCACGCCGCGGCCGATGGCGTCTTTGATTGGCACCACGAAATAGGACAGACCGTTGTACTTGTCATCCTTGCTGGTGCGGCAGAGCAGGATCATCCAGCTTGCGAAGTGGGCAAGGGTGGTCCACACCTTGTGGCCGTTGATGATCCAGTTGTCGCCGTCACGCTCGGCGAACGTCTGCTGGTTGGCAAGGTCGGAGCCAGCGCCCGGCTCGCTGAAACCCTGGCACCAGATCTCCTCGCCGCTGAAGAGCTTCGGCAGCCACTGCTGCTTCATTTCTTCCTGGGCATGAAAGAAGACCGTCGGCGCGCCCATTCCGAGGCCAATGACATTGACCAGATACGGGGTCTTGGCCGCAAACATCTCCTGGTTGGCGACGGTCTGGCAGTTCGTGCGGCCGCCGCCACCGACCTGTGTCGGGTAATCGCAACCCACGAGCCCGGCGTCGTAGGCGGCCTTCTGCCAGGACCGCAGCCACTCCAGGGCATGCGGGTCACTTACTTCCAGCGCGCCCTGGGGCAGGCGCAGGGGCGGGCGGCCGGGGTGGTTGGCGGCAAGCCACTCGCGTGCACGGGCGCGGAACTCCGCCTGTTCTGGGGTATCGCTGGCCTGGTTGTCGCTCAAAACTGGGCTCCCGGAATGATGCTGTGAACCGCCCATTATAGAGGGCGGTGGGCGATCGAATCAGCCCTATCGATCGTTGGCCAGCACGCGCTGGCGCGGGGCTCGGCGGGCAGGCGTCTGGCGCTGTCGTACGTTCAACTACGTGATACTGCTGGTTCGTCCGACAAGCGTCCCTGATGCGCCGTTACAGCAATTCGGATGAAGGGAAGGATTGACTTCTAGCCCCCCTCGTGAAGAATCCGCCTTTATGAGGTTGCTGCCAACATGAAGAAGTCTGCACTCTGCCGGTTGCCGGTGTTCGCGCTGGCATTGCTGCTCTTCGCCGGGCAGTCTCTTGCCCTGCAGCATATTCATGTAGATGAAGCTCCCTCCGCAGACTGTGTCCTGTGTATCCATACGGATACTACAGCGCTACTCGATACAGGTGGTGTTTCACTCCGTTTTGCTGACAACGGTTCGCTGGATGCGCCGCTGGCCACGTGTGCGGGTTTCGAACCTTTCGAACCGATTCATCCGGCCCGAGCCCCTCCACATTCCTGACTGACGACGTACGCACATTTACCAGACCCCTGATTGGGGTCGATAGTCAGAATCGGGAATCACTATGAAGTCCACTGTCGTACCGCTGCTTGCTGCAGCGGTGGTCGCCGCATCCGCGAGCGCCGAAGAAAACGCCCAGGACCAAGGCGTCATACTGGAAGAGATCATCGTTACCGCGCACCCGCTATCGGGCGAGGGCCTGTCGCAGTCAAGCAAGGTGCTGCAGGGCGTGGAACTCGACCGTAAGCGCGCCACCAATATCGGTGAGACACTGGCGCGGGAGCCCGGCATTCACTCCGCCCAGTTCGGTAATGCCGTTGGGCGGCCGGTGATTCATGGGTTGGGCGGCCCACGCGTTCGCGTCATGGAAGACCGCATCGACACGCTGGACGTCTCCGTGACCAGCGCCGACCACGCAGTTTCGGTAGAGCCCTTTATCGCAGATCGCGTGGAGGTGCTGAAAGGCCCGAGCACGCTCCTGTACGGTAGCGGCGCCATCGGTGGTGTCGTTGATGTGCACACGGGACGCATTCCCCACGCGCGCGCTGAGACCATCTCCGGAGCGGTTGAGACGCGTTACAACGACAACACCGAAGGGAACAGCACAGCCGCCGAACTCAACGGCGGAGTCGGCGGTTTTGCATGGCACCTCGACTATACGCGCAAGGATGGCAACGACTACGAGATTCCGGGGTTTGCCGAGTCTTCACGCCTGCGTGCGCTGGAAGCTGCAGAGGAAGAAGAGCACGAGGATGAAGATCACGACGAAGAAGAACACGACGAGGATCACGAGCACGAAGAAGAAGTGCGCGATGTGCTGCCCGGTAGTGAATTCGAGTCCGAGAGTTTCGCCATCGGCGGTTCCTTCGTCGGCGATTGGGGATTCGTGGGTTTGAGCGTGAGCCAGTTCGAGGCCGACTACGGCCTGCCGGGCGGGCATAGCCATGGACACGAGGAAGGTCATGATGAAGAACACGAAGGCGAAGAAGACCACGAAGATGAGGAAGAGCACGATCACGAGGAAGAGGTAGAAGGTAACCCGCTGCTGGAGCTCGAACAGACCCGCGTGGATTTTGAGCTGGGCGTGGAGAACCCTTTCGCGAACTTCACGAGCCTGAACGTGCGCCTTGGCTACAACGATTACGAACACCAGGAGATCGAGCCGAACGGCGAGGTGGCGACACGTTTCGAAAACGAAGCGTGGGAGCTGCGTGCGGAGCTGGTGTACGAGCAGGCGGACTGGACTGGCGCTTTCGGCTTCCAGCATCTGGATCGGGAGTTTTCGGCTGTGGGTGAGGAAGCGTTCGTACCGCCCGTTGACACGCAGCAAACCGGTGTCTTCTGGGTGGGCGAAAAGGACTTCGGCAATTTCTCCCTGGAGACCGGCGCCAGGCTTGGGCGGGTTGAACACGATCCGCAGGCTGGCGGCAGTGAAGACTTCAATACCTATGCGCTGTCTGTGGGCTTCGTGATTCCCTGGTCAGACGCCTTGAGCCTGGGTGTTGTTGCAGACTACTCCTCCCGTGCGCCGGTCGGTGAGGAACTCTTCTCCAATGGCGCGCACCTGGCGACTAATGCCTTTGAGATCGGTGATCGATCACTCGACAACGAGCGCGCCATGAACCTCGCGGCAACGCTGCGTTTCGATAGCGATCGTTGGGACGGTGCCGTCACAGCCTACTACACGCGCTTTGCAGACTTCATCTACGAGCAGGCTACCGGCGAAGAGGAAGATGAGCTGCCGGTATTCCAGTTCCGACAGGATGACGCGACCTTCTTTGGCGTGGATGCTGAGCTGGATGTCGAACTCGTCGCCTGGCAAGGCGGAAGTCTCGGCGCCAGCGTCATGTTCGACTTCGTCGACGCAGACGTGGATGCACGCGGTCAGGAATACCTGCCGCGGATCTCGCCCCTGCGTTATGGTGCCGGGCTGCACGCTCGCTTCGGCATTCTCGATGTCGGCGTTGAATATCTGCGCGTCACTGAGCAGGACGACGTGTCACCGAACGAGTTGAAGACCGATGCCTACGACGACCTGCGCGTGTACGCTGACGCTGCGTTTCAGTTCGACAACGCAACGCTCACCGTGTTTGTCAACGGCACAAACCTGACCGACGATGAGCAGCGTAAGCACACATCCTTCATCAAGGACTTCGCACCGGCGCCGGGACGTGCCGTGGAGGCGGGATTGCGTTTGCGGTTCTGATACGGGCGTGGGACAGCGGGCGTCGTGAGGCGTCCGCTGTCAACAGAATAGATCTGGATTCCGCTCCGTCACATCGTCGCCTACGCAAGGCAGGCGAAGATCAACGCAGGTTCGACCTGACCACAATGCGAAGTAGCTTCAAATCGAAAGCCAGGCTTGCGCTTGCCCTGTTCCTGGTTGGGCAGGTGCTTTCGGCTGCTCACGCGATCGAGTACGGCAGCGAACCGCACCGGCACAATGGCGCCGCTTGTCTCGCGATGCTGCACGGTGAACCGGACGAATTTCTTCCGTCAAACCCGTTGATCTCGGAAAGTCATCTGCTGGGCGCATCGAAGACTTTCCTGCTTCCACGTCGGGTATTGCTCGTTAGCGACTCTGCCGCAACGCCTCCCGCTACGGGCCCACCGTTGAGCTGAATTCACGAAGTTTTTTGGCGCGATGCGCATCAGGAGTGGATGGCTGCACGCCGCAATGTGCCGCAAGAAAAAAGTTAACGGATAGCAACAATGAATAGTTACATGTTTAAACCAGTAGCGCTGGCCTTCGGCGTGATTTTAGGAACCACGAGCGCGCTGCCCTTGGCCGCAGAAACTGACGACGGTGCCGATGAGATTGCCATCGAAGAAGTGTTCGTGCTCGGTAAGCGGCGCGCTTATCAAGGCAACTTTGCCGACCTTGAGATTCCAAGCGCCAACCAGACGATCAGCGAGGATCTCCTTCGTCAAGCAGGTGTTGTCAACTTGGATGATGCTCTGGATCTTTCTGCTGCCGTTGCGAGGCAAAACAACTTCGGCGGTCTTTGGAATAGTTTCTCTGTTCGAGGCTTTTCCGGAGACATCAATCTGCCCAGTGGTTTCCTGGTCAACGGGTTCAATGCAGGCAGGGGATTTGCCGGGCCGCGCGATATGGCGGGCATTGAGGCCGTAGAGGTGCTCAAGGGGCCCCGCTCGGCCCTCTTCGGTCGTGGCGAGCCTGGTGGCACCGTTAACCTGGTCACGAAACGTCCTCAATTCGAAACTGGTGGCGAAGTGCGTGCAACCATCGGGCGATGGGATCAGATGCGCCTTGAAGGAGACTACCAGACCGTCGCAGGAGCCAATAACCAGGTGGGGCTGCGATTCGTCGGTTTCTATGAAGATGCGGAGAGCTTCCGCGATACCGTTGCAACTGAAAAGATGGGGTTGTACCCGTCAGTCACCTGGGACATCTCGGATGCCACCAGCGTGACCTATGAGCTGGAGTACACCGAACAGGAGATTCCTTTTGATCGCGGCGTTGTTTATGCCGACGCATTCGGCTTTTCCCCTCGCGATACTTTTGCAGGCGAGCCTGGTGATGGACCGATCGACACAGAGGTAGTGGGCCATCAGTTCGAGGTGCAACACAACTTCTCAGGCAACTGGAGTCTGCTCGCAGGGCTGGGTTTCCGTAGCACCGAATTCGAGGGTAACGCTTCTGAACCGAATTTCGGCGGTCGTCAGACCTACTTCAGAGATGGACGGACCCTGTCACGGTTTTTCCGTTACCGAGATTTCGAGTCAGACTATTTCGTGGCCCGCGCTGAGGTGGCAGGGCAGTTCGAAACTGGATCGCTGCGTCACAGGCTGCTGATTGGTGCAGACTACGACCGGTTTGAAAACAGTCTTTTCATTCAGCGCTTTCGTCCAGGGGGCATCCCGGCAGGTGCGGACATCAGCACACTCGATGCGGCAGCGTATCTCTTACTTGACGTGTTCAACCCCGTTTATGGCCAGTATCCCTTACCTGATCCAGGGCCGAACACCGACCTCGAAGAAGATCTGGATGGGTTCGGCTTCTATA
This sequence comes from Gammaproteobacteria bacterium, assembly GCA_030428905.1. Taxonomy (GTDB): domain Bacteria; phylum Pseudomonadota; class Gammaproteobacteria; order Pseudomonadales; family Azotimanducaceae; genus SYFY01. The sequence continues at coordinate 13,605 of JAUIED010000057.1, forward strand.
TCCAGGATCAGATTGACCTGACGGATCGGCTGCAGGTGCGCCTCGGTCTCAGATGGGACGACTTCGAACAGGATCTGACCAATCTGCTCTTGTCTCCACCTTCAAGCGTCAGTTCCTCAGACGATCGTATCTCGCCACAGTTTGGCGCGGTATATCGCGTGAACGATGGGGTCAGCCTCTACGCGTCTTACGGAGAAGGATTCAGGCAGCAAACCGGGCAGGACTTCCAGGGCAACCAGTTCGACCCCAACGTTACAGAAGCGGCTGAGATTGGCATGAAGCTGGATCTCGGACACTTCCTTGACGGCGTAACCGGCTCTGTGACCGTGGCCTTGTTCGACGTAGAGCAGAGCAACATTCTGGTAAATGACGATCGCGATGTTGTGGTTGGATTTTTCTCCATCGACGCGGGAGAAGCAGAAAGCCGAGGCGTGGAAATCGATGTGAATGCAGCTTTCGCCAGCGGCTTCGATCTTTGGTTTTCCTATGCCTATACCGACGCGGAGTACACCAACAGTAACCCGGATGCGGATGGGTTTGGCTTTATAGAGAAAGGCGATCCACTGATCAACTCACCGGAACATCAGCTCAACCTCCAGATCAGTCAGCGCTTCGAGGTTGGCGGAATGCCAGTGCAGGTCGGCGCAGGTGTGCAGTATACCGATGAGCGGGCGGGCTTCGTAACGTCAGACTTCACGCTGCCCGACTACACCGTTGCAAGGTTTTTTGGCCAGATAAGCCCGACGGAGCGCCTGACGCTTCGTTTAGACCTCGACAACGCGTTCGATGAGGAGTTCTTTACCAACTCTTTCGCGGATGTCTGGGTGGGCCCGGGAACGCCACGTCGATGGCGGTTCAGCGCAGCCTATTCTTTCTAGCCACAGCCTTTCGAAGGCGCATTCCTGGGATGCGCCTTCGATGGCCACCCCCAGTTCGACAGGAGCTATGTATGACTGCCATCGTGGTCCAAGACTTGCGAGTCAGCCGAGGCGGGACGGAAGTTCTGAAGGGTATTTCCTTTTCGGTTGATCCAGGAAGCGTATACGCACTGTTAGGAGGGAACGGTGCAGGGAAGTCCACGACGCTACTGACGTTGTTGGGCTTTTTGACCCCTGATAGCGGCTCTGCGAGTGTTCTCGACAACGATGTGACACAATGTGTGAGCCGCGTTCGTCAACAGATTGCTTACCTCCCCGAAGCCGCCACACTTTACCCGCATCTCAATGCGTACGAAAATCTTGAGTACTTCCTGGACCTGGCCGGCAGGAAGACCACGCAACTGGAACTGGATCAGGCCTTAGACGAAGTCGGACTTCAACTTGAGTCGCGTTCCAGGCACATGGAAGACTATTCCAAAGGTATGCGGCAGAAAGTCGCAATATCTCTGGCGATCCTGCGGGAAACACCTGTGCTGTTGCTGGACGAGCCCACTTCCGGCCTCGACCCCGTTGCCATCGATGAGTTCAATGCGCTTGTGCGCAACCTGGCCGGGCTCGGCAAGTCGATCCTCATGGTGACCCATGATGTTTACGGTGCTTGCCAGGTGGCCAACCGGATTGGTCTGTTGAGACGCGGACAACTCGTAGGCAGTTTCGATGCGCCGGCCGGCGAGCGCATCGAAACGGACCGGGTGCATGCAACCTTTGCCGAGCGAGCCACCGCATGAGCAGCGCTGTCCGCATCGCCAGAGAAGAATGGCGGCAATGGTTGCGTTCTCGCCTCGCTGTTCTCAGCTTTGCCGTTTTCACCATCTTGCTGTTGGTTACCACGGTGTTGACCACGTTGGATGTGCAGGAAGCCCGCCATCTAAGGCTGCATCAGCAGGGGCAAGCCGAAGAAGCTTTTTATAGCCAACCAGATCGCCATCCGCACCGAATGGTGCACTACGGGCACTACGTCTTTCGCACCCCACCGCCACTTGCCATGTTTGAACCCGGCGTAGACTCCGTAACGGGACAATCCCTGTTTCTGGAGGGGCACCGCCAGAACTCGGCTATGTTCGCCGATGCTCGTGCAGAGCCGCGCGCGGGTGGATTTGGACCGTTGTCTCCAGCCAAGCTCTATCACTTGTTTCTCCCGCTACTCATAATCGCGCTTGGCCATGGCGTCATTCTACGCGAGCGGGAAGCGCGTACGCTCGGACCGCTGTTGTCTCAGGGCGTTACGGGCGCGCACCTCTACCGCGGCAAGCTGCTGGCGTTGGGAGCCCTGGTAGGGTTTTTATCCCTACCTGCACTGTTCTCATCGATAGCGGCAACCGCATTGGGCGAGAGCCTGATCGCCAGCATGATGCTCTATATCGCCAATGTGCTTTACCTCGGTATCTGGGCGGCGTTGGCGCTGTCTGTGTCCATTGCCACGCGCGCACGGGGCGTGGCGCTTGGCATCCTGTCCGCCGTGTGGGTGCTCACTGTGCTGGTCGTTCCGCGTGTTGGCGTAACTTCCGCCAGCGCGACGCTGCCAACGGAAGGAAAAATCCTGACGGATATGCGCATGAATGATGATTTACGGAAACTTGGCGACGGCCACAATGCATCTGATCCGGCCTTTGCCCAGCTACGGACCGACCTGTTGGCGCAATACAACGTCAATCGCGTTGAAGATCTGCCCGTGAATTTCCGCGGGATTGTCGCATCGAAGAGCGAGACGGATCTGACAGCAACACTGAACGCTTACGCTGAAAAGCGCATGAAGAGGGAGCTGGCGCAAGCAGGCCATCTCGCGGCCTACGGACTGGTGTCGCCCTACCTGGCCGTTGGTGGCGCATCCCGTCATCTGGCAGGCACGGATCTCGAGACCCATCACCGGTTTCTGCGAGAGGCGGAAACGGCTCGCTACGAATTCGTTCAGGGGTTGAACAAAGCGCATATCGAGAAGCTCTCTTACGTGGATGATATGAACCGGAACAACGGTGAAGAGGGTGGGCGGCGCGCGCGGATCGATGCTGCAAACTGGCAGGTGTTGGAGGAATTCCGGTTTACACCCGACTCAGCGAACGAGCGGATCAGCCGCGCAACATCGAAGCTTACGTGGCTTGTGCTGTGGTTCCTGGTGCTGGTCTGTTTCGGTCTGATCTCGGCAAGGAGGCTCACACCATGATGCGTGAATTCAAGTTCATGCTTCGCGACAAAGCGGTATGGGTGTGGCTATCACTGGCGTTTGTGTTTTCGCTTGCTGCCGTGAGTCTGGGCCTGAATGAAGTTTCCCAGCAGAACGCCGAGATTGCAGAGCTCAAGCAACTCGACCGTGCCGAACGCAGAACCAATTTAGCCGCGCAAGCTGATTGGGGGTCGGCGGCTTACTACACCTTCCACATCACCTACGATCCGCCATCTGATTTTGCCTATGCAGCCATCGGACAGCGTGACGTGAGCCCTTGGAAACATCGTATTCGAATGCTGGCGCTGGAAGGTCAGATTTACGAGACGGATGCCAACAATCCGGATTTTGCGCTCGTTGGCCGGTTCGACTTTGCCTTTGTTGCAAGCCTGATCGCTCCGCTTCTCGTTGTCCTGCTGCTTTTCGATTTGCGATCCGGCGAACAAGTTGCAGGGCGACTGCGATTGATCGAGGCCAGTGCGGCCAGCGGCGCAAAGCTCTGGTGGTCTCGAGCTGGGCTGCGTGTTTCCGCATTGGCGGTTGCGCTTTGCGTACCGCTGATCGCGGGAGGACTCGTTTCCGGCGCTCCCATCCTGACATTAGCGTTCTGCGTTGGCGCGGTGTGTGTTTATCTCGCTTTCTGGACAATGCTCACGCTGTTGCTGGCACCCGCCACGCGCACGGGTGCTTACAATCTGACGACAATGCTTGGCACATGGCTACTGCTCTGCGCTGTTGTCCCGGCAATCCTAACGCAGTTGATCGAACGTGTTGTGCCGCTGCCAGACGGTGGTGAAATCGTGCTGGCGCAACGCGAGGCTGTGAACGATGCGTGGGATCTGCCCAGAGAGGCGACCTACGAGCCGTTCCTCCAGCGCTATCCGCAGTGGGCGGACCACACTGCCTGGAACGACGAGGACGGCTTTGAGTGGAAGTGGTACTACGCGTTTCAACAGGTAGGCGACCAGACGGCTGAACCGCTCAGCCAAAGTTATCGTGTTGGACAGGCGCGCCGCGATGAACTTGCTAGATGGTCCAGCCTCATCTCGCCCGCAACTTTGATGCAGCGAACGATGGAGCGACTAGCCGGCACCGACATGCAGGCTGCCATCGACTATGAACAAGACGTCCGTCAGTTCCACGGAGTTCTTCGGGATTGGTACTACGCCAGGTTGTTCAAGGCTGAGGTGTTTGATGCCGACGTGGCAATTGAAACCATTCCGACTTTCGATCCGGTAGGAAGATAAGGAGTTTTCCTGGTTCTTCAGGCCGGTTCGGACGCTGTGCGAAAGTCAGGCCGTATCAAATTCACCTCACAGCCGGATTGAAGAGAGCGGGCAAACCACATCGAGATTCTTCGTGCTGGTTCGGATGTATCAGTGTGCGCCTGAGGGTCAGAAGTAACTCAGCCAGGGTTTGTTGTGCTTCTCGCGATGCTTGTATTGGGCGAACCAGCTTGCGATGGGGTAGTGCATGACGATCAGCACCACGGCTCCGATCCAGATCGAGCCTACATTGTTCAGTCCGAAACGGGTGCCATGGTTCGCGCCGAAAATCAGGTACAAAACCCAATATGCGCCAAGAAGAACGTACAGGTGCAGTATGTAGATGAACATCGGCACCGATCCGAAGGCTTGTACAGCCTGCAACAGCTTGTTGGATGAGCGGTTGGTTTCGAGCCAAGCCAACAGCAGCATTCCGATACCCAGCGTGATCAGCAGGTAGTTGAGCGACGGTGGATATTTAGTGAAGTTCAGGAATGACATCACGGTGTCGATGGCCGTTTTCTGCATGCTCCAGGGGAGCGTCTCCCCGTAGATGTTGAACCCTCTCAGTACCAGGAGCAGTGCGAGGCACGAGACTGCGGATAGAATCAGGGCTCGCTGTCTTTTTGGCGGGGCCACCGTTCTGTCGTAGAGCGGGCCCGCAAAGTAACCTAGAAGAATGACACCAAGCCAGGGCAGAACTGGATAGGAAACGCTGATCGTGAACCCTCCGATATGCGCCAGATCGCCGGCATCGTGCAGTATGGTCCAGAGCATGTAGCCGAACTCTCCGGGTTCGAATTGGATCGGTTCCAACGCGTTGTGTCCGGTCGCCAGCAGAATGCCGACTGCTCCAATGAGCCAGTAGTTCAGACGGCAGAGTACGGATAGTCCAATCATGCACAAACCGATGGCAAAGAGGACCTGTAGAAACAGGAACGACGGGTAGCTATCCGCCCAGACCAGATAGTAGAGGAAGACCTCGATGAGGATGATCACCAGGCCCCGTTTGAAGAGGAAGACCGCCGGAGATCGATATTCGTGTCCAGCGGGATGAGCATACAACCAGGCAGACACCCCGGCGAGGAAGATGAATACAGGTGCGCACAGGTGTGTGACGTAACGTGTGAAGAACAGGTCCGGCTCGATGGTTTCGTAGATGGGATCGCCCGTGCGCACGTGCATGTAGAAACGTTCGCGCACGTGGTCGAGCATCATCAGCAGAATGACCACACCTCGGGCAACGTCTATCGAGGCAATTCGGGTCGGGATGGCCGGCTGACTGTTCATGTCGCTGGGCCCGTGTGCAGATTGGTCAGGTCCTTCTCAAGATCATTCCAACGTACTCCGGGCCTCAGGGCAGAATCATCCTCAAGACTGAACACAGTTCTATGAACAAGATGCTCACTTGTCCAACTGCTTGCATTCGCCGCACAGCCCGGTGACCTCCACCACCGAGTTGACGGCGACGAATCCCTGCTCGACCGTCAGCTTGTCCAGGAGTTTTGCCAGTTGCTTCGACTCGAGCTCTTCTGCTCGCCCGCACTCGGCGCAGAGCAGGTACTGGCTTTCGTGCGCATGTTCCGGGTGGTCGCAGGCGAGATAGGTCTGTTTCGACTCCAGCTTGTGCACCAGGCCGACCTGCATGAGGAAATCCAGATGGCGGTAGACTGTCAACGGAGCGATTTTTCTATTCTCCTTGGCTTCCAGCCGGGCGATGAGTTCGTACGCCGAAATGGGCCTGCTACTCGCCACCAGCTCGGTATAGGCGGCGAGCCGCGCGGGCGTGAGCCGCGCGCCGAGTTCGGCACACTTCGCTTCCGCGATCTTCCGGTACGCCTTCGGCAATTCTGTGGTTCCTTTTGTTTCTCTCGCCATCTTCCTCATCGCCCCGGTGTATTCAACCGGTTCATGTTAGCTGGACGCTCACCGGTTATCACTGATCGACGAGGCGAGCTTCGTACAGCTGGTAGACGACGCCGGTTTCACTCGTCGCCTGTGGCTCGAACCGCCCTTCGACGAGGATTGGGTCCCACGATGCTTCAATCCCTTCCTGTGCGAACACCTCGATCGATCCCGCCGGCCCGCCGGGTATATGGAAGAAGCAGGATGGGGGGTTGGACGTCAGGAGAAATCGTTTCTGTTTGAGTTGCGGCTCGAGCGGCAGCATGAAACCGTTGATCTTCACCTGCTTGCCTGACCTCTCCTGTACGCTCTGCGGAAAAGTCGCGACCATGCTGAAGTCCTGATACTCGATGCGGGCCTGCATCAGCTCCGACCATCCGACGCTGCCCTCCACCGATTTGAGCTCTGGAAAACCCGCGGCGCGCAAGCTGATGACGTTGATCATGAACTTGATCGACGTTTCGCCAATGCTGGCAGTGACGGTATCAAGCCCCATCTGACCGCCGACGACGCGAAACCGGATGACCCCATCTTCTGCAGAAGTAAGTTCCGACAGCTCCAGCGTACTGGATCCTTGCAGGTCTATGCTTGGCATCGCTCCGACGATCGGCTGGCCTGCGGGCGTGGTGATACGTACGCCGAGGTAGGCCTGGTCTCGCTCGAGCACGTCGACGAAGTAGCGCCCCTGCTCATCCAGATAGCTGTACTCGCCGACACCGGTGATGACAAACCCTTTCGCTCCGCTTGCGGGAACGGGTTCGACGTAGACCAGATCCTCCTCGGAAGGCGTCACGTTGAGCTCGAATTCGCTCAGGGAGCCTCGCGCCTGCTCACTGTCTGCGGCCTGCGTCGTTAGAGCGGGCGAACACAACAGAGCCAGGAGCACGCAGGCCAGTCTTGTGTTACACCAGGATGTCTGCGGCATACACTCCTCCGTACTCATGCTTCGGCCAGCGTCCGCGCGACGTCGGTACGATAGGCCTGTATTGCTGGAATGAAAGCGCTCAACCCGCCCACGCAGAGCAAGCCCAGCAGCAGGAGCGCCTCGGAGGGTGCCCACGTCCAGCCCGTCATGACCACGCCTCTGCTGTTGGACAGCCAACTGCCGACCAGTTCCATGACACCATGTCCCAGCAGTACGCCCAAAGCAACGCCCAGCAGGGACATCAACAGACCTTCCGTGATGAGATACAGCAGCAGCTCGCCTCGGGTAGCACCCAGGCAGCGTAGCATGGCGTGCTCGCCTCGCCTGGCACGCAATGATCCATACAGCGCGGCAAAGATCGACAGGCCCGCGGTTGCCACCAGAACCCATGCGAACGCAGTGAGTGCCGTCATTCCGACGCCGACGAGCTGCAGAACTCTGGACACTTCCATTGCGGGTGACGCAGCCTGCAGCGATCCAGTAGCGTTGATGTCCCGGGGGAGGCTGGTTGCTGCGAGCGGCGTCCGGTAGCTGAGCAGCATTGCGGTGATCTCAGCTTCAGAGTCGACACGCGCTTCTGCGATCTCGTGGCCTTCGTGGGCATGTGTATCTTCTTCATGCGACTGCGCCTCTGACTCCTCGTGCGCATCATGGTCATGATGGCCCACATCATGACGATGTTCGTCAGCACCGGGTGCCTCACCCGTCTCGTGATCATGTGCCTCGTGCGTGTGCTCGACGTTCTCACCGTGCAACGTCCAGACACTCTCCAGGGAGGTCATCACCAACCGATCCTGAACGGTGCCGGTTGGAGCCAGAACGCCGACAACTACATAGGATTCGCCGTCGTGAACGTGCCCTCCGTCTACGAGGCCGTGCGCGCCTGCAAACTTCGACCCTGGCGCGAAGCCCGTTGCCGCAGCCACGGCAGAGCCGACCACCGCCTGCATGGGTTTTGTCCAGGCGCCACCGGACGCGAACTGCGCGTGGTAGATGGAGAGGAATTCCGGCGTGGTTCCAACAATTCGAAAGCCTCGCACACTGTCACCGAGCGACACCGGTATGCTGGTTTTTACGCGCGGATCTTCTGCCCACTTCTGCGCGTCTTCCAGCCGGATGTTCCCGGGTGGCACGTCAGCGTGGTAAACCGCAGACAGGATGAGTTGCACCGGGCTGCCCGTGGCGCCTACAACCAAGTCGATACCTCGCGCGTCCCGCGACATCGTATCGCTGAGCTGCGCGCTGGCCAGCAGCAACAGCACGATACTGGCCGTGCCCAATCCCATGAGCAGCACGTTGACGGCGGTGGTCAACGGTGAAAGCGCCAGGTTGGCGAAAGCCAGGCGCAGCCAGGTCATGTGGGCGTTCTCATCTCAAGCTCGCGATCGAGCCGGCCGGTTAGGCGCGTGTCGTGGGTGACGACGAGCAGGGCGGCATCCACTTCGGCTGCGGCTTCCTTGAGCAACGCAAGCGCCTGGTCTGCGTGCTGTTCGTCGAGTGCGGAGGTGGGTTCGTCTGCCAGTACCAGCGCCGGTCGATGCACCAATGCTCGTGCGATGGCGACTCGCTGCGCCTGACCCTGGCTCAGCATTCTGGGCTTGCGGTGGGACAGTTCGACCAGGTCGAGCTGTTGCAGCAGGGCGTCGATGCGGCCGTTGTCCCGCGGTTGTCGCGCGAGCTGCTGTGCCAGCTCAACGTTCTGCCGAACCGTCAGCGCGGGCATCAAAAACAGACGTTGAAACACCATGCCGATGTATTGGCCCCGAAAGCGGTCGAGCTGCGCGCCACCCATACTGGTGATGTCCCGCCCCAGGAACTCGATGCTTCCGGCTGCCGGTTTCAGCAGGCCTGCCAGGAGATGCAGGAGTGTTGTCTTGCCACAACCGGAAGGGCCAATTACTGCAAGGCTTTCACCTGCATCCAGTTGAAAACTATCGATATTGACGGCGTCGCGTGATCCGTAGCGGAAGGATAGGGATTTCGCTTCAACGACCGGATTGGCGCTCGAGTTGTGGCTCACCTCAGACTTCTTCGTTCGCGGTTGAGGTTCCGTCTGGTATCGGGTGGTGTCTGAGCCAGCGCCAGAGGTGCGCGCCGCCCAGCATCGTGCCACCCAGAACGGTGAGCATCACTTCGATCTCCTCGAATGCTGGAATCGTTACGGCGGAGAGCATCAATGCCAGCCCGGCCAATGCAATCGCGGCAAACAAACCGTTTCTGCTGGTGTTTGTCTCGCTCCACGCCACCCAGAGGGTGATGGGTGCCGCGCAGGAGACCATCAGGACGTGCAGCAGATGACTATCTACGGCAAGAGACATTACGGGCAGAGCGGCGGCGATCAGCGGGAAACCCAGGCAGTGCAGTATGCAGGTGGCAGACAGACCCGTTGCACACAGATCCCAGAATCGAGCGGCCCTTCGGCGTTCCACGTTTGGCACTTCGTGTTTCGAAAGATGATATGTTATATCTATTGTCAGCGCGCTGACAACGAGTCGGCAGCATCCATCCCCAGCGCGGCAAAGCAAGCGCAGAGATCTCTATGATTCAGATCGCGCGCGATCAACACGATACGGATTCTGCGATCAGGCCCGGGCCATCGTTCCAGCACTTCAGGTGGATGGAAAACGTGGTGCTGTTTTTCGGAAAGCACCTTCTGGAGTAGGGCGAATTGGTTGGCAACATTCTCTAAGCCTTGTATGATACGTTATAACATCATGAAAGGGTGAGCTTTCGTTCCAAATTGCTTGCCCAAGGGGAATGGCATGAACATGCGTTTTGCAGCGGCCGTTGCGTTCGCAGCGGTGGCAGGATTGGTATTGGACTCGCAGGAACTGAATGCGGCGGAATCGGACGCCGTTGAAGAGATCGTTGTAACAGCGTATCGCTCCGAAACCACTTTGAAGGAGATTCCGGCGTCTGTTTCGGTCATCCGGCAGGATGAGATCCGACGTCTGCAACCCAACACCCTCAGCGAGCTGTTCCGGTATGAGCCCGGAGTGCAGGTCGAGAACTCAGGCGGACGGCACGGCGACGCCAACATTAACGTGCGTGGGATCGGTGGCAACCGCGTCCTGGTTCTCAAGGATGGTGTCCGCATGCCGGATGGTTTTGGTTCTGCCGGCACAGATCAGGGGCGTGGCAACTTCAGCGCCTACAACCTTGAGCGTGTCGAAGTGCTCAAAGGAGCGGCGTCGGCGTTGTACGGCAGCGACGCGCTTGGCGGTGTGATTCTGCTCGACAGTCTGGACGCGCAGCGTGCGGTTGACGGCAATGACGGTGACGCGGTTTACCGGATGAACTCGGGTTACAACAGCGTCGATGAGCGGATGCGCCTCGCGCTCATGGCCGCGGCAGAGCTCGGAGGTGGCTACGCCATGCTTCAGGCGGAACGGCAGGCGTTCTCAGAGGTAGAGCCTAACAGCAGCTTCGATCCCAACCCGAAAGACGGCGAGCTTCATAGTCTGCTCGCAAAGTGGACCTACCGTGCGTTGGATAATCAGGAATGGACGCTGATTGGAAACTACTGGCAGCAGGAAGTGGACAATGAGCTGGTAACCAACATCGGACCGATCAGCGGCCCGCCAGGTGCTGCAATCACCGAGGCTGCCGCGTCGGATGAATCGGAGCGCTGGCATCTGGGCGTGCGACAAGTCATGAACGAAGTGGCAGGCGTCGCTCGCATCAAGTGGCAGCTGGACTACCAGAAATCTGCCTACGAGCAGGACGAGTTGGAGCGCCAGTCCAGCCTGTTCACCTCCAATCTGATCGTTGAGCAAGAAGAGTTTCAGCAGGAGCAACTCAGCGCCAACGTTCAGCTGGACCTTGAGTGGGGCAAGAACGAACTGACCGTCGGCGCGGACCTTATGAACCGAGAGTTGAGCCGTCCGGTGGACCGGCAGAACCTGGATCTCATCGCGGGCACGGTCAGCCGTACCAACGCCGGTCTTACCTATCCCGGAAAAACTTACCCGGACACAGACATCGAGCAGTACGGGATCTACCTGCAGAACAGGTACTCGCCCACGGATCGCCTCCTTTTCCTGATCGGCCTGCGGTACGACTACTACAGCAGCGATCCCAAAGTGGATGCAGCGTATGCGAACTTCAATCTGTTCAACGCACCGGTCAGTGAGCGTTCGGACAACGAGCTGTCGCCGCACATCGGCGTAACGTATTTCCTCAGCGACAACATGGAAATCTACGGAAACTACAACACGGGTTTCCGGGCCCCACCGGTAGATGATCAGTTCATCAGCCGGGCGATTTTGATCCCGGTGCCTGGTGTGCCGCACGAAGTGGTTCCCAACAATAACCTGGCACCGGAAACGAGCGAGGGCTTTGAGCTCGGTTGGCGCTGGAGCAGCGATCGGTTGTCCATGAGCATTGCCTATTACGACAACGAGTACGAAGACTTCATTGATGCCCAGACCATTGGCTTCCGCAACCAGCCGCCGATCTTCGTGGGCCCGACCGCCATTCGCCAGATTCAGTACCAGAATCTGGATGCGGTGACGATCGATGGCTGGGAGCTGGGCCTGCAGTTGTCGCTGCACGACTGGTTGCCCGGTGGATGGCAGGGTGATCTACGAGCGGCGTTCAACATCATCGATGGGGAGAACGAGGCAACGGGTAGTGGATTGAACAGTGTTGGCCCGAACACGGCGGTTTTAGGGCTGCACTTCAGCTCGCCGGACGACACGTTTGGATTCGGTTGGCACATGCGAGCCTCGGCGAAAGCCGATGACGCAGAGCCGCTCAGCTCCAGGGGAGTGCAATTGCCGAGCTTCGAGCCACCGGGCTATGCGGCACACGACTTCGACTTTTTCTGGCAACCCATGAATAGTCTGCGGTTTGATCTGTCGGTCTACAACGCATTCGACAAGCGGTACTGGTCTGCTCATGAGAAAGGCGCCAACGTAGCG
>JAUIED010000282.1 GCA_030428905.1 Gammaproteobacteria bacterium
AGCAGCCTGGTATCCCGGCCAGGGACGGACGGGCCGCGAATCAAGCACGTAAGTGCTTGATTCGGCGTGAGCGGGCGACAGCCCGCGGTCGCTGAAAAAGTACAGGAAGTACTTTTTCAGCACCCTGCTAAGTTAAAGCCTTCCTCAAAGCAGGGCCCTGCGCAGATCCGAGATGGTCTGACAAAGCTCGGTCATGAACCGGCCAGCTTCTGCGCCGTTGATCGCCCGATGGTCGTAGCTCAGGGACAAAGGCAGCATGCTGCGCGGCGCAAACTCCGCGCCGTTCCACACCGGTTTGGTGACCATCCGGCTAACCCCGAGGATCGCCACCTCCGGTGCGTTGACGATGGGGGTGAAGCCGGTACCGCCGATACCTCCAAGGCTCGAAATGCTGAAAGTGCCGCCCTGCAGATCGGTCATGCCCAGCTTGCCGTTGCGGGCCTTGTCGGCCAGTTCGGCAATTTCTTCCGACAGCTCCCAGATGCCCTTCTGATCCGCATCGCGCACCACCGGCACAACGAGGCCCTGCTCGGTGTCTACCGCCAGGCCGATGTGGTAGTAGCGCTTGAGGATGAAATTCTCGTTACCGGCATCGAGGGAAGCATTGAACCGGGGATGCTGCTTCAACAGTTGGCAGCAGGCCTTCACCAGGAAAGCCAGCGGCGTGACCTTGATGCCGCGCCGCTCGGCCTCTGCCTTGAGTCCCTTGCGAAACGCTTCGAGGTCGGTGACATCGGCCTCGTCCTGCTGGGTGACGTGCGGCACGTTCAACCAGCTGCGATGCAGATTCTCTGCACCCACTCGCCGGATTCGTGTGAGCGGCTCCACCTCCACAGGCCCGAAGCGGGAGTAGTCCTGCGCCGGGATCGGCGGGATACCGCTGCCGCCGCTCGTAGCACCCTGGGTCTGCATGCGCGACTTCACGTGCGCTTTGACATCGTCCTTGGTGATGCGGCCGCGGCTGCCCGTGCCTTTGACACCGCTGAGGTCAACGCCCAACTCCCGGGCCAGGCGACGGACCGCCGGGCCCGCGTACACGGACTTGTTGCTCGAAGCGGGCGCCGACGACGGTTGTTTCGGTGCTTCAGCTTGGGCCGGTTCCGCCGGCGCTGCGGGTGCCGCTTCGCGAGGCGGCGCGGCCGCTTTCGCTGGCTCTGTAGGTGCAGCATCGCTGCCAGCCGTTTCCAGGCGCAACAACAGCGTACCGGTCTGCACCGGCATATCGACGCTCACCAGCACCTCTTTGACCGTGCCGCCATGCGGCGACGGTATCTCCATGGACGCCTTGTCGGATTCCACGACTACGAGCAGGTCGTCTTCGGCCACCGTGTCGCCGGCCTGCACTGCCACCTCGATGACCACCACGTCGCTGGCATCACCGATGTCCGGCACGAGCACGTCAATGACCGCGGCCTGCGCTTGCGCCGCGGGCGAAGCCTTCTCGACAGGGGGTGCGGGTTCGGTGGCTGGCGGGGTTTCCTTGGCCGGCGGCGCTGATGGTTCTGAGGGCTCCACAGACTCCCCAGCGCCTTCCAGCACGATCAGCAGATCTCCCTGACGAACCGTGTCACCCACCGCTACCGACACCGATGCCACCGTGCCTGCTGCCGTGGCCGGCACCTCCATGGAGGCCTTGTCCGACTCGATGACCACCACCGGGTCGTCCACCGCCACGACATCGCCGACAGCCACGCAGAGCTCGATTACTTCCACCTCATCGACGTCGCCGATATCGGGTACGCGAATTTCCGTCACAAGCGCCTCACACCAGCCGGGGGTTTGATTTTTCGGGATCGATGCCGAGATCGTCCCGCGCCTTGCGCACCACCTCCGAGGAGATCTTCTGCTGCGCCGCCAGCGTCGACAAGGTTGCCAACACCACGTAGCGGCGATCCACCTCGAAGAAATCACGCAATTTCTCGCGGGTGTCGCTGCGGCCAAAGCCGTCTGTACCCAACACCTTGAATGGCGCCGACAGGTACGGGCGCACCTGCTCCGCGTAGGCCTTCATGTAGTCGGTGGACGCAATCACCGGCGCATCGCCCGCCAGGCACTCGGCCACGTAGGGGAGGCGCGGTTCCGCCTCCGGGTGCAGCAGGTTCCACCGATCCGCATCCTGGCCGTCGCGGGCGAGCTCGTTGAAACTCGTCACGCTCCATACCTCTACGGTCAGGCCGTGCTCGGTGCTCAACATCTCGGCTGCGGCTTCGACCTCGCGCAGAATCGTGCCGCTGCCGAGCAAACGCACGGTTTGACCGCTCTGGCCTACCGTGCGCAGCCGATACATGCCGCGGCGGATACCGTCTTCGGCGCCCTCCGGCATCTCCGGGTGCACGTAGTTTTCGTTCATCACCGTGATGTAGTAGTAGACGCTCTCCCGGTCGATATACATGCGCCGCAAACCGTCCTGCACGATCACCGCAAGCTCGTAGGCGTAGCAGGGATCGTAGGCGATGCAGTTGGGAATGGTGCCCGCAAGGATGTGCGAGTGGCCATCCTGGTGCTGCAGGCCTTCACCGTTGAGCGTGGTACGCCCAGCGGTGCCGCCGAGCAGGAAACCGCGCGCCTGCAGGTCGCCGGCCGCCCAGGCGAGGTCACCCACGCGCTGAAAGCCGAACATGGAGTAGTAGATGTAGAACGGGATGAGTGTGTATCGGTGCGTGGTGTAGGACGTGGCCGCCGCCAGCCAGCCCGCCATGGCCCCCGCCTCATTGATGCCCTCTTCCAGCACCTGGCCGTCGTGGCTCTCCCTGTAGGCTGCGATTTCGTCGGAGTCCTCCGGCTCGTAGAGCTGGCCTTTGGACGAGTAGATACCCAGCTGACGGAACATGCCTTCCATACCGAAGGTACGCGCCTCATCCGGCACGATGGGCACCACCCGCTTGCCGATGTTTTTGTCACGCACGAGCGTCGACAACATACGAACGAACGCCATGGTGGTAGAGATCTTACGCTCGCCGGTACCTTTGAGCTGTGCAGAGAATGCATCGAGCTCCGGCACGGTGAGTTCCGTTTTGTCCACCATCCGCTTGGGGATCGGCCCGCCCAGGTTCTGCCGCTGGCGACGCATGTACACCATCTCTGGCGAGTCGTCCGGCGGCTTGTAGTAAGGCACCTGCTCGATATCCGAATCGGACAGCGGGATATCGAAGCGGTCGCGGAAGTGCTTGAGCTCGTCCACCGACAGCTTCTTCACGGAGTGGGTATCGTTCTCAGCTTCGCCCGCCTCCCCCATGCCATAGCCTTTGACGGTCTTGGCGAGGATCACCGTGGGCTGGCCTGTGTGATGCACCGCCGCGTGATAGGCGGCATATACCTTGTACGGATCGTGACCGCCCCGGTTCAGCCGGTAGATGTCCTTGTCAGAGAGGTTCGACACCATCTCCAGCAGCTCCGGGTCCTGGCCGAAAAAGTGTTCGCGCACGTACGCACCGCCGTGCGCTTTGAAGTTCTGGTACTCGCCGTCCACGGTTTCGTCCATGCGCTGCTGCATGATGCCGGCGGTATCCTTGGCGAACAGCGGGTCCCACAAGCGGCCCCACACCACCTTGATGACGTTCCAGCCGGCACCGCGAAAGTTGCCTTCCAGCTCCTGGATGATCTTGCCGTTACCGCGCACGGGGCCATCCAGACGCTGCAGGTTGCAGTTCACGACGAAAATCAGATTGTCGAGGCGCTCGCGGCCGGCCAGCGCCAGGGCGCCGAGGGATTCCGGCTCGTCGCACTCGCCGTCGCCGAGGAACGCCCACACCTTGCGGTCGCCCATGGGTACCAGCCCGCGGGCGTCGAGGTACTTCATCACGTGCGCCTGGTAGATGGCCTGCAGCGGGCCGAGGCCCATGGATACCGTGGGAAACTGCCAGTAATCCGGCATGAGCCACGGGTGGGGGTATGACGACAATCCCTTGCCGTCCACCTCGCGGCGGAAGTTGTCGAGATCGTCCTGGCTGAGCCTGCCTTCCAGAAACGAGCGC
>JAUIED010000283.1 GCA_030428905.1 Gammaproteobacteria bacterium
CATACGCTAACCTTCGCGGCCGATGTCGCCGCACGTAAACCGACAAACCACGCAGGAGCACGAGACTATGGGTGATAAGACACAGATTCAGGCAGACGATGGCTTCGCGCTGGGCGCATACGTCAGTAAGCCACAGGGCACGCCAAAGGGTGCCGTGGTGGTCATTCAGGAGATTTTCGGCGTGAATGCGCACATTCGAGAAGTAACCGACGGCTATGCGGCTGATGGCTACTACGCCATCGCACCACAGATTTTCGACCGAATCGAGCCGGGTATCGAGCTCGGGTACACCGACGCGGACATGGGGCAGGGCATCGAACTCGCCTTTCAGAAGCTCGATCATGGCCGGGCGCTGGCGGACGTGCAGTGCGCCATCAACGAAGCCTCCAGACACGGCAAAGTCGGAGTCGTGGGCTACTGCTTTGGCGGGCTGCTGACCTGGCTGTCTGCCTGCAACCTCGACGGTGTTGCCGCTGCTTCGTCTTACTACGGCGGTGGGGTACCGGGACAGGCAGGGCTCAAGGCGAAGTGTCCGGTGATCGCGCACTTCGGAGCGCTCGACGCGCACATTCCAATGGACGACGTGGAGCAGTTCAAAGCTGCGCAGCCCGATGTCACGGTTTATGTCTACGACGCCGACCATGGATTCAACTGCGATCACCGGGGCAGTTACGATGCCGACGCAGCCGCTACCGCAAAGTCGCGAACGCTTGATTTTTTTGCAACGAACCTGGCGGGCTGATTGCGGATAGGACGGTTGGCTGACACTTTTACCTGTTGTTCACCTCTCGACGCCCCCGTTCGCTTGACATCGCTTTGGCGTTTGTTGATGCTTCGCGGACGTACAAGGGGGCAGGGGAAAAGTGTCACGGCCGGCGCAGAAACGTGCCGACTGCCGATGCAATAC
This sequence comes from Gammaproteobacteria bacterium, assembly GCA_030428905.1. GTDB lineage: Bacteria > Pseudomonadota > Gammaproteobacteria > Pseudomonadales > Azotimanducaceae > SYFY01. The sequence continues at coordinate 908 of JAUIED010000283.1, forward strand.
ACCCGCCAACTTTGTCGTGTTGCCAAAGGCGCGAAGGGTCTTGAGGGAGAACCTTCGAACCGGGGAGTTCTCAGGGAGTTCTGGAAAGAGAGCCTTTGGTAATCAGACAATTACAATTGGGTTCGATCGTGAATTCTTTGAGCGTGGGGGACGGCTTAAGACAAAGCTGGAGCAACTGGCAGGAAACCATTCCGCGGCCCGGTCCGCTTGCCTGTCTGCAACGTCTGCCCATCACGTATGAACGCACAATCGAGAAGTAGAACCACACCCGTAGGAAGCCACATGAGAAACCACATCCATAAGCTCGCTCAGGTGCTGGCCGTGGTGGTCGGGATCGCAGCCGTAGGGTCCGTCAGCGCATCGTCGCTGAATGACATCTACCAGGTCGCGAACCAGATCAACCAGCAGGCCAAGCGCTCGCAAGCCAAGATCGACGCGCTGACGGACGAGACCCGAAAGCTGCTCAACGAGTACAAGACCGTACTCAAAGAGATCGAAGGCCTTCGCGTGTACAACGCCCAGCTCGACAAGCAGATCAAGAACCAGGAACAGGAGATGGCGGAAATCACCGCTTCCATCGACCAGGTTACCTTGATCGAGCGTCAGATCACGCCGTTCATGCTGCGCATGATCGACGGCCTCGAGCAGTTCATCGGGCTGGATCAGCCGTTTCTCCTTGATGAGCGTATGGATCGGGTAGAGCGTCTGCGCGAGACGATGGACCGGGCTGACGTAGCGGTTTCCGAGAAGTTCAACCAGGTGTTCCGCGCGTACCAGATCGAAAACGACTACGGCCGCACCATGGAATCCTACGGGGCCTCCATCGAGCTCGATGGTGCTGAACGGCAGGTCGAGATTCTCAAAGTTGGTCGTATCGCTCTGGTGTATCAGACGCCGGACGGCGAGGAGACCGGTGTGTGGAACAAGAACACAGGCGCATGGGAGCCACTTTCGGACGACTACGCGCAGTCCGTGCGTAACGGCATCAAGATGGCACGCAAGCAGCTGGCGGTAGACCTCATAACCCTGCCTGTACTCGGCCCGGAGGCAGCACAATGAAAAAGACGATTACCACAGCGCTCGCTACGATCGTTGCACTCTTCTCCCTCAGCGTTTACGCGGAAGAAGCTGCAACGGAATCTGCTTCCGACCTTCAGGTTGTTGAAGCCAACTCCCTCGATGATCTTCTACAGGCGGTCAAAGAGGCCCGCGTTGTTGAGTCCCGCGACCACCAGCGTCGTGAGGCCACGTTCCGTCGCGAGAAAGATCAGCAGCAGAAGATGCTGAACGACGCCAAGGCGGAACGTCGTCGGCAGGAACTGCGGTCTGAGCAGCTCGAGACTCAGTTCGAAGAGAACGAGGTAAATATCGGCAATCTGCAGGAAGCCTTGGACAAGCGTCTGGGCAGCCTGCGTGAACTGTTCGGCGTCCTTCAGCAAGTGGCGGGTGACACCCGTGGAGCATTCGAAGGCTCTTTGATCTCCAGCCAGATTCCAAATCGCGGCGAGTGGCTCGGCAAGCTCGCAGCCAAGATGGGTAAATCGACCCAACTTGCCACCATCGCTGAGATGGAACAGCTCTGGTTCGAGCTGCAGCGCGAGATGACGGAGTCCGGTCGCGTAGTGTCTTACCCGGCAACCGTGCAGCTCCTGAGCGGCGAGAAGCAGGAGACCAACGTGGTGCGCGTTGGCGCCTTCGCTCTGGTTTCTGAAGACGGATATCTGCAGTACAACCCGGATACGGGCACGATCGTCGAGCTGGCTCGACAGCCTGCAGCCCGTTTCTCCGGCACTACCAGCGACATGGTGAGCTCCAGCGCTTCCGAGATCGTCGAGTTCGGCGTCGATCCGACTCGCGGCTCGTTGCTCGCGCTGCAGGTCGACCGCGATACGTGGGGAGACCGTATTGGTACGCCTTTCGGTGGTATCAGCAAAGGCGACTGCTACCTGCCGTTCTGTGACGGCCAGGGCGGCTCGGTTGGCGCGGTCATCATCCTCGTTGGCATCATCGGTGTACTGCTTGCCGTCGAGCGTCTGATTACCCTTTCCCTGGTAGGCGCAAAGGTCAACTCCCAGAAGAAGTCGTCCACCCCAAGCGACGACAACCCGCTGGGCCGTGTTCTTCGTGTATACGAAGAGAACAAAGACGTCGATGTTGAAACGCTGGAGCTCAAACTCGGCGAGGCCATACTCGGTGAGACGCCAAAACTCACACGCAACGTGACCCTAATCCAGGTAATCAGCGTGGTAGCCCCGCTGATGGGTCTCTTGGGTACAGTTGTGGGCATGATCCTCACCTTCCAGCAGATCACCCTGTTTGGAACGGGTGACCCGAAGGTGATGGCCGGTGGTATCTCCCAGGCACTCGTAACCACCGTGCTGGGCCTGGTGGTCGCCATCCCGACCACACTCCTGCACGCCATCGTTGCCAACCGTTCGAAGAGCGTGATCCACGTACTCGAAGAGCAGAGTGCCGGCATCATCGCCGACCATGCGGAGCGCAGCGGTCAGCCTCTCGGCTGATCGCTCACCGCGGTTCCAGCACGAGACAGGTCGGACAGACGGAGTAGTTAGGTATGGGTGACGCGTGGATTGCAATTTCGGCGTTCATTGAGCAGGGCGGAAACGTTCTGTATCTGATCGCCGCGCTGACGTTCGTCATGTGGACGATGATCATCGAACGATGGTGGTACTTCCAGCAGGAGCACAAGGGGGTTGTGCGCACGGCAACGGAAGTCTGGGAAGGACGCCCGGAAAGGCGTTCCTGGACTGCGCACCAGATTCGTGACCAGCTGATATCCGAAGCGTCAGATCGCATCTCCGGCACCCTGCCGCTGATACAGACCTGCGTCATGCTCTGTCCCTTGCTGGGGCTGCTGGGCACGGTAACCGGCATGATCAGCGTGTTTGACGCCATGGCGACACAGGGTGGTAACGCCCGCTCCATGGCGGCTGGCGTATCTCAGGCGACGATTCCGACCATGGCGGGCATGGTCGCATCGCTGTCTGGTGTGCTGGGCAGCACGTTGATCAAGCGTAAGGTCGACTTCGAAATCGAACTGT
>JAUIED010000058.1 GCA_030428905.1 Gammaproteobacteria bacterium
TGCGGTTTTCGTCGGTACCGGTGCGCCGCGCGGACGTGATCTGGAGCTGCCCGGCCGGGAAGAGACCGATGCGCACATATCGATCGGTATCGACTGGCTGTCCTCAGTTGCTTTCGGCCACACCACCAGGATCGAAGGTAAGGTCATCGTCATGGGCGGCGGCAACACGGCCATGGACTGCTGCCGCACGGCCAAACGGATGGGCGCCGAATCGGTCACCGTGGTGGTGCGCTCCGCCTTCGAGGTCATGAAAGCCTCGGAGTGGGAAAAAGAAGACGCCATGGCGGAAGGCATTCCCATTATCAACAACCGGCCGCCAAAAGAATTCGTGCACGAGAACGGCAAGCTCAAGGGAGTGATCTTCGAGTGCGTCGAACCGGTGGAGGAGAACGGCCGGCTCAAGTACGTGCCGAGCGGTGAGCCGGACGTGTTCATGGAGTGCGACCACATCCTCATGGCTATCGGCCAGGAAAACCACTGCCCGTGGATCGAGCGGGATGTGGGGATCGAGTTCGACAAGTGGGATTGCCCCGTGCTCGACGAAGACACCCTGCAGTCCTCGAACCCGAAGATCTTCTTTGGCGGTGATGCGGCACTGGGGCCGGAGAACATCATCTGGGCCTCTGCGCATGCGCACAAGGCGGCAATCTCCATCCATCTGTTCTGCCAGGGGAAAGATCTGAAAGCGGACCGGCCGCCGGAAGGCGTGAACCTCCTGAGCACCAAGATGGGTGTGCACGAGTGGGCCTACGACAGCCACCACGATCCGTCGGCACGTCATCTGGTGCCCCATGCCGATCCGGCGCGGGCACTGAAAGACGTAAAGATGGAGGTCGAGCTCGGTTTCGATGCCGCGCTCGGCGCCAAAGAGGCGCAGAGATGCCTCAACTGCGACGTGCAGACGGTATTCACGGAGAAGCTGTGCATCGAGTGCGATGCCTGCGTGGACATCTGCCCCATGGACTGCATCACGTTCACCCCCAATGCTGAGGAAGACGCGCTGCGGCGGATACTCACAGCGCCCGCGCTCAACACCGAGCAGGATCTGTACGTATCTGAGGCGCTGAAAACGGGCAGGGTGATGGTGAAGGACGAAGACGTGTGCCTGCACTGCGGCCTGTGTGCCGAGCGCTGCCCCACCAACGCGTGGGATATGCAGCGCAGCGTTGTGCACGTGCCCCAACTTGGTAGCTACTCCGCCGGCTGATCGCCGCTCTCGAGGAAGGTATGTCCGTCACCTACAACGATTTCGTTATCCGCTTTGCCAACGTCAATGGCTCCGGCTCCGCCAGCGCCAACGGCATGTTCGCCAAGGCGCTGTTCCGTATGGGTATCCCGGTCGGCACGCGCAACATCTTTCCGTCCAACATTCAGGGCCTGCCCACCTGGTTCGAAGTGCGCGTGAGCGAGAAGGGTTATCTCGGCCGTCGAGATGGCGTGGATATCATGGTGGCGATGAACGCGGAGACCTTCGACGAGGACGTGGCTTCCATCCGGCCCGGTGGTTATCTGTTCTACGACAACTCCAAGCCCCTGGCGAAGAACCTGCGCCGCTCGGACGTACACGAGATCGGCGTGCCGCTGGCGACGCTGATGCTCGGCGAGTTCAGCGATCCGAAGCAGCGCGGCCTGTTCAAGAACATTACCTACCTCGGCGCACTGGCGGGCCTGTTGAACATCGAGTTCGACGTGATCACCGGCATGGTGTCTACCCAATACAAAGGCAAGGATGACCTCATCGCGCCGAACATCCGCGCGCTGGAGGTGGGCCGCAGCTACGCAGTCGACTACCTGCAGGCGCCGTTGCCCCTGCAGGTGCGGCGCACGGACAAAGTCGGCGACCGCATCATGGTGGATGGCAATACCGCCGCCGGGCTGGGTGCCGTTTATGGTGGCGCCACGGTGTGCGCGTGGTATCCCATCACGCCGTCGACGTCGCTTGCCGAAGGGTTCGAACGCTACGCCAATCAGCTGCGGCGCGACAAGGAGACGGGTGAGGCGCGCTTTGCCATCGTGCAGGCGGAAGACGAGTTGTCCGCTATTGGCATCGTCATCGGCGCCGGCTGGAATGGCGCCCGGTCGTTTACCGCCACCAGCGGCCCGGGTGTTTCGCTGATGAGCGAGTTCCTGGGGCTTGCCTACTTTGCCGAGATTCCCGCAGTGCTGTTCGACATCCAGCGCGCCGGGCCGAGTACCGGTATGCCCACGCGCACGCAGCAAAGCGATCTGATCTCCTGCGCGTACGCCTCGCACGGCGACACCAAGCAGGTGCTGCTGTTTCCGAGCACCCCGAAGGAGTGTTTCGACTTCGCCGCTGATGCCCTGGATCTGGCCGACCGGTTGCAGACACCGGTGATCGTGGTGAGCGATCTGGAGCTCGGCATGAACGACAACATGTCAGCACCGTTCGTTTGGGACGATGCGCGCGCCTACGACCGCGGCAAGGTGCTGAGTGCGGAAGATCTGGACGGAATGAGCCGCTTCGGCCGCTATCTGGATGTAGACGGTGATGGCATCGGTTACCGCACACTGCCGGGCACGCATCCTGACAAGGGGGCGTTTTTCACCCGCGGTACGTCGCGGGACGAATACGCGGCGTATACGGAGTCGCCGGAAGCCTACGAGCGCAACATGCAGCGCCTGCTGAAGAAGTGGGACACGGCCAAGACCCTCGTGCCCGCTGCAGAAATCGTTGACGCAGGACACGACTGTGGCCTGATCTATCTCGGCACCACCGCAACGCCCATGCAGGAAGCGTTGGATCTGCTCGAAGCCGAGGGTATCGGCGTGGACACCTGTCGGGTGCGGGCGTTTCCCTTCACCCAGGCCGTGGAAGACTTTGTTGCCAAGCACGATGTGGTGTTCGTGGTGGAGCAGAACCGCGACGGACAGCTGCGCATGCTGATCAGCAACGAATTGGAGACCACTCCGGCCAAGCTGGTGCCGATGTGCTACTACGCCGGGCTGTCCATCTCCGCCGAGTTTATACGCCAAGGTGTGAGTGACTACTTCAAAACCAACAAACTGCCGCGTCTGGCGGAGGTGAGCTCATGACATTCGTTGCAAAGCCCCGTGTTCACCATCCTAAGCTGCCCCTCAACGAGCTGGGCCTCACCCGGCGCGACTACGAGGGCAGCGTATCAACGCTGTGCGCCGGCTGCGGCCACGATTCGGTGAGTGCTGCCATCGTGCAGGCCTGCGCCAACCTGTCGCTGCCGCCGCATCGTTTCGCCAAAGTATCGGGCATCGGCTGCTCGTCGAAGACGCCAAGCTATTTTCTGAGCAAGTCCCATGGCTTCAACTCCGTGCATGGCCGCATGCCGTCGGTGGCTACCGGCGCGAACCTCGCAAACCGTCAGCTGTACACCATCGGTGTGTCCGGCGACGGCGATTCCGCGTCGATCGGCCTCGGCCAGTTCGCGCACCTGGTGCGGCGGCGCATCAATATGCTCTATATCGTCGATAACAACGGCACGTACGGGCTCACCAAAGGCCAGTTTTCTGCGACCAACGACAAAGGCTCCACCAACAAGCGTGGGGTGCCGAATCTGTACGAACCCATCGACTTGGTGAGTATGGCGCTGCAGCTCGGTGCCAGTTTCGTCGCCCGCAGCTTCTCGGGTGACAAAAACCAGCTCGTGCCGCTCATCCAGGCTGGCCTGCAGCACAAAGGCATGGCGTTCATCGATGTCATCAGCCCGTGTGTGGCGTTCAACAACCACAATGGCTCCACGAAGAGTTACGACTACGTTCGCGGCCACGCGCATCCGGTGGTCGGCGTCGATTATGTAGCCGAAGCGGAGGAGATCACCGCCGACTACGCGCCAGGAACCACGGAAAACGTCAGGATGCCGGACGGTTCCAACCTGCGGTTGCGCAAGCTCGATGACAGCTACGATCCGCACGACCGCGTCGGCGCCCTGAACTACGTGCAAACGCACCAGGCGCAGGGCGAGGTGGTGACGGGGTTGCTGTACGTGGAAAACGATCCGATGGATTGCCATGACATCCTGCGTACGGTAGAAGCGCCCCTGAACACGTTGCGCGAGGCGGAACTGTGCCCAGGCAGCGGGCCGCTCGATCGCATAAACGCGAGTTACCGCTAGCGCAGGATTTCGGGTCCGGTGTGTGCCGAAACACCGTGACCCACCGCACATCTCGGCTGCCGTCCAGCAAACTCTTTACAAAATTGCGGCGAGGCTCGCCCCTCGGTCGTTGCTGCACTGCACGCAAAACTCGATAATACGCGCCGCTGGGACCCGCTTGCCCGGCGTCAGAAACGATTGATGTGGAACCTCTAGAGAAAGGACGAGCTCGTGGCCCTACCCAGCCTGGATGACTACTTCCCCGATTGGAAAGAACGTGAAGCCCTTGCGGAGGCGATGATCCCGATCATCGGGCGTCTCTACCGCGCCAATGTGGTGACGTACTGCTTCGGCCGCGCGCTCTACAACCAGAGCGTTACCCAGCTCATGAAGACGCACCGTTATGTGCGCCAGATCGCTTTCAACGAGCTTTCCGAGTTTGAGAGCTATCCTATTCTCGACGCGCTCTCGCAACTCGATCTCGGCCCGTCTCATGTCGATGTGGGCAAGCTTGCCTCGAAGTATATGGAAGAGAGCGCGGCATCGGAGATCACGCCGCTGGAGTTCGTGCAGCGTGAGTGCGCGGAGGTCATCGGCCGGCACGTACCGCCGATCGAGCGGCCGCAGGACGTGGTTCTCTACGGATTCGGCCGCATCGGCCGGCTGCTCATGCGGCTGCTGGTGGAAAAAACTGGCAGCGGCGCGCAATTGCGTCTTCGTGCCATCGTCGTGCGCAAGGGGAGCGACGACGATCTCATCAAGCGGGCATCGCTGCTGCGTCGCGACAGCGTGCATGGCGGTTTCCAGGGCACCCTGCGGGTGGACGAAGAAAACTGCTGCATCATCGCCAACGGCAACGTGGTGCGGGTGATTTACGCCTCCAGCCCCACCGAGGTGGACTACACCCAGTACGGCATCGACAACGCCATCGTCATTGACAACACCGGCGCCTGGCGGGACGAGGCGGGCCTTGGCCAGCACATCAAGGCCAAGGGTGCCTCCAAGGTGATCCTCACCGCCCCCGGCAAGGGCAAGATCAAGAACATCGTCTCTGGCGTGAACTCCCACGACATCGACACCAAAGATTCCATTCTGGCGGCTGCTTCCTGCACCACGAATGCCGTCGTGCCGGTTTTCAAGGTCGTGAACGATGAGTTCGGGATCGTCTCAGGCCACATGGAGACGGTGCACTCATACACCAACGACCAGAACCTGATCGACAACTACCACAAGAAGAATCGTCGGGGCCGTGCAGCACCACTGAACATGGTGATCACCGAGACTGGAGCCTCTTCAGCGGTGACCAAGCTGTTGCCGGAGCTCGACGGCAAGCTCACCGGCAACGCCATTCGTGTACCGACGCCGAACGTGTCGCTGGCCATCCTCAACCTGCAGCTCGGTCGCAAAGTGTCCAAGGATGAGGTCAACGACTTCCTGCGCAAGGCGTCGCTGTTCAGCACGTTGCAGCGGCAGATCGACTTCACCATGTCGCCGGACGTGGTTTCTTCGGATTTCATCGGCAACCGGCACGCCTGCATCGTCGACGGTGGCGCCACCATCGTCAAAGACAATGCAGTGGTGCTGTATGTCTGGTACGACAACGAGTTTGGCTATGCCTGCCAGGTGGTGCGCGTCGTGCAGCGCTGGGCTGGAATCCAGTACCCGTTGATTCCCAAGGACTCTGCGGATCTGGGCTTCTAGCAAGCTGCATCGCACATGTGCTTTCGCAGAGGCGAAAGACTCGAGAAGAGGAGAGGGGCGTTTAGCCCCTCTCGCACTTTCGGGTGAGGCAATCCCGCCACTAATTCACTTTCGCCGTGGCGAAAGTGAATTAGTGGCGGGTATAATGCGCCCGGCCTGCGATGGCGCTTTGACCTTCCGAACTCCCCGCATGCCAGAAACTTACTAGACTGAACTTGCAGTACTGACATAGAGCCGCGTCGTAAGCCCGTGTGCGTGCGATGCTCAGAGCTGTTAGCGAACAGAAACTCCCGGAACCAATTGATGATCGAGACTAAGAAAGGACTTTGCCTCCCGATCGCCGGTGCTCCCTCGGACGAGATCGATGACGGTCGCGCAGTCACTCAGGTGGCTGTGCTCGGCGGCGATTATCCGGGTATGAAGCCGACGATGAAGGTGGCCGAGGGCGATACTGTACAGGCAGGTACGGTGCTCTTCGAAGACAAGAAAAACCCCGGCGTTCTCTTCACTTCCCCGGCCGCGGGCAAAATCAGCGCCGTGCACCGTGGCGAGAAGCGTGCGCTGCTCAGCGTCGTGATCGATGTGGAGGGGGATCGCTCCAAGGTATATGAATCCTACGGTCCGCAGGCCATTCACCGGCTGCAGCGCGAGGTGGTTGTCAAGCAACTCACCATGAGCGGCCTCTGGACCAGCCTGCGTACGCGGCCGTACAGCAAGGTTCCCGGCGTGGAGGCCGAGCCGCACGCCATTTTCGTCACTGCCATGGACAGCAACCCGTTGGGCGTCAACGCTGGCCTGGTGATCGGCGAGCGTGCTGAAGAGTTCGCGTTGGGGCTCGATGTGCTGGCGAAACTCACGGAGGGCGCTGTGCACGTCTGTCAGGAGCCGGGCAAACGGTATCCGGTGGGGCATGACAAGAAAGTCAAAGTGCACGAGTTTTCCGGTCCCCATCCGGCCGGTCTGCCTGGCACCCATATCCACTTTGTGGACCCGGTCGGCCCTGGCAAGAGCGTCTGGTACATCGGCTATCAGGATGTGATAGCCATCGGCAAGCTGTTCCGCGATGGAAAGATCGACTCCAGCCGCGTGGTGGCCCTCGGCGGCCCCGGGGTCAGCAAGCCGCGTCATGTCCGCACACTGGTGGGTGCCAATCTGGTGGAGCTGACCGCTGGAGAGCTCGCCGAAGGTGAGCAGCGAGTGATTTCGGGGTCAGTGCTGGCAGGGCATGTGGCCGCGGGCCCTCGGCAATTCCTCGGCCGCTACCACAATCAGGTGTCGGTGCTGCCTGAGGAACGCGAGCGGCACCTTTTTGGCTATCTGTCGCCTGGCTTCAACCGCCACTCGGTGTTTCCTGCCTTTCTTTCCAAGTGGTTTGGTGAAAAGAGCGTCGCTTTCTCCACGACCACTAACGGCAGCACGCGCGGCATGGTGCCCATTGGCACGTTCGAGACGGTGATGCCGCACGACATGCTGCCCACGCAGTTGCTGCGCAGCCTGCTGGTCGGTGACCTGGATACCGCCATTGCGCTCGGCTGCATGGAGCTCGACGAAGAAGACATCGCCGTGTGCACCTACGCATGCCCCGGCAAGTACGAGTACGGTCCCGTACTCCGTGAGGTACTTACCGTGATCGAGAAGGAGGGCGCATGAGCCTCAGATCGTTCCTGGACGACATCGCGCCGAACTTCGAACAGGGCGGCAAGTTCCAGTGGTTGTATCCAGCCTATGAGGCCATTGATACCGCGCTGTACACGCCGCCCACAGTTACCGGTGGTCCGTCGCACGTGCGCGATGCGTTGAACCTCAAGCGCATCATGATGACCGTGTGGCTTGCCGCATTCATCCCGGTGCTGGTCGGCAGCTACATCGTCGGTTTTCAGGCGAATACGGCGCTCGCGGAGATGGGTGCGACTACCATCAACGACTGGCGCGCGCTGATCCTGGATCCCCTTACGTCCTACAACCCGGCCAGCCTCTGGGATTGTCTGGTACATGGGTTGGTGTATTTCGTGCCGCTGTACATCGTCGTGTTCGGCACCGGCATCCTCTTTGAGATCTGGTTTGCCAGCAAGCGTGGTCACGAGGTGAACGAAGGTTTCTTCGTGACCTCCATTCTCTTCACGCTCACCCTGCCTGCCGGCATGCCCCTGTGGATGGCGGCGATCGGCGTGGCTTTTGGTGTGGTCATCGGCAAGGAAGTGTTCGGTGGCACCGGCAAAAACTTCCTGAATCCGGCGCTCACAGGGCGCGCGTTCCTGTATTTCGCTTATCCGGCAGAGATCTCTGGTGACTCCGTATGGGTGGCTGTCGATGGCGTTACCCAGGCGACGCCACTCGGCAACGCAGCGCTCGGAGAGCCCTATGGCGTCGATTGGATGACCGCGTTCCTCGGCAACATGCCAGGATCGTTCGGCGAGACCTCGACGCTGGCGATCCTCATCGCTGCGCTCATTCTCGTGGCCACCCGCATCGCCTCCTGGCGCGTGATGGCGGGCTGCGTGATCGGCCTTGCGGCGATGACGCTGGTATTCAACGCCATTCCGTCATCCAACCCCATGTTCGCCATGCCATTCTGGTGGCATCTGGTGCTCGGCGGCTTCGCCTTCGGTGCGGTGTTCATGGCAACCGATCCCGTGTCGGCTTCCATGACCAACACCGGGCGCTGGTACTACGGCATTCTGATCGGCGTGATGTGTGCGCTGATCCGTGTGGTCAACCCGGCCTTCCCTGAAGGCATGATGCTGGCCATTCTGTTCGGCAACCTGTTTGCTCCGCTCATCGACCACTACGTGGTGCAGGGCAATATCAAACGGAGGCTCGCACGTGTCTAACTTCAATAAGGACGGTCTCGGCAACATCCTGTTCGTGGCCATTGCCGTGTGCCTGGTGTGTTCCATCGTCGTTTCGGGCGCGGCCGTGGCGCTGAAGCCGGCGCAGATGAAAAATCGCGAGCTCGATCAGAAGCAGAACATCCTACGCGCGGCCGGCATGCTTCCGGCCGACAGCAATGTTGCTGCAGATGGACGCGGGGTAGAGGAGCTCTTTGCCGCTTTCACTGCGCGCGCCGTGGATCTGGACTCCGGTGAGTACGTGGATGATGTCGATGCTTCCAGTCTCGACCCCATCCGTGCGGCGAAAGATCCAGCCGCATCCCGGGCGCTGGACGATGCGGAAGACATCGCCACCATCGGCCGCCGTGAGAACGTCTCAGTGGTGTACGTGATGGAGGGCGAGGGCGGTATCGAGAAACTGGTGATGCCGGTGCGCGGCTATGGCCTGTGGGGCACGCTGCTGGGCTATCTGGCGCTCGATGGCGACCTCGAAACGATTTCAGGGCTCGGTTTCTACGATCACAAGGAAACACCCGGGCTTGGTGGTGAAGTGGACAACCCGAAGTGGAAAGCAGGCTGGGTAGGCGTTCGTCTGTATGACGACGATCACCAGCCGGCGGTGGACCTGGTGAAAGGCCGTTCCGCCGCGGGGAGCCCAGCGGCAGCCTACGAAGTGGACGCGCTTTCCGGGGCGACGTTCACCACGCGAGGCGTGGAAAACCTTGTCAATTTCTGGACCGGCGAATTGGGTTTCGGCCCTTTCATCAAGAATCTGCGAGCAGGGGCGTAAGGCATGAGTGCAGCACCCAAGGAAGTTCTGGTTGACCCGATCTTCAACAACAATCCCATTGCGCTTCAGGTGCTAGGCATCTGCTCGGCGCTGGCGGTGACCATCAGCATGTCGACGACGCTGGTGATGTGCGCGGCGGTGATCTTCGTAACCACCATGTCGAATCTCGCCGTGTCGCTGATCCGCACACGCATCCCCACCAACATCCGCATCATCGTGCAGATGACGATCATCGCCTCGCTGGTGATCGTGGTGGACCAGGTGCTCAAGGCGGTGGCCTATGACATCTCCAAGTCGTTGTCGGTGTTCGTCGGGCTCATCATCACCAACTGCATAGTCATGGGCCGCGCGGAAGCGTTCGCCATGCAGAACGGCCCGTTGCTGTCGGCACTGGATGGCTTTGGCAACGCCCTGGGCTACAGCGTGATTCTCATCGCGGTCGCCTTCATTCGCGAGCCTCTGGGCTCCGGGACGATCCTCGGCTTCGAGATTCTGCCTACCACTGCTAATGGCGGTTGGTACCCGGCCAACGGCATGCTGCTGCTGTCACCCAGCGCGTTCTTCATCATCGGCATGTTCATCTGGGCGATCCGCGCCTGGAAGCCGGAGCAGGTCGAGGAGGCCGAGTTCGAGATCGCCTCCAACGTACAGTACAGGGAGGCGATGTAAGTGGAACACTATCTGAGCCTGTTCGTACGGGCCGTATTCATCGAGAACATGGCGCTCACGTTCTTTCTGGGCATGTGTACGTTCATCGCCATCTCCAAGAAGATCTCCACCGCAATTGGCTTGGGTATCGCCGTGGTGGTGGTACTGGGTATCACGGTGCCGGTGAACAACCTGATCTTCAATTATCTGCTGCGAGAGGGCGCGCTTGCCTGGGCGGGTTTCCCGGATGTGGACCTGAGCTTCCTCGGCTTTCTCTCCTACATCGGCGTGATCGCCGCTATGGTGCAGATCCTGGAGATGGTGCTCGACCGGTTCGTGCCGTTTCTCTACAACGCGCTCGGCGTCTTCCTGCCGCTGATCACGGTGAACTGCGCCATCCTCGGTGCATCACTGATGATGGTGGAGTCGGATCAGACCTTCGCTGAGGCGACGGTGTTCGGTCTCGGGGCCGGTGTGGGTTGGGCCCTGGCCATCACCCTGCTTGCCGGGGTGCGCGAGAAGCTCAAGTACAGTGATGTTCCGGAAGGACTGCGCGGTCTTGGCATCACATTCATCTGCGTCGGACTCATGAGCCTGTGCTTCATGTCGTTCGGCGGTATCGATATTTAAGGGAGGCCGATGATGCTGGATACAACCATCCTCCTCGGTGTGGTCATGTTCACCGTGACGGTGCTGTTCCTCGTCATGGTGATTCTGTTCGCCCGCTCGCGTCTGGTGGCATCAGGGGACGTCACCATCGAGATCAACGACGATCCCGAAAAGTCCATCACGGTGCCCGCCGGCGGCAAGCTGCTGCAGACGCTCGCCTCCAAAGGTATTTTCCTGGCCTCTGCCTGCGGTGGTGGCGGTACCTGCGCGCAGTGCCGGTGTCGTGTGACGGACGGTGGCGGCAGCATTCTCTCCACCGAGGAGGGGCACTTCACCCGCGGTGAGATCGGCGACAACTGGCGGTTGTCCTGCCAGGTAGCGGTGAAGCAGGATCTGAAGATCGAGATCCCGGAAGACGCCATCGGCGTGAAGCGCTGGGAATGCGAGGTCACTTCCAACCCCAACGTTGCCACGTTCATCAAGGAACTCAATCTGAAGCTACCGGAGGGCGAGAATGTGGCCTTCCGCGCGGGCGGCTACGTGCAGCTCGAGATCCCACCCTACGAGATGCAGTACCGTGAGATCGACGTGGAGAAGGAGTACCACGGTGATTGGGACCGGTTCAATGTGTGGGATAACTTCTCCAAGGTCGATGAGACGACCATCCGCGCCTACTCCATGGCCAACTACCCGGAAGAGCGGGGCATACTGAAGTTCAACATCCGCATTGCCAGCCCGCCTCCCGGCATGGATGTGCCCGCTGGCAAGATGTCGTCCTACGTCTTCAACCTGAAACCCGGCGACAAGCTGACGGTGTTTGGGCCGTACGGCGACTTCTTTGTCAAGGACACGCCCAACGAGAAGATCTGGATTGGCGGCGGTGCCGGTATGGCACCCCTGCGTTCGCAGATCTTCGATGAGCTCAAGCGCAAGGGTTCCACGTTCCCCATGAGCTACTGGTATGGCGCCCGTAGCTTGCGGGAGATGTTCTACGTGGAAGAGTTCGACGACCTCGCGGCGAAGTACGACAACTTCAAGTGGCATGTCGCGCTTTCCGACCCTCTGCCGGAAGACGACTGGAAAGGCCACATGGGCTTCATCCACCAGGTGGTGTACGACAACTACCTCAAGGATCACCCGGCGCCGGAAGACTGCGAGTACTACCTCTGCGGACCGCCGCCGATGGTTGCCGCTGTGCTCAGCATGCTCGAAGATCTCGGCGTTGAGCCTGAAAACATCCTGCTCGACGACTTCGGCGGCTGATTCAGCTTAGGCGTGATCGGGGTCAGAGCAGCTCTTTACTCTGACCCCATGATTCCGTTACCGTTGGTGGCATCGTGTTTTGGAGGTGGTGCAAGTGGCCGCTTTTCTGAGGCCGTGCGACCGGCGGGTCGCTTGCTGCTGGGTGGCGTCCCACTGGGTGGTAAATGGCTGAAGAAGACTTCAGACATCCGGCAGCCATCGGGGTTTCCGATCACAACGGCTGGGCGGAATTGGTCACCATCGGCGTCGAAGTCGGTGAGCCGACCATCGTCGACAGGCGCCATGTCGAACTGATCGACGGCGGGCTGCCTGCCCAACCCTATCACCACGACACCATGGATATGCCCGCCGGCGAGGCGGAAGCGCTTATCCAGCGCGTGCGTGAGCATGTAAGCGAGCGTGCCCGCGCTGCACTTGCAGAACTGCTTGGCAGCCTCGATCAGGACGTGTGGCGGGTTGATGTTTTCACCATCCGCGAAGCACCCATCGACGCGTTGCCCGATTCCATCGAAGCGATTCGCAAAAACCAGCCCATGCTCTACGCTGCGGACGGCATGATCTATCACGACGCGTTGGTGGCGGCCGCCGCGGAGCACAATCTGGAGATCGTCGACTACCACAAGAACGACGTGCTCACGATCTGCTGCGATCGGCTGGAGTGCTCTGCCGATGAGCTCGAAGAGATTCTGCTGCAGTTCGGCAAGGATGTCGGCAGCCCGTGGCAGAAGGAGCATCAGATGGCGGCTGCGGCAGCCATCGACGCGCTGTACCGCTGATACACGACAAGACCACTATCCTCTGGGACCACGATGGTGTGCTCGTGCACACCGAGCCGTGGTACTACGAAGCGACGCGACGTTGCCTTGCAGACTTTGGTTTGCCCCTGCCGATTGCGGGCTATCTCGAGGACATGAAGACCGGTCGAACCGCCTGGGAGCGCGCGCGGCAGAGCGGCTTCAATGATCAGCAGATTGCTGAGAAGCGTGCGGAGCGGGACACCCTGTACCAGAAATTTCTGCAGTCCGAAGAGATAGAAATACCTAACGTTATCAATGTTTTAGATAGGTTATCTCGGCAGTTTCAAATGGCGATAGTCACCACCGCGAAGCGTGAGGACTTCGAGTTGATCCACGCCGAACGCGACATCGTTTCGCATATGCAATTCGTACTCGCCAACGGCGACTACCCCCGCGCCAAGCCGGCGCCAGATCCCTACCTGGCGGCACTCGATCGGTTCGGTGTGGCTGCGCAGCAGGCGGTAGTGGTGGAGGACTCAGAGCGTGGGCTGCGCGCTGCGGTAGCGGCCGGCATCGACTGCGTAGTGGTGCGCAACCCGTTCATTCAGGGGCATGACTTCGGTGAAGCTGTGTGCGTGATCGACCGGCTGGACGAGCTACCCGACCTCCTGACCTGATCGCATCGGCGGCACCACGCAGGTCGGGCAGGCGCTATCGGCGATCTGCTCATCCTCCACATACTGATACTGGGGCGTATCGAATCGCGCAACACGATCGTCGCTGGCGGCGCTGCTGGCTGTACCACTTTCGCGTGGACGCATGACCCGGTCTTTCCAACTGTGATCTGAAGACCACTCGTACTTCAGCGGCCGGATGCCGCCTGGGGTCTGCGCGAGCTCCAGCGTGTTGAGCGTGTCGATCATGATGCGGCGCTGGTTCGCCGGGTTGTCGGGTTTGCCCGCGGTGTGGCCGAGCGGGTAGTCGAGAAACACCGATCGCGGCGGATTGACCGCCCGGGTGATGGAGTAAGCGCTCGACATGCAGATGGTCGCGATGCCTCGGGCCTCGAGTGCTCTGGCGATCAGTCCCACGGACTGATGGCACACGGGTCAGACAGGCACCAGCACGACGACATCCACCTCGTCGCGTACGAACGCCTCCACCAGTGCTGGCGCGAGCGCATCGCGCACCTTACGGGAGGAATAGATGCCGCCCATGAAGGTGTAGGTGTTGCGGCTCAGTTCTTCGATGACCCCGGCTTCGGCGAGACGAAGGAGCTGCTCGGCGGGGTAGACCACGTTCGGGTCTTTGCGGGCGTCGGTGAGATCGTAGGCAAAGTGTGTGACCCGCAGCGCCTCTTTCGGTGTGTCTGCCGGGATAACGCGGTAGCTGTAGTCGTCCTTGAAGTGGAATGCCGTTTGTCCGGCCCGGTAGATGCCGCCCGAGCACACCAGACCCACGCGGCTCGTGGCGAGGGGCTTTTTCAGCGGCACGAACGGCGGCTGTTGGATATTTTCCACCCAACGGTAAGGCGGATAACCGAGGGCATCGTACTGCGCGCGCGTACGCTCGATGTAGTCGATCGGCTCGCTCACCGTTCCATCACCTTTCGAGTTCCTCCAGAAGCGACTCGTCAAACAGGGTGGCAAAGAGCTTGTGCGGTTCGATACAGGCATGCGGGTGCTGACCCCAGTATCCCCACTTTGCATATTCCGGGCCGTACACCGTGTGGAAGTAGGCCCGCAAATCGTTGTGCTCTTCCCGTGAGGTATCGATCATACGCGCCTCGCCGTGCACCAGCACGGAGAACGCCACCCCCCGGGTACAGGCCGCGCTGACATAGGGATTGGCGCGGATGTGCCGGAAGCGCACCGAATCGTCGGCGGAGCCGAAGTAGAAGCGTCCGTGGAAGAACAGGCCGTCTACCGGCGCCACCAGGGGCCGGCCGCTGGGGCTGACGGTGGCGAGGTCGAGCACGTTTACCCCGTCGAGCAGGCGACACATGTCTGCGGCGCTCAGACGCTTGTCGGGGCTCTGCACCGCGCGCAGGTGCGGCCCAGCGTTGCGGTAGCTGCGGTCGAGCAGGTCCTGCAGCTCGTCGAGCTCTTCGATGGACTCGTACATCGGACGTTACTTGGTGAAACTGCGGCGACAGTAACACAGCCCTCGCGCGCTTTTCAGATTCCCCCTATAGTCGAGCGGCGATGCTTGAGAAACCCGATGACTGACCGCTCCTCCCGGCGCCATGCCATGACCTTTGTGGTCATCACCGTGCTCATCGACGTGATCGGCTTCGGCATCATCATGCCGGTGCTGCCGAGCCTGCTGGAGATTATCAATCCGGTAGGCGCATCGGAAAATTCCATGATCTCGGGGTACCTGCTGTTCAGCTATGCGGTGTTGCAGTTTTTCGCAGCGCCCGTGCTCGGCAACCTCAGCGACCGCTTCGGGCGGCGCAATGTGCTGCTGGCGTCACTGTTCGCCTACGCCGTGAACTACCTGATCATGGGGTTCGCCACAACGCTCTGGGTGCTGTTCATCGGCCGCGTGCTGACCGGTGTCGCAAGCGCCACCTATGCCACGGCGAATGCCGTGATCGCAGACGTCACACCACCGGAAGAGCGGGCGCAGAACTTTGGCTTGTTGGGCATGGCGTTCGGTGTGGGCTTCATCATCGGCCCGATACTCGGAGGGTTGCTCGGTGCATGGGATGTGCGGGCGCCGTTCTTTCTCGCAGCGGGGCTGGCATTCGCGAACACCCTCTACGGTTTCGTCGTGATGAAGGAGACGCTGCCGGCCACATCGCGGCGGGCGTTTTCCTGGGCCCGTGCCAATCCGCTGGGCGCCATACTTCAGCTGCGCGCTTATCCGATGCTCATCGGCCTGATCGTAGCGCTGTTTCTCTACAACATGGCACACCACGTGTATCCGGCGAACTGGAACTTCTACGCGATGGCGAAGTTCGACTGGTCACCCCTGCAGGTCGGTGTTGCCATGGCCTATGTGGGGCTGTTCATGGCTGTCGTGCAGGGCGGACTCATCCGCGTGGTCGTGCCGCGCCTCGGGCCGCCGCGTACCGCAGTCGTGGGGTTCCTTGGCGCCGCCGCGGCGTATCTTGGCATTGGCTTTGCGCAGACTGAGCTGACCTTGTACGTGTGGCTTGCGGTGTCGGCCCTGGCGGGATTCGTCATGCCCGCCGTGCAGGCGATCCTCACCTCCCAGGTGCCGCAGAACCAGCAGGGCGAGCTACAGGGCATCCTCGCCAGCGTTGCCAGCATTGGCGCGATCTTCGGCCCGATCACCATGACGCATGTGTTCGGCTGGTTTACCAGCCCGCAAGCGCCGATTCACTTTCCGGGTGCGGCGTTTGCACTCGCTGGATTGTTAACGATTGTAGCGCTGTTCGTTTTCGGCGCCGGCGTGCGCGGCCTGCTTCGCTCGGAGGTGATACATGATCAACCATAGGCTCAGCCTAGCTGCGGGAGTACTGGCTGACTACGAAGCCGAAGACGTCGCCATCGCTGCATGCGAAAGTGGATTCCGCAATGTTGGCTTCACGGTCAGACCCTGGTCGGACGGATACACCCAGCGTCTGGCGAATCGGCTGGCACACGCTGGTGTGCGGGTGATGGACGTAGAGGTGGTGCGTATCGATGCCACCGGGAACGTCTCAGACGACGATCGGCGCATCGTCGATGTGGGCGGCGCCCTGGGAGCCGAAAACGTGCTCGTCATTTCAGCTTGCGCGGACCCGGGGCGCACCGCGGAGGCCGTTGCGCGGCTGTCGGAGCAGGGGGCGCAGTATGGGCTGCGCACGTGTCTCGAGTTCATGCGATTCACAAAGGTGCCGACGCTTTCGGTTGCCTTGGACGTTCTGTCACGGGTGGCGGATCCATCTGCAGGACTGCTCATCGATACGCTGCACCTCGCGCGCACCGGTGAGCTTGCGCAGATGGGCAGCGTGCCGGTGGAACTACTTTCCTATGCGCAGTTCTGCGATGGCCTTACAAGCTGTGCTGACGATGATGCATCGCTCATACGCGACGCGCTGGATGACCGGTGTGCGCCGGGAGAAGGGGAGCTGCCTCTGCTGACGATGCTGCAGGCGTTGCCTGACGGCATTCCGTTGAGCCTCGAGGTGCGCTCGAAAGCGTTGCGCGAGCAGTTCCCGGATGCCGTCGATCGGGCCGGCTACCTGCTCGAGCGCAGCCGACAGTTTCTGAGAGATATTGGGAGGAGCTATGACGAATGAAGTGGTGACTTATGACGAAGCCGATCATGTAGGGGTGATCACGCTGCGCCGGCCGGAAGCGATGAATGCGCTCACCTATGAGTCTTACCGGTTGCTGGAGAAGTACGTGCGGGAAACCGAGGCACGTGCGCTGATCATCACCGCCGAAGGCCGGGCGTTCTGCTCGGGCGACGACGTGAAGCAGATTCTTGGCAGCGGTGCGCCGTCGCCGGAGGCCTTCAAGGAGGCGTCCAAACGTGCCGGCGGCATGACACCGGCCGCCGAAGCGCTGCTGATGACCAACGTGCCGGTCATCGCTGCGGTCAACGGCCCGGCGGTGGGGTGGGGCATGGAACTGGCGCTCATGGCGGATATTCGCGTTGCCTCGGAAAAGGCCAAATTCGGCGAGCTGTTTGTGTTGCGCGGGCTGTGCTGCGACGCGCCGGGGCTCGGCAGGCTCGCGCAGCTCGTAGGACGTGAACGGGCCGCTGAGCTGCTCTTCACTGGCGAAGTGATCGACGCGGCAACAGCGCAAGCGATCGGCCTCGTTTCACGGGTCGTGGCACCCGACGAGTTGCTGCCCACGGCACAAACCATCGCCGCGAAGATTGCCGGCAACCCGCCGTTGGCCGTGCAGGCACTGAAGGAGGGGTTGCGCAGAACCCTGGAGCCCGACTGGCACGACACGGGCAGGTGGGCCAGCGAGCAGATTCAGCGGTTGCGCCAGACGGAGGACTCCAAAGAAGGGGTGGCTGCGTTTCTCGAAAAGCGGGCGCCGGTGTACGTGGGGCGTTGACTGCTCCTGGCGAGATCAAATTTAAATAGAATCCGCAGTGGCGGCACGCTCAGCTGAACGCTGCTGCAAGCGCCGCAGTCAGGCGCTCTGGCCAGTCAGGGTAGCGGATCAAACCGTTGCCCGTGCGCAGAGTGGTGAGAAACGAGAAGTAGGCGATGCCGATTGCCAGCAATGCGCTGCTGAAAACGCGCAGTGAAGCGCCGAAGCAGCCCGCCGCGGCCCAAACGCTGAACAGCACGTACAATCCGGCGGCAATGGCACTGTGCAGTGCAAACGAGAACTGCGTGGTTACCGGCGCAAGCAGTGCGGTAACAAGAATGACGTGGCTCAGCACGAACAGCGAAAACACGCCCATCTCTGCGAAGTTGCCTTTGTTACCGAGCGCCAGGCGCAGCACCAGGGTCATCGGCAGCACGAACGTCATCAGGCCGAGCCACGTGTAAGCATTCTGGATGAGCAGCTCGTAGCGTTCCGGCACCCACGTCAGCGGGTCCTGAACGCCGGCGGCGCGCAGTTCGTTGATGGCGCCTTCGCTGAGACCTGCGCGAATCATTGCGGCCAGGTCTTCACTCATCCACCACAGCGCCAGGAGTTGTGCAGAAGCGGCAATGAGGTAGTAGGTCAGGGGATTCAGATAACATCGTCGCTTGCCGTCGATGTAATGGCGGACCACCTGGCCCGGATGTCGCCACATCTGGACGAAGGTGTGCAGGACGCCGCGTTCCAGATTGAGCGCGCGGCCGGGCAGCTCCTTGAGCAGCGTGCGGGTCCGCAGCGGCACTGCCTGCGCTTGACCGCATTGCCCGCAATAGGGGTCGTGCAGCTCCGCTGCGCAGTTCATGCACTGCACAACATCACCTCAACGCTGCCAGTTTCTCCGCGCGGACGCCGTCCACCACCTTCATCGGCGTGTCGAGCACCAGTGTATGCGGCCGGCCGGCCTGTAGCGCTGGCCACGCGGGCGCGCCAGGCACGTCCGGAAGGTTGGGGTTTCCGGTGGCGGCGAAACGGGCCCACATATCCGACATGCGGTCGGACAGTGCGTGATCTTCCAGTGTCCAGCCGACGCCCACGTTGCGCGTGTTGTTGAATACGAATGCCAGATCGCCGGAGTGGTAGGCACCGCCGGAGCGGGGACCGCCCGGCAGCTTCAGATCGGGCTGATCCGGATCGTAGAGCCGAAAAGCCGGCGGTACACGTGACATGAAGTAGAGGTATGCGGGTTGACCGATGGCTGTCTGCGCCTCTGCCCAGGTCTGCATGGCCAGCGCGAAAAAGCGATCGGTGAGCATGCCGCGCAGCGCGAGTGCCGGGTCGCGCTCGCGCTCCTCTGCGTAGAGGGCGAGGAGTCGTGCGGCGCGATCCTCACCGAACATTTTCGCGACCCGTGCTTCGAGGCCTGCTTCGTCCAGGTCCGGGATGAGCGGAATGAGCTGCTCGCCTTCGTCTGCAAGCGAGCCTACGAGTATCGGTACGGCCGCCTGTTCGCCGGCGGCGAACACGGCACTTGGGTGTTTGGGCAGCACGTCGCCGTCCACCGTGATACGGCTGCGCGCGGCCCAGTTGCTCGAGAGTTCCGCCTGCAGAATCGCCTCTACCGACAGGGTACGCAGTGCTTCTGCCGTGGCCGGCTGGTTACCCAGCGCCGCCGCGGCAAGCGCCGTTCCCCGTTCCTTACCATCCAGGTCCGGCTCGTTGGGCGGCAGCACGCAGCTTGCGGATTGGCCGATGGCTTTATGAAAGAGGCCGCTTGCTGAGGGTGCTGTCATCAGCGCGCATACGCTCTGCGAGCCGGCGGACTGGCCGAAGATGGTGACGTTGCCTGGATCGCCGCCGAAAGCCGACGCGTTACGTGCCACCCACCGCAGC
Organism: Gammaproteobacteria bacterium; assembly: GCA_030428905.1. GTDB lineage: Bacteria > Pseudomonadota > Gammaproteobacteria > Pseudomonadales > Azotimanducaceae > SYFY01. The sequence continues at coordinate 19,561 of JAUIED010000058.1, forward strand.
GCTGCGATTTTGTCCATCAGCCCCCAGTTGCCGCTGGCGCCGGAGGTAGACGCAGCGCTCAGCGCCGGGTGGGCCAGAAAGCCGAGCGCGCCCAGGCGATAGTTGACGGTGACGAGCACAACACCGCGGGCGGCAAGCTCGGTGCCGTCGAAGATCTTTGCGTGGGCGTAACCTGATGTGTGCGCGCCTCCGTGAAACCACACCATCACCGGCCGCGGTGCCGACGTGTGTGCGGGCGCCCAGATGTTCAGATACAGGCAATCCTCGCTGGCTGCAAAATCGCCGCGCGACCACACAAAGGCATCACGGGCTTCATGCTGGGGGCATGCGGCAGCGAATTGCGTAGCGTCACGATTGCCGGACCACGGCGCCGGCGGCTGCGGTGGCGCGAAGCGTCGTTCGCCGGTAGGCGGCAGTGCGTAGGGCACGCCGCGGAACACACGGATACCACGGGCCTCGTCTGCCCAGGCGCCGGCGAGCACGCCTTCGGCTGTTGATGCGGTTAACGTGTCAGCCAACACGCCACCCGCAAGACAGCACGCAAGCGCCGCAAGCGCGCTAACCCGGAACACGTTCGAACGCGGGCACCCCTTCAGGGATCTGATGAAAAGGCTGCGCGTCGACGGTGAAAATGGCGATGTCCGGGCCACCGAACTGACTCGGATCGTCCATGCCGCCCACCTTGAGCACCACGCCATTCGGCAGCGCCGGGGCGCGGGTGACGAGGTGGGTGCCGCAGTCCGGGCAGAACTCGCGGGTGACCGCGCCGTCGATGTCCGTGCGGGTGAATCCCTTGGGCTGCCCTTTGGTGTAACGAAAGCCGTCTGCTGGCACCGCCATGAACACGTTCGGGCTGCCGCCGGTGAGGTACTGGCACTCTCGGCAGTGGCACTGCGCCTTCATCAGCGCGTCGCCCTCTGACTCGTAGCGCACCGCGCCGCAGTAGCATCCTCCCGCAATGGACATGATTGATTCTCCCGTTGCTGTCGCAGCAGAGTGCCCGTCAGAAACCCACGGCGCAACCTTCCTTGCGGTGGTCGGAGCCTGCCACGTAGCCGTCGTCGGTGCGGTGGATGAGCTGGGCGCCGCCAAAAATCCACGGCCGCCGTTCGTATTGCACGCGATGGCCGCGGGCTTCGAGACCGGCGTGGATCTGCGGTGACACGCCGCGCTCGAGACCCACGGAGAAATCCGGGTACACGTGCCAGCGCGGCGCGTCGCTGGCGGCCTGCGGGTTCTGCCCGTGGTCGAAGATGCGCCGCACCATCTGCACATGTCCCTGGTGCTGCATATGGCCGCCCATGACGCCGAAGCTGAGCCGCGGCGCGCCGCCTTCGGTGACGAAGCCGGGAATGATGGTGTGAAACGGGCGTTTGCCCGGACCCACGCAGTTGGGATGGTCCGGGTCCAGCACGAAGCCGTGGCCGCGGTTCTGCATGCTGATGCCGGTGCCGGGGATGACGATGCCCGAACCGAACCCCATGAAATTGGATTGTATGAACGACACCATCATGCCGCTGGCATCCGCCGCCGTGAGGTAGACGGTGTCGGGCCCCACCGGCAGGGCTACCGGGGGCAGCGGGCTGGCGCGGCGGCCGATAGCCGCTGCCGCGCGTTCGATGGAGCCTGGCGCCAGCAACGCCTCGGGCGTGGTGCGCATGGCGGCGGGGTCGGCGAAGTGATCGAACGCCGCCCGCACGGCGATCTTCATCGCCTCGATCTCGAAATGCAGGGCATCTTCCGTGTCCAACTCCGTGGCCGGCAGGCGGGCAAGGATCGCCAACGCGATCTGCGCCGCCAGGCCCTGACCGTTGGGAGGAATCTCGTGCAGGCACACATCGTGATACGGCTGCGCGGTGGGCTCCACCCAGTCGGCCTCGTGGGCCTCCAGATCGTCGCGGGTGAGGGCACCGCCTCCTGCCGCTGCGGCAGCCGCGATGGCATCGGCGAGATCACCGCGGTAGAAGGCGTCGCCTTTGGATTCCGCGATGCGCAGCAGGGTGTTGGCTAGATCCGGACGCCGCACCAACGCTCCCGGTGCGGGCGCCGGCAGAAAGTGCTCGGCAAAGTCAGCGTAACCGGCGTAGGTGTCGGCGGCTCCCTGCCAGTAGCGCGCGGTGATGGGCCCCACCTGGTAGCCGCTGGCGGCGTAACGAACCGCGTCTTCGAACAGGTCGGCGAACGGCAGCTTGCCGTAGCGATCCGACAGCGCTACCCAGGCGCTGACCGCACCCGGCACGGTTACCGCGTCCCAGCCGTAGGTGGGCATCTGCTCGAGCCCCTTGAAGCGATCGGCAGTCCAACCCATCGGCGCGCGCCCGGAGGCGTTCAGTCCCACGAGTTCTTTGCCGTCCCAGAGGATGGCGAAGGCGTCGCTACCCACGCCGTTGTTGTTCGGTTCCACCACCGTCAGGGTGATGGCAGCCGCCAGCGCGGCGTCCACTGCGTTGCCGCCGCGCCGCAGCGCCTGCAAGCCCGCCTGGGCAGCCAGCGGCTGAGAGGTGGCCACCACGTTCTGTGCGCACACCGGCGAACGCTGCGAGGGATAGGGTTGTGAGAAATCGAGCATGGGCGTCGGGCCTGGCTTAGAATGCCCCGATTATCTTCCAAGGGAGACGGATATGGGAAAACTCGACGGTAAAGTAGCGCTGGTGACCGGCGCCGGGGGCGGTCTGGGCCGCTGCCATGCATTGGGAATGGCCGCAGAAGGTGCCGCGGTCGTCGTCAACGACCTGGGCGGTTCGCGCGATGGCACGGGTGCCGGGCACAGCATGGCCGACGCCGTGGTGGAAGAGATTCGTGCCGCGGGCGGCCAGGCGGAAGCGCACTACGGTTCGGTGACCAACCCGGACGATGCCCGCGGTATGGTGGCCAAGGCCGTGGAAGCCTTCGGCAAGCTCGATATCGTTGTGAACAACGCCGGCATCCTGCGCGACCGCTCCTTCAAGAATGTTTCTGATGAGGAGTGGGATGTGGTCATCGACGTGCACTTGCGTGGTACGTATCTCGTCACCCGCGCTGCGTGGGCGCAGATGATCGAGCAGGGCCACGGTGGTCGTGTGATCAACACATCCTCCACCTCCGGCCTGATCGGCAACTTCGGCCAGGCCAACTACGGCGCCGCCAAGGCGGGCATCGCCGGCATGACCCGGGTGCTGGCGCTGGAAGGCATGAAGTACGGCATAACGGTGAACACCCTGGCGCCTGCGGCCTGGTCGCGTATGACCGAGGACATCATGCCCGAGGGCATGGAAGCACGTATGGCGCCGGAGAAGGTCAGCCCCGTGGTGGTGTGGCTCGCCACCGACGATGCTGCCAAGGTTACCGGCCGCCAGTTCGTTGTGGGCGGCAACCGGGTCACACTGCTGTCGTGGCAGACTCTGCGAATTGCAGAAAAAGATCCCAAGGGCGACCCTCTGACCCTGGACGAGGTCAACGAGGCCATGATGGCCACGTTAGAAGCATGGCCTAAGCCTTTGAAACCCCTCGACGTTTAACGTCTTTCCAGGATCTGCCGGGAGCGGATGTTCCCGGCCAGGTCCTCCGGCCGCCACCAGCTCGGCTTGAGCCGTCGTTCCGAGAACGGGCCGGCGGCCTGGTCGTTGTAGCTCGGCGAGTCGGGCCGATCGCTGTTGCCCACAGGCAGATACATCCAGCTTTCGATGGGGGTCGACAGGTGGATCAGCTGGGTGGAGGTCTGGCCCCGGTTGCCCCAGCGTTGATGTGCGTCGTTGGGTTCTGCATAACCCATGCTGCGCAGTGTCGTCAGGCCCCACTGGTCGCCGCCACCGCCGCCTACCGGCCAGGAGGCGTCGTCGCGTCCCACACGGAACACCTCGCCGTAGGCTACGTCGGTGCGGCCGTGCTCGGCCTGCAGTCGGGCCACCGCTTCCCCATAGGTTGCCCGCAGGACCCCGAGCTGCGTATCGGTGAGCGCCACGGGCCGCGGCGGCCGGCCTGCGACGATAGCCGTCAGGTCGTCCACGGTCTCGCGGATGGCTGCGCCCTGGGGGTGGTCATGCAGGGCGAAACGCCACAAGGCGTAGCGCAACGCGCCCACCGAGTCGCGGCGCAGCTCGCCGTCCCACCGCAACAGCACGCGCTCTTCTTTGCTTGCTCCCTTTGCGGCGCTGCGAAAGGCGGCAAGCCAGCGATCGACACCGTACGGACGCACGTCCACGGCGTAGGCGAGAGCGTCGTCCACCGTCACGCGATCGTCTGCCGCCAGGAGCTCCAGCGCTCTGGCGCCGCGCAGGTTGTTCCAGCCGGCACGGGCAGGCCCATAGCCTGGCCCGGCGAACAGGTAGTCGGGGTAGTCAGCTGGATCGAATGCGCCGCCGGCGACCATGGCGTCCGGCGGTATGTTGCAGTTCTGCATGTAGCCGGCTTCGGGATTCAGCAGCTCCAGATGGTCTGTGGATGGGTGCAGGCCCTGCCATTCGCTGCGCGGATCGCTGCCGTCCACCGGCCGCGACCAGTCGAACTGCGGCGCGCGCCGCGGTACGCGTCCCACGCGCTGGTAGTAGATGTTCCCTGAGGTGTCGGCCGCCATGATGTTCTGCGGGAAGAAGGCGAGGGTGGCCGCGGCTTCGCGCACCGCCTCGAAGTTCTCGCCGAAGTTGAGCAGTTCCCAGGCGCGGTTGCGGTCGGTGCTGGCGTCGTAAGGTACTTTGGCGGCGTAGGCGAAGCCGTCGGTGCGGGCAATGATGGGGCCGTGGTGGCTGAACTCGAGAACGTGGGTCTGCTGGCCGATGCCACGCACGTCGAGCAACGCTTCACGCCGGACGAGCGGTCGCCAATCACCGTCGTACCGGTACTGGTTCGGGTCGTCGGGGTGCAGCTCCAGTTGGTAGACGTCTGCGGTGTCCGGGCCGCCGGTGGTCATGGCCCAGGCGAGCCGGGCGTTGTGCCCCAGGCCGATGTAGGGTGAACCGGCAAGGCCGACGCCGCTGCCCTGCCAATCGCCTGCGTGCACACGGAACTCCCAGAAACGGGAGGGACCCCACCAGGACAGATGTGGATCGATGAGCAGCAACGGTTTGCCGCTGGCGCTGCGTTCTGGTGCAACCGCCCACTGGTTGGAGCCGCGGGCGGTGACCGCGAAGGTTGGCTGCACGCCGCCGCGCACGAGATCTTCCAGAGCTTCGTCGATGGACCAGTTGTATAGAAACAGGCGTGCGAACGCATCCACCATGGCGGGTGTCACCTCGCCATGCTGCCACCATTGGGGGAGGTCCTCGGGATGCGCTCGGTAGAACGCATTGATTCCGTCGGTAAACGCCTGCAGACGCGCGCGTGGCTGGCCGGTGGTGCTGGCCCACATCGTGCGGGCGTTGCCGTAGTGGTCGAACATGCGTGAGAGCAGATCGATGGGCACCTGCTCGGGGCCTGCCACCGAGGCCAGCTCGCCCATGGCGGTTTTCAGGTTGATCAGGAGTTGCTGCGGACGGTCCTCCGCCTGCGCGTAGCCCTGCGCAAACAGGCCGTCTTCCACCGTCGGCGCGTAGATGTGCGCAACACCCCAGGTGTCGCGGTAGAGCACGATCTGCCCGGTATCATCGCCGCTGCCGGGCAGTGCGTTGGACGGGCTCGTGGGTGCGATAGCCGAATGGCCGGCGCACCCGCACATCAGAAGCGTTGCGAGCAGGCCGGCCGCGCGCACGGTCAGACTCGCTGGATCAGAGTGCCGGTGCCGAGGCCACCGCCGCAGCACATGCTGATCAGCCCATACTCACCGCCGGTGCGCTCGAGCTCATAGACCGCCTTGGTGATCAGGAAGCAGCCAGTGGCGCCCAGTGGGTGGCCCAGAGAGATGGCGCCGCCGTTCGGGTTTACCTTGTCCATGTCGGCACCCACCGCTTTTGCCCAGCCGAGTACGACGGACGCAAACGCTTCGTTCACCTCGAACAGGTCGATGTCGTCGATTTTCAGTCCGGCGTTC
>JAUIED010000284.1 GCA_030428905.1 Gammaproteobacteria bacterium
CCATCACCTCGGCGCTGCTCGAATTCCTGCTGGATGTGAACGATGCGCTACGCGCTCGGGGTGGCTGGCTGCAGATCGCCAAGCTCAATGCCGTGTGCGCAGAGGTGTTTCGCATCACCGGTGTCTCGAAGATGATCGCGCTGCTGGATGTGGACAGCGTACAGGCGCCGCAAGGGCCGGTGCAGAAGCAACGCCTCGGCGACATCCTGTTGGCGCGCGGGCTCGTCACTGAAGAGCAGATTGAAGAGGCGCTGGAAATCCAGAAGCAGCACGGCAAGAAGCTCGGAGAAATCTTCATCGCCAAGCGCTGGGTTACCGACCAGGATGTGCTCGCCGCGCTGTCGGGCCAGCTGTCCATCCCGCAGATCAGCCTCCGAGCAGGTTTGTTTGATCCGGCGGTGACACGCGTTTTAGATCCGAAGGCAGCCAAGCGGCTTGCCGCCATGCCGTTGTTCAAAGTTCGCGGCGAGCTGACGGTGGCTACCCCAAATGCGCAGAATGTGCCGGTACTCAAGGAGATCCAGGATCTCACGGAGCTGAAGGTGCGTGCGGTGTTTGCGCCCCGTGAAAAGGTTCTGGACTACGCCTCGCAGTCCTCCGAGACCACCGAGCTCGGCATAGAGCTGCTGGATACCGAAAACTCCGACCTCGAGCTGGTCGAAGCGCCGGAAGACAACTTCAGCGTCATCGACGAGATTGCCTCGGGCAGCCCGGTCGTAAACCTCACCAACTCGCTCATCCAGCGGGCGATCCGCGAGGGCGCAAGCGATGTGCACATCGAGTCGTTCCGCGACATGGGGCGCGTGCGTTTTCGTATCGATGGCATCCTGTACGAGGTGATGACGTTGCGCGCGGAACTCATGCCGGCGGTGATCTCGCGCCTCAAGGTGATGGCGAATCTCGACATCGCAGAGCGACGCTTGCCGCAGGACGGGCGCATGCAGGTGGTCACTGCAGGACGTGCCGTGGATCTGCGATTCAGTTCCATGCCGGCGCTGTACGGTGAGAAGGTGGTGCTGCGGATCCTGGACAAGAACCAGGCGCTGCTGCAGATCGATCAGTTGGGTATGGCGCAGGACAATCAGACGCAGTACCTGGACCTGTTGAGCCGCGGCTATGGCCTGATTCTTGTTACGGGCCCTACCGGTTCTGGTAAGACGACCAGCCTCTATGCGGCGCTGAATAGGCTCAACAGCCTCGAGCGCAACATCATTACCATCGAAGACCCGGTGGAATACCAGATGGAGATCATTAACCAGAACGAGGTGCGTCCAGCCGTGGGCCTCACCTTCGCCTCCATCCTCAAGCACGCGTTGCGCCAGGACCCGGACATCATCATGGTGGGTGAGATTCGCGAGCATGAGACGGCCAACATTGCGGTGCAGGCCGCGCTGACCGGCCACCTGGTGCTCTCCACCCTGCACACCAACGACAGTATCGGCGCTATAACGCGTCTGATCGATATGGGCATTGAGCCTTACCTGCTGTCCTCAGCACTCGTGGGGGTTATGGCGCAGCGCCTCGTGCGCACCATCTGCCCCGCCTGCAAGTCCACGTTCATAGCACCTGGCGAACTGGTCAAAGCGAACGACTTCGACCTATTCGCGGACACGTCCAAACCCCTCAAACTTGCCAAAGGCCGGGGGTGTGGGGAGTGCTACGACTCTGGATACAAAGGTCGTGCTGCCATCCACGAGGTGATTGCGGCAACCGACGATCTGCAGCGCCTGATTGTCAGCGAACCAAGCCGTGACGAGCTGCAGTCGTACTTGCGCGAGCACGACATTCATACACTCTATCAGGACGGGCTGCGCCGCGTGGTCAACCAGGAGACCACCGTGGAAGAGATCAAGCGCGTCATCAACAGCGGCTGAGGAGGCGGGCATGGCATTGGAATTCGATATGCCGGCCGCTGCGGCACGAAAAGGCGCAAAGCAAGCGCCCGTGCCACTCATGCAGCGCAAGTTTTCCTTTGGCAAACGCAAAGTTGCAGCCAAAGATCGCATGTTCTTCACCGAGCAGTTGGCGTTGCTGCTCGAAACGGGCACCTCCCTGCACCCGGCGCTGCAATCCATCCGCTCGCAGATGGACGATTCGCCGATGGCGGAGGTCATCGAAGAAATCGCCGATGGTGTGGTAGGTGGCGGCAGCCTCTCGGAACAGCTCGCCAAACATCCGGAGGTGTTCTCTCCTACCTACGTCAATCTCGTTGGTGCCAGCGAGCAGGGCGGCTTCCTGCATGAGGTGCTCGAGCAACTGCAGAAGATGGACGACCAGAACGCTGAGCTACGCGCCTCTCTGATCTCGGCGTTCAGCTACCCGGCTTTTCTCGTGTGTTTTTCCATCTTTACTCTGGTGTTCATTCTGCTGGTTGTGTTTCCCAAGTTCGCAGACATGTTTGCCAACATTGGCGACCGCCTGCCGGCCAGTACGAAGGTGCTCATGGCGACTTCAGATTTCATGATCGCGCATTGGCTGGAGTTGCTGATTGCTACCGGCGCTGGGGTCATCACGCTCGTGTGGTGGCTCGGTACCGCGTCAGGTAAAGCCTGGTTGGCGCGAAGCAAGCTGGCTACCCCCTTTCTTGGCCGAGTCTGGCGTCGTGTTTATCTGGTGGTGAGCTTTCGCGTGCTCGGACTGTCGCTGAAAAACGGCGTGTCGCTGGTCGATGCTGTCCGTACCAGCCAGGAAGTGATCGACAACGCCTACATCCGCAACTACTTCATAGGCCTGTCGGAAACCATCGAGAATGGCGGTCGGCTCAACGATGGGATCGATCGCGCAGATTGGCTGCCGGACCTGGCCAAGCAGATGGTGGCCACTGCGGAACAGTCCGGCTCCTTACCCATGGTGCTGCTGCGCGTCAGCGACTATTACCACAAGGAGCTGGAGCGGCTGCTTCAGCGGTTCTCCAAGATGGTGGAGCCGATCATGCTGGTGGTCATGGGCGCGCTGGTTGGTTTGCTGGTTTCCTCGCTGCTGCTGCCGATCTTCAAGCTGTCGCAGGCGGTGGGCTGACGCGTCGAAAATGCGCACTCGATCACGCTGTCATTTTTCAAGGACTCATACAATCCGAACCAGTCTTGAATATCCGTACCTGAACAGGAGGGTTGGATGAAACGCAAAGTGCATGGATTCACACTGGTCGAGCTGCTCATCGTGGCTGTGGTGCTGGCGATCTTCGCCGCCATCGTGGTGCCACAATTCGCGAGCACCACCGACGAGGCCAAAGAATCCGCATTGAAATCGGACCTGGCGGCGATTCGCAGCGCCATCGACCTGTACAGGCAGCAGCACTCGGAGTACCCGGGGGTGGTTGCCGTAGGTACAGCACCCACCTGTGATGGTGGCACTGCTGGCGCCAACGACACGGCGCTCAATGCTTTTGCCCCACAACTCACCCTGTACTCCAACGCCGCAGGTCACACCTGCTCTGCGAAAGACACCGACTTCCCTTACGGCCCCTATCTACGCGACGACGGCATCCCGGCCGACGCCGTACGAAACGTTGCCACGGTGGTCATTCCGAACGTAGCCGGCGGTTTGAACAGCCTCACGATGGGTGCGGATGCGAGTGCGGCGGGCGGTTGGAAGTATTCGAACGTGACCGGAAAGTTCATCGCCAACATCGACGCCACGGATAGCAAAGGCGTTCGTTACGACGCCTACTGATCGACGCACCTGATGATCTGAGGAGCATTCGATGCCCGCGTCCCTCGTATCCGTGGCGGTCGGGATCGTGCTTCTGGGCATCATGGCTGGTGCGGTAGTACCGTCCGCAAGCTCATCGCAGACGCAGCAGCTTCGCGCCGAAGCCGGACAGCTGCGCAGCTTGTTCGACATCGCCTATCGCGAAGCCATACGCACACGCGAGCGGCACGTGGTGGCCCTCGATTTCGCGACGAACACATTTGAAGTCTACCGCGGCGATACCGCGGTAGAACCGC
>JAUIED010000059.1 GCA_030428905.1 Gammaproteobacteria bacterium
CGACGGCCTCGGCAACGACCTCACCGATGCTGGAATCGACGGTGCACAGCTCTCGTCGATTTTCAGCAACATCGAGGAGCTGGATTTCTCCAACACCGACCTGACCGGCGGCGACACCTTCGACATCGGCAACGATGAAATCGGCGCAATGTCCAGCGGCAGCAGCCTGACCATTCACGTGGATACCGCAACCATCGACTTGAGTGACATCAACCCGCTCAGCCAGAGCGGCGCGACGATCAGTGGTGACAACACGGTCGGTAACACGCGCACCATCGACTGGAGCGACGGCACGCAGCTGGTGATTCAGGGCGGGCCGTGAGGCAACAACAATAAGCCACGGATAAGGCAAACGGTTACACTCGCGCCTTCGCGCATGGATATGAGATGACGACCAACACAGCGGCCGAAGGCCAAACGAGGGCGGGCGATCCGTTGGCGCAGTGCGTGAGCTACGTGCTGCGTTTCTATGATCTGCGCCCGGACATCGACAGCCTCAAGCGCGTGCTGCCGAGGCAGGCGAGCGACCTGACGCTCGATGATCTGCCGCTGCTTGCAGAGCGTTTGCATCTCGAGCTCGCACAGAATGATGCCAATCTGCACGCGGCCGCCGATGTGCAGGCGCCGGTGCTGATCACCGACGCGGATGGTGACAACCCGCGCGTGTTCCTGCCGCGCAGTACTGGTGAGGAGCGGCTGTACTCCCCGGCGGACGGCGTTGCCGGCTGCTCCTTGAAGGACTTGCCGGACAGCGACGTGCGGCTGACGCTGCTGCGGCCGAGCAAGCAGTCGCTGCAGGCGGACGTGCAGACGTTGGAGCGCAAGCGTCCCATCGACTGGTTCTGGCGGCCCCTGAAAGCGTTCTGGCCGAGCTTTGCCGAGGTGCTCTTATGCTCAGTGTTCATCAATCTGTTTGTTCTGCTGATCCCGCTGTTTACGCTGAACGTCTACGATCAGGTGATTCCCAACTTTGCACAGGAAACCCTGGTTGTATTGACGACGGGCGTGCTCATTGCGCTGGTGTTCGACTTTCTGCTCAAAACCGTGCGCACCTATATCCTGGAACGTGTAGCCGCTCGGGTAGGCAGCGACTACGACGGCAAGCTGATGGAGCGTATGCTGCTGGTGGACGGCGAGCAGCTGCGGCTCTCAGTGGGCGAACGGGCCAACCTGTTTCGCGAGCTGCAGGGCATACGCGAGTTCTATGCCTCCAAGCTGATCCCCACGGCTGTGGACCTGCCGTTTTTCCTGCTGTTCATGACGGTTATCTACATGATTTCACCGGTGCTGACAGTGGTGCCCGCGGTGGGCGCAATTGTCATCATCGCGCTGAACGCCGCCATTCAGATACCCATCAATCGGGCTACAGCCAACTACTTCGCCTCCATGCAGAAGAAGTCGACGCTGTTGCTCGAAACCCTCGGCGGTACCACCACCTTCAAGCTCTTCAACGCCGTCGGCTCGCGGCTGTTCCGCTGGTCCACTGTCGCTGAGCATGCGGCGGAAGCCGCCCGCTACAATCAGTTCCTGCTCGGCGTCGTGCAGGCGGTGTCGCTGGCGGCAGTGCACATGGTGCATGTCATCGTCGTGGTGGTTGGCGTGTTCGAGATACAGAGTGGCCTGTTGACCATCGGTGGCCTGATCGCCTGCACCATCCTTTCCGGCAGAGCCATGGCGCCCATCGTCAACGTCGGCACGGTAGTCAGCCGTTGGCAGCAGTCCAAAGACGTGCTGGTGGCCATCGACGGGCTGTTCAAACTGCCGCACGAGGGTGACCGCGCCATCGAGCAATCCGCGGCAGGCAGCCTCCGCGGCCACATAGAGCTCCGCGATGTGCGGTATCGCTACCCCGGCCAGAAGCGGCCGGCGCTGAATGGCGTGAACATCTCCATTCAGCCTGGCGAGCGGATAGCGCTCATCGGCCCGACCGGCGCCGGCAAGAGCACGCTGGCCGGGTTGCTGTCGGGTCTGATGCACGGCTATGACGGCGATGTGGAGATCGACGGTTGCGCGATCGGTGGCATCGCGCCGGCGAAGCTGCGCGCAAACATCGCCTTCGTGCCGCAGATGCCATTCTTTGTGAGCGGCACCATCCGCGATAACGTGCTGCTGGGCTGCGAGGACGCAACAGAGGCCGAACTTGAGCAGGCGATGCAGATTTCCGGCCTCGACAGCATCATCCAGCAAACGGGCTATGGGCTTGATACGCCCGTTGGCGAGAATGGCTCGGCGCTTTCCGGCGGTCAGCGGCAGGCGGTGAGCCTGGCGCGAGCGCTCATCCGTGATCCTGCGGTGCTCGTGTTCGACGAGCCTTCCACGGGGCTCGACTCCACCCTGGAGGCGCGCTTGAAATCCCGCCTGGCGGGCTACCTGGAAGGGCGCACCTACATCATGGTCACGCACCGTTCCTCCATGCTCGACCTGGTCGACCGGCTGGTGCTGCTTGAAAACGGCCGTGTGCGGGCGGATGGTGCAAAAGCCGATGTGTTACGTGCGCTGTCTGGTGGAGCGGCGCCATCTGCGGTGCACTAGCGCGCGTGTAAACTAGCCTCCTGACATTCGGGAGGTGTGTATGCTGAAAGCGGTGCAATTGGGTGAGCGGTCGGGGCTTCGAGTGTCCGAGCTCTGTCTCGGCACGATGAACATCGGAGAGCCCGGCCGGGGCCACCAGGGCGACTGGACCCTGGCGAAGGACGAGGCACGCAGGATCTTCACGGCCGCCATCGATCATGGGCTTTTCTACTTCGACTGCGCTGACATCTACGGTGTGGGCGCTTCCGAGGAAGTCGTAGGTGCGCTGCTGCGGGAGCTGCTGCCGCGTGATGAGTACGTACTCGCCACGAAGATCGCCATGCCCATGGGGCGCGGGGCCAATCAGGGCGGGCTGTCGCGCAAGCATGTGATGGAAGGTGTGGATGCCTGCTTGCGCCGCCTCGGCCTGGACTATGTGGATCATCTCGTCATCCATCGGCATCCGCATGGTGTTCCCGGCCACGTGGAGACACCGGTGGAGGAAACCATGGAGGCGTTGCACGACGTGGTGAAGGCGGGCAAAGCGCTGTATCTCGGCGCGTCATCCATGTTTGCCTGGCAGTTTGTTGAAATGCAGCACACCGCCTGGGCAAATGGCTGGACCCCATTCGTATCCATGCAGAATCACTACAACCTGGTGTACCGCGAGGAAGAGCGGGAGATGAACCCCTACTGTGCGCGCAACGGTATCGCGCTCACACCGTGGTCGCCGCTGGCTCGTGGCATCCTCACAGGCTCCTACAAAGGTGGCTTCGACGCTGGCACCAGCGATCGATCGAAAGGCGGTGACCGCTTGCGCACCGAGTCGCTCTATCGGGGTGCGGCAACCTTCGACATTGCTCAGCGTGTGGTGGAGGTGGCCGAACGCATGGAGGCGACGCCGGCACAGGTGGCGCTGGCGTGGCTGCTTGGCAAAGAGGAGGTAACCTGCCCCATCATCGGCGTTTCACGTGTGGAGCAGCTCGATGCGCTGGTGGGGGCGACGGCGCTGGAACTCAGCGCCGAAGACGTCGAATACCTGGAGGCGCTCTACCAGCCCACCGAAAACCTGTTGAGCCTCGGCTTCTCCTGAGCGCCTCCGAATGCGCGCTAGATGAACTGACGCAGCCGGTGCAGCGAAGACAGGTGTGCGTAGATCGGCCCGAGGCAACCGCCGCGGCGAAGTTCAATGAACTGCTCGTCGCTGAGGCTTCTGAATTTCTCGCGGTCGAGCAGCAGCAGGCCGTCGAGCACGGTGGAAGGCTTGCCCGTGCGGGTGATCGTCAGACGCTGTGAAGTGAGCAGATCCATCTCCACGAGCTTGCGCATCCACTGCTCTGTCATGGCGTAGTCGCGCTGAAAGTCGTTGCAGAATGTCAGGACTCGGCTGGTGGTTTCGGAAGGCTGACCGTCCGTGAACAGCGGCTCTCCCTCGTCCTCGGACAATCGGTCTGAACTCAGATCTGCGCACAGCACGAGGTTGTCCGAAGCACCGTCGGAGGCGAACACGAACGGATAGCGCCGCACGTAGGCGGGAATGTAGGTGTCCGCTCGCCAGGTGCCATCCTCGCCGACGAAATCGTTCTGCTCGGCTACCGTGCTCAGAAGCGCCATCGCCATAAGCTGGTTGGGCTTTGCACCGGTGGCCTGCGTGCCCTGCACGAAGACGATGGGGTAATGGGCACTGGCCACGGCAAACTCGCTGATCACGAGCGGCACCGAAGCGACATTCTGTGCGAACGCGTAGTTTCGCGAGGAAACCAGTTTGAGGGCCTGGTGCTCATCCCGGCTCAACAGCTTCGGGTCGTTGTAGAGCATTGGTTTCAGGGTTTGTGCGGTTTGTTCGCTTTGATTGCTCATTGGGGCGTGCTCCTTGATGTCAGGTTTCGCGCAGCGCGCGGGCGCTGATGTTGGTGATGGGTTTGAACAACGCGTGCAGTACGGAGATCTTCCCCGTGAGAATGCTCACTTCTGCCGTCATGCCGGGCTGGATGGCGAGATCCGGCTCCTCGGGAATGTGGGCGTTGGCGAGCGATACGCGCACCTTGTAGTGCTCGATATTCTGGTTGTCGACGAAGCTGTCGGGGCTTATATAGGTGAGCTCGCCGTCGATGCCGCCGTAGATCGTGTAGTCGTAGGCGGTGATCTTCGTCATCACCGGCAGTGACGGCCAGACCTTGCCGCGGTCGAGGGTGCTGATCTGGCCTTCCACCACCAGGGCTTCGTTGGCAGGGGTGATCTCGGCGATGGGCGCACCGGGCTGTATGACACCGCCGACCGTGTTGATGTACAGCTCGTTGAGGATGCCGTCGATGGGTGAAACGATGGCCGAGCGCGCCACCTCGTCTTCGAAGGCGTTGATCCGCTCGGTGAGCTGGCGGATGTCGAGCTTGCCCTGGTTCAGTTCGTCCGACAGCTTTGCGTGACGTTCCTGTTCTGCCTGCTCGAGCTGGCTTTCGAGCTCGATACGTTCCGCCCGCAGTATGGGCACTTCGTTTTTCGCCTGTTCGAGGCTGGTGACGAGCTTGCGGTGCGCGGAGATGGCGTTGAGGTATTGCGCTTCGGATGCTGCTCCCGATTTGAAGAGTTTCTGCTTGATCTGCGCCTGACGGGCAGTGATGGCCTGCTCTTTTTCGAGGTTGCCGATACGCGCCGACAAAGCGGACAGCGCCAGCGTCTTCTGGTTCAGACGCTCCTGCAGCGCTTTACGGGTTTCGTCGAACTGCTGCCGGTTGGCATTGAACAGCGCGGTCTCTGCGATGACGAGTTCAGGATGCTGGCTGCGGATGGCGTCGGGAAAGTCGATCACGTCCACACCGTCGATTTCAGCCCGCAGCCGGTACTGCGCGGCTTCCAACGACTGGACCTCCAGTTCGGTTTCACGCAGCCGGCTCTTGGCCATGGTGTTGGCCACCAGAAACAGCGTCTCTCCCGCCTGCACCGTTTGCCCTTCTTTGACGAGGATCTCTTCGACGATGCCGCCTTCGAGGTGTTGCACGGTGCGCGCGTTACCGGAGGGAACCACCCGTCCGGTGGCGACGACATGCTGATCAATCTCCGAAGCACCGGCCCAGAGGAGAAAAGCCAGAAACAGGCCAACCAAGAGCCACAGCAGCGGCCGGTAGCGCCAGAAGTGATCTACGCGATCGAATACGTCCATGTCTGAAGGTTAGCCCGCCAATCCATTTGAGCGAGCGGCACGGGTGCCTAGGTGTCGGTGTACATCCAGGCTCGATCGAGCAGCTTCTGCGCGTCGATATCCCGCCGCTGGCAGTCTTTCACGTGTTCCATCTTGTACGTGATGTAGGTCATGCTACCGCTCTGCCGCAGGGCGACTGTGACGTACTGCTCATTCTGTACGCTCTGCAACGTTGGCGCGGCAGTGCATACGGCCCGGGTCACGGCCACGTTGACATCCGGTGCGTCGGTTTTTTGACGCTCCGACGCACGCGGCGCCTCTTTCAGCTTCGCATATTGTGCTTCGATGTCTTCAGCAAGCGCTTCGCCGCCAGCTTCGGCAGCCTCGAGCTCCACTTCCAGCTCAGCGATCTGCTCGCGAATTTCCTCGCGAAGCCCTTCATCACGCTCGCGCACCTGTTCCCGGCGCAGCTTGCGCAAGGCAGAGCGCAGGTCACGCTGTTCGCGGCGCAGCTCCCGTTGCTCTTCCCGCAGCGCTTTCAACTCTGCCAGCTCCTCGGGCGCATAGGGCGCCACGGTGATCTGCAGCTCCGCGAGGATGTCGTGCACCATGCGGGGTATCTCTTCGAGGTTCAGATCGGCGTTGATGTGTACATCGGTGCCGTTGTCTTCCGTGTCGATGGAGAACCAGGGTGCTGAAAGCTGTACGTTGAACAACACACCCTGACGTGGCAGATAGATGCCTTCCACGGAATTTACGTGGGTATCGCTGGAAAACTCCTCGCGCAGCGTCGCCGCCAGCACATCCTCAGTGACGTTGATCTCGCGGCGGATGTCCGGCCACTGCTCAGCGCTGCGCGCGTCAGCCTGCAGGGCGGCGGCGGTCAGTGCGACGGCTGCCAGCGTTCGGATAATCGTCATCTACAATGCCTCCCGATCTTCGGCTGGCACATCCAGGGTTTTCTGCACCTTACGCCGTAACTCGTCGAGCTCCTGCTGTTCCTGCACCTGGTGGGCGATCACGTAGCGCAGACTCTCCTCGGTTTCCAGGGATCGGCGGTCCATCTCCGCCTTCAACAGCTTCACCAGCGCTTCCAGCTCTTTCTGCCGCTGGCTGCGGGAAGACTCCAGCACGTTCTGCACCAGCAACGATTCCCGTGCTTCATCCGGAAAGCTGACCGGCTGGGTGGGCAGCGGTTGCTGCAGCTCGTAGCCCTGGTTGCCGGCGGTGTCGAAGTACAGCAACGCAACAAACGCCAGCGCCGCGGTGCTTGCCAACGTGGGAAACCACTGAAAGAAGCTCGGCCAGGCGAAGGGCGTGCGCTCGATGCGCGGCGGTTGCCAGCGCGGCGGCGTCTGGTCGTGCCAGACAGTCTCGTAGCGGGCGAGCGCAAATGCCGAGCTGTAGTCGGCCTGGCAGGCATCGCAGCCGTCGAGATGGCTGCTCACCTGACGGCGGACATCGTCCGGCAGGTGGTCGTCCAGGTAGTCGAACAGATGGTCTCTGGCGTGTTCACATTGCATGGTTGAACTCCTCGAGCTCCGGGTTTGCGCGAAGCTTCTTCAGGGCGCTGTAGAGTCGTGTTTTAGCGGTATTTGGGCTGATGCCGAGTTGTTCGGAGATGTCCTCGAAGGTGAAGTGCTGGAAGAACTTCAGCTCCACCACGTGCCGCTGTTCGGCAGGCAGGGACATCAGTGCTGCGCTGATGCGCTGGTTGGCGTGGGTTGCCATGGTCATGGCCTGTGGCCCCAGGCTTTCCGGTGCTTCGGCGCGGGCCTCGTCGAACTCCTCGCTGAAACGCCGGCGCCGCAGATAGTCGGTGCAGCGAAAACTGGCGATGCGGAATAACCAGGCGGGAAAGGCGCCGTCGCCCCGGTATGAGGCGAGGTTGCGGTGCACACCGACGAACACCTCCTGCATCAGGTCGAACGCGTCGTCCGGGTGGCCCACCATTCTGAGTGCGTAGTTGTACACTTTCTTTTCGTACCGTTTGACCAGTTTCTGCCAGGCACTGTCGGACCCGGCCAATGCGCCGTCGATCAGTTTCTGGTCCGAAGCGGTTGCTCCCAGCATCTCTACCTACTCTGTCATTCCTGATTGTCGTGGTGCGGTGAAAAAAAGTTCTTCTGTGGTAGGTTGGCTTTTTCCCGGGAAGGCTAGCCGTGTCTTCGCACTCGACCCTTCTGAACGCGAATCTTACGCGCCTGGTGATCTGTCAGCTCGTCATGGTCAGCGGCACGGTACTGGTCATCACCCTGGGTGGCATCGTAGGCGGTGCTTTGGCGGGGGATCCACGCCTGGCCACGCTGCCCATGTCGCTCATGGTGGTGGGCACGGCGCTCGGCACGGTGCCGGCAGCGCTCGCCATGCGGCGCATTGGCCGGCGGGCGGGATTTCTTCTGGGCCTGGTGATCGCCGCGCTTGGCATGCTGCTGGCGATCGGTGCATTGGCGACCGAGAGTTTCGCGTTGTTCTGTACCGGCACGGCGTTTATCGGTGTCAGCCTGGCGGCGAGCCAGCAGTATCGTTTTGCAGCCGCCGAGAGCGTGACGGCCGAGCGGGTCAGTCAGGCGGTTTCCATCGTGCTCATCGGTTCCATCGGCGGGGCGGTAATCGGGCCTGAGCTTGCCAAGCTCGCCGGACAGACCATCGATACGTTTCGCACGCCCATGTGGGTAGCGCTTGGGCTTTACGGCATCGGCATGCTCGCCCTCGTTGGCTATCGGGACAACGCGCGTGGTAGCGAAGCGCAAGCCGGGCCCGGGGGTGGGGTGCGCACCTTGCTCCGACAGCGCCTCATACTGGCGGCGGTGCTGGGCGGTGTGGTTGGCCAGGGTGTGATGACGCTGATCATGACGGCGACACCGATCTCCATGCATGTGCTGGACGGGTTCTCGCTGCCCGATACCGCCGATGTCATTCGTAACCATGTGCTTGCCATGTACCTGCCGTCGCTGGTGTCGGGCTGGCTGATTGCGCGGGTCGGTCTCGGCCGGGTCATGTTCCTGGGTGTTGCGGTGATGCTGGCAACCATCGGCATCGGCCTGCAGGGCCATGCCTACATGCACTACGCATTGTCCATGATCGCGTTGGGCGTCGCCTGGAACTTCCTGTTTGTTGGTGGCACGACGCTGCTCGTGCGCGCGCAGGAACCGGGCCAGGGCTTCACGGCGCAGGCCTTCAACGATTTCTGCGTGTTCGGCGGTTCCGCCATAGCATCGCTGGCGGCCGGTGCGCTCCTGCACAGCATCGGCTGGGAAGCGCTGCTGCTCACCGGCGTGCCCATCGTGCTGGTGCTTCTGCTGTTGCTGCTCAGCGTGCGCTCAGATCGGCGGTTTGCCTGAATGCTGCGTGCAGCGCTAAGCTGAAGCGCAACGCTGCCAGAGGAGGTTGCCATGCCGTTCGACTATGCACAGAGCGGGTTTCATGTGCGCGAGGATCTGCCGCAGTCGTTTCGCTGGGCCTGGGAGAAAATCGCGCAGCCTGGCAACTGGTGGCGCGGTGAAGATCGCGTGGCGATCGCCGGCGAGACCAGGGCGGCACGGTCTTGTGCCCTGTGTGCCCAGCGTAAGGCGGCGCTGTCGCCGTTTTCATTGCCCGGCACGCACGACAGCGTTACCAACCTGCCGTCCGCGGCGATCGACGCGGTGCATCGCATTGTCACGGATCCTTCCAGGCTGACAAAAGGTTGGCTCGAAGGTCTTGCCGTCGAGGGTGTTACAGACGGCCACTACGTGGAGTTGCTGGGTATCGTCGTCACGGTGGTGAGCGTCGACGCCTTTCATCGGGCACTTGGCCTGCCATTGGAGGCGCTACCGTCACCGCAACCGGGCGAGCCCAACCGCTATCGACCCGCCGGTGCGCGAGATCACGGTGCCTGGGTGGCTACCGTTGCACCTTCCGACCTCGCCCCAGGCGAGGCCGATCTTTACGGCGGTGCGCCGCAAACCGGCAACGTGCTCTCGGCCATGAGTCTGGTTCCGGATTCCGTACGCCTCCTGAATGTGGTGTCTGAAGCGCAGTACATGCCGGGTGCGCACGTGGTGCGCCCACAATCGAACTACGGCCGCGCGCTTTCCCGCGCGCAGATCGAACTGGTGGCCGGCCGGGTGTCGAGCCTGAGCGATTGTTTCTACTGAACCTCTTCACATGCACTGATGCTCCGTGCGAGCAGCGAGTTGGAAGGGGAGGCGGCGAATCTTGACGCGCTTATGCGCGGTAGCGCGAGTGGCCTTGCCGGCGGCGATGCCTTGCTGGCATTCGCCGAGGCGGCGCTGGGTGACGACGCGCAAGCCATTGCCACCGCCCGTGCCGGCGTGGTCGAAGCGCTCGACGAGGCGAGCATGATCGATGCTGCGGGTGTGATCGCGAATTTCCAGCGCATGGTGCGCATCGCTGATGCCACGGGTATCCCGCTGGATGAGCCGGTGCTGATGATGACCCAGGGAATACGCTCGGATCTTGGCATCGACAGCTTTGGCGGCAGCCGCAACTCGCAGCGTCTGGGTTTTCTGAAACGGCTGCTCGGTCGCGTTCTGGCGCCGTTTAGCGCGACAATGTTCAAAAGGCTCGCATCCACGCGGGCGGATATAGATCACTGACTGGAGCAGATGTCATGTTCATCGCAATGAACCGATTTCAGATTGCGCGCGGATTCGAGGAAGGGTTTGAGAAGGTATGGCGCGAGCGGGATACCTACCTTTCTGAAGTGCCGGGGTTCAAGGCCTTCAACCTGCTCAAAGGGCCGGAGCACGATGATCACGTGCTGTACGCTTCGCACTCGGTGTGGGAATCGCGCGCCGCCTTCGAAGCATGGACCGAGTCCGAGGCGTTCCGTAAAGCGCACGCACAGGCTTCCGCACCCAAGGGCACTTACCTTGGACATCCCAATCTGGAGACCTTTGAGTCCGTTCTCTAGGCTGTCGCGGCGCGCAGAAACGTCACGGTGAACTGCACCGCGCCGTCGAGCGCCAGGTGATGGCGCTGCTCAGGCACGATCACGCCGGGGCATCCGGGCGCCAGCACTTCTTCGCGTTCCATTCCGGGCTCGCAGACAACGTAGCGGACAGACCCTGAGGTCACTTCCAGAAGACCCCACACACCGGCCTTGGTGCGGTGGTCGCTCAGCAGACCCTTGGGCAGTGTCGTTTCATCGAAGGGGCCGATGGTGCGGTAGGGTGATACGTCTGCTGGCAGGCGTTCCAGTGGGATGCCTTGTTTTGCGCTGCTCATGGCGGCGTCTGCTCACGCAGGAGTGCGGCCAGTTGTCGCTTCATCCGGCGCTGCCGCGACCACATGATGAGCCCTGTGGCGGCGAGGCCGATCATGATCAGGGTGCTGAGGCTCACCAGCCACTGTCCCACAGCGCCGAAGAAACGCCCTGAATGCAGATCCTGCAGCCAGCGTTCCCAGGTGATGAAGCGGCTGCGGTAGGCGTTCTGTGCATCTGCCAGCGCAGCGCCGTCGAGCGTGGTCACCTTCGCGAACTCGGCGGTTTCGGTGGTTGCCCGCCAGGTCATCAGGTCGCTCGTCATGCGGCTATCCGCTCCGTCGCTGGCGATCAGTGAGTTGGCTGTAGACCGGGCGATGCGCGCCGGTTCGAGGGGGCTGTCCAGCGGCTCGCCGCGCAGCGGTGGGCGCGGGTCGACATAGAGCAGTGTGCCGTCCAAGGCGATGATGAAGTGGGTGCCGAAATCAACCGCCCCATCGAGCGGTGCGTCTGCCACCGACAACGAGCCGACCTCGTCGATGATCAGCAGATCGCCGATGCGGGTGACGCGTCCGCTCTTCTGCGCGCTCTCTGGCGCGGCGAGGTTGTAGGCGTCGTGCACAAAGCCTGCGCCCACGTAGCGGCTGCCGAGGCCCAGCGCGTCGGTGAACTGCAGCGGCACGCCTGTAACAATCAGGTACATGAGCACAACGCCGGCAATGGCGCCGCTGATTCGATGCGCGCGGTTGAGTGGTTGTTCCCGGGGAATGCCCGGTGCGCCTTGCATACGTTCGTCGCCCTGCTACAAACCGGTAGATTGCCAGGCCATCATGCGCAAGGCACCCGCTTCGTAGCGCCACACGCTGAGAAAGCGGTTTTTCAGGTCGCGCTCCTCACCATCTTTGCGCACCCGGCCAGCGACCTCGCCAGTGGCGACCACGGCATCGCCGACCGTTCTCACCTGCACATCCCGCGCATCGAGTGAGAGATAGCGCACCGCGCCGCCGGCGATGGTGTCGAGCACTGCCTGCCGGTGGTCGGTGCGACCGGAGGAATGCGTCCAGGTGAGATCCTCCGCCAGATACGCGGCGAGTGCGGTCGCGTCGGCGGCCACCATGGCTGCGCGGCGGGCGGTGTCTGCGCGTTCGAAGTCGGTCGTGGGGTTCATGTTCCTGCCTCCAGCGCAAGCACCAGGTTGGTCAGTGTGTCGTTTACCGGTGCCTGTCGTCCGACTTTGCGCGCCTCCGCGGGCACCGCGCCGTTGATCACGCCCACTTCGCTGGCGCGGCCCGCCTCGATATCGAGCAAAACCGATGGCTTGGCGGCTGGCATGCGCGCAGCAAAGTCGCGCACGAACTGTACCGGGTCGTCCACCTGCACGTCGATGTTGAGGGCTCGGGCAACCTCCCAGGCCTCCCGGGCAGCGGCGCGGCTCACGGCGCCGACGTGCGGGTGATCCATAACCTCGCCCACGGTCAGGCCGGTGAGCGCGCATGGCGCGCTGTAGGCGACGTTGCAGATGAGCTTCTCCCACTGCATGCGGGCGATATCGGTCACCGCTTCGGTATCGAAACCGGCATCGCGCCAGATGCTGGCGATGCGTTCTACGGCGTCCAGGGCGAGCCCGGCGTGAGCGCCGAAGCGTATGGCCTTCATGTCGTTGTGATGTGCATGCCCCGGCGCCGGTAGCGAAGCGCCGAATCCCTGGGCGACGCCTACGATCAGACGCTGCGCCGGCACGCGCGCTGCCACCCTATCGGCACTGCCGAGCCCGTTCTGGATGGTGAGCACCAGCGACTCGGGCGTGAGCAGGGCACTGGCGGTGGCGGAGGCTGCGTCCACGTGGGCTGCTTTCACGGCGATTATTACCAGATCTGCTGTGCGATCTGGCACGTCGGCATAGGCCTCGATACGCACCGTACGGTCGCCGCTGGCACCGCTCACGCGCAGGCCACGCGTGTTGATGGCATCCACGTGGGCTGTTTGCGCATCCACCACGAATACCTCGTGATCGGCGGAAGCGAGTAGTGCGGCGTAGATAGAGCCCATGGCGCCGCAGCCGATAACACAAACCTTCACACCGCATGCTCCGTGAGGCTAGCGATAGGTTCCGCCAGTTCGGGTTTCCCCTCCAGACCGAAGCCAGGCCGCTCGGTCAGTGCGGCGCGACCTGAAGCTATATGTACCTCTGGGCCGAAGCCGCCAAATGGTTGAAACACGCCGGGATACGCTTCGCAGCCGCCGAGCCCGAGCCCTGCGACGATGTGCAGATTGATCAGGTGCCCGCCGTGTGGAAAACACTGCTGGCGCGAAAATCCCTGTCTCTCCAGCGCTTCAATCATCGTTGCGTACTCGCCAAGCCCATAGCTCAACCCCGGGTCCATCTGAAAAACATCCTGGCTGCGCATGCCGCCGTAGCGCAGGAGGTTTTGCGCATCAGCCGCGCTGAACAGGTTTTCACCGGTAGCAATCGGCATGGGATAGGTTGCTGTCAGGTGCGCGTTGAGGGCGTAGTCCAGCGGGTCGCCCGGCTCCTCGTACCAGCGCAGCCCGTAAGGCTCAAGCATCTGCGCGTAGGCGTCAGCGGTTGCTTCATCGAAACGGCCGTTGGCATCCACGGCAAGATTCGTCCCGTCGCCTGCGATTTCCAGAGCCGACTCGATGCGCTGCGCATCCTCGTGGATCGGCGCGCCGCCGATCTTGATCTTGAAGGCTCCAAAGCCGCTCTCGCGGTAGCCGCGCAGCTCCTCGCAGAGCCGCCGGGTGGAATCGGCCGCATAGTAGTAGCCGCCGGCAGCGTAGACCGCAACGGACGTATCTGCCGCGCGGCCGAAGGTCCGGGCTATGGTGCGGCAGGCCGGCTCGCCCGCGAGCTTGGCACGCAGGTCCCAGGCAGCGAGTTCCACTGCGGCTACGGCACCCGCGCGGTCGCCGTGGCCGCCGGGTTTTTCGTTGCGCATGGCGGTGGCTGCGATGGCTGTTGGCGACAACTCACCGTCGCACATCAGCGCCTCTGGATCGGCCGCCAGGAGCCGCGGAAAAATGCGCTCGCGCAGAATACCCGACTGGCCGAAGCGGCCGATGGAGTTGAAACCGAGGCCGATCACCGGACGGCCATCGACCTTCTGGTCGCTGACGAGCGCCACCAGCGATACGGTGTGCTCTGCGAAGTTGACCACGGCGTTGGCAATGTCGCCGCGCAGTGGCACGGTGAGCTCTGAGGTGTGGATGATGCGCACCGCTAAGAGGATTGCGCACGCCCCCTGCAAAATCAATATGATTGACCGTATCCCAGGTCTGGAGCTCGGAGGGAGGCCCTATGAATGAACTGCCTGCAGGGTTGGTTGGCAGCTATGCACAGCCCAACTGGCTGATCGACAAGAGCCGTTTGGGCGAGCGTCTGCCACCCCGGGTGCTGCTGCACGCGCTGTGGCGGGTGCAGCCGGAACTCCTCGAAGAAGCGCAGAACGATGCTACCCGCATCGCCCTGGATGATCAGCACGCGGCCGGCGTGGACTTCGTCACCGACGGGGAGATTCGCCGTGAGAGTTACTCCAACCGCTTCGCCAACGCGCTGAACGGCATCGACCTCGACAATCCCGGCCAGGCGGTGGACCGCACGGGCAAGACTGTGCCGGTGCCGCGGGTTGCAGGCCCGGTATCGCGCCGTGAGCCTGTTGAGGTGCGCTACATCGAGTTTCTCAAGGCGCACACCGATCGGCCCCTTAAGATCACCCTACCGGGCCCCTTCACGATGGCCCAGCAGGCACAGAACGACTACTACGACAGCGAAGCTGAGCTCGCCATGGCTTATGCCGCCGCGGTCAACGAAGAACTACGTGATCTCTTTGCTGCCGGCGTGGACATCGTGCAGCTCGATGAGCCCTACGTGCAGGCGCGCCCGGAGGCGGCTCGGGAGTACGCCGTGGCCGCCATTGACCGTGCGGTGGCCGGCGCATCTGGTGCCACGGTGCTGCACGTGTGCTTCGGCTACGGCAAGCATGTGGACGACAAGCCCGACGGCTATGCCTTCCTTGGGGAGTTGGATGGCTGCCAGGCAGACGAGGTGTCGGTGGAGTGCGCCCAACCCAGGCTCAAGATGGCGGTGCTCGACTGCCTGCCGAACAAAAAGGTGCACGTCGGTGTAATCGATCTGCGCGATACTAACGTTGAGACGCCGGAGACGGTCGCTCGTCGCATCGAGGCGGCGCTGGAAGTTGTGCCGGCGCAGCGTATGGTGGTGGCGCCGGATTGCGGCATGAAGTATCTCGACCGTCGCGTAGCGTTTGGCAAGCTTTGCAGCTTGGTGGCCGGTCGAGATCTGGTCCTCGGGCGCCGGGATGAATGAAGATGACGTTTTACGTTCTGTTCATTCGCGGACCTGCCGCTGCCGGTAAGCACACCATTGGCTCTCTTGTGAGCGAACGGCTTGAGTTGCCGCTCTTTCACAACCATTTGACGGTGGATCTCGCCAGGACTCTGTTCGAATTCGGCACGCCGGCGTTCGTCGCGCTGCGGGCGCATATCTGGCGCGCCGCTTTTCATGCCGCCGCGGCCGAACGGCGTTCTTTCATTTTCACCTTCAATCCCGAAAGCCCTGTCGATCCAGCCCTGATGGAAGAGCTTGCGGAGACGATTTCGTCCGCATCGGGACGCGTGTTCTACGTAGAACTCGTCTGTTCTGATGAGGAGGTGGTGCGTCGAATCGACAGCCCCAGCCGCCATCGCTTCGGAAAACTCACCGACGCGACGGTGTATCGAGCGGCCAAGGCGCAGGGGAGATTCGAGGTTCCTGCGCTTCCGGAGGCGCTGGCGCGGATTGACACTGAGGCGGGTACGCCGCAGGCGTCTTCGGAGATGATCGTTCGGGCGCTTGAGCGCGTGTCAATCTGATGGAAGGTGAATGCAACTGCGGCGCGGTACGTTTTCGGCTGTCCGTGGAACCCTACGGTGTATATGTCTGTCATTGCTCCATCTGCCGCAGGCACACGGGTACCAACGGCAACGCGGTGGTGGTCGTTGAGAACCAGAACTTTCAGTGGCTCGCCGGTGAGGAGCAGGTGCGCACCTGGCGCAAGCCGGGACACGACTGGCAGATCTGGTTCTGCGCCGTCTGTGGCTCGCAGTTGCCCGGCACCAATGATGCCGAGCGTATGTTCGTGCCCGCGGGGTTGCTTGCGGATCCGACTCACCGACTGAAGGTGCTGCACCATATCTGGGTGGACTCGAAAGCCGGCTGGGACGAAATCGGCGACAGCGGGCAGCAGCATCCTGGGGCGTTGGCGCCTTCGTAGCGGCCCACCTGTTATTGTCTGGCTGGCTTGTTTAGACTGGTGTGGCCGCGGTCTGCGGTTCTACCGGAAGCACGTTATGTACGTTTCCCGCCTCTTGTCGTTGGCTGCTTTACTTCTCCCTGTGCTGCTGCCTGGCTACCCCGATGCGGCAGAACCAGACGAGCCCAAGGACATGCGGCCTGCGTTGCAGCGAACAGACAGTTATGCCCTTGCAGGCAACGTCGAGTTTCCCGAAAACCACCTCGACGGCGCTGATTTTCAGGTGACGGTTCCCTGCAATTCCGGGGTCGACCGGCAGGGGAACATCAGCCTGGCCACTTGCTTTGGCGGCGACGAGGCGTCGCGGGCGTTCGAGTTCTACGTGTCGCGCGCCACAGAGCGTTCCAAAATGATTCCTGCCACGATCAACGGCCGCAGACGACCCGTGTCGATATACTTCACGGTGGTGTTTCGGCGCCACCAGGGCGTTGCCTCCGTTATGGTGTTTCCCCACCAGTTTCTGAATGCAGCAACGCTCGGTGCAGAGTATGTCGCACCACAGCTCATCACCGATGAGTTTTACGGAAGATTGAGCCCGCTGTGTAGAAACATGCGCATCATGTTCCGGTTTACCGTAGACACTAAGGGTCGTACGAAAAACCCGCGGCTGCATCGCGGCGATGCCAGTGCGGACGCCTGCGTTCGCGCTGTGGAGCGTCGGGTCAAACGTCTACGATTCGTGCCCGGTCAGGTTGATGGCAAGCCGGTGGAAATGGATCACCTCTACACCCCGGTATGGCGAGGGGCGTGGTTGTAGCGCTATCTCAACCGGTCGTTGGTTGAGGCGATTCAAAACACCGGCAGCATGCCGGCCATGGCAAGCACGTGGCAAAGTGCCACGAATACACCGCCCGCTGCCACGAGCCACACATCGGCGTCGGCACGTCCGGTGCGGTGTTTGTGCATCAGCGCTGGTACCAGGAAGTAGCCGAATACCACGATCAACCCTGCCAGGCTGATGGCGGCGACGAAGCCCTGCGGAAACAGCGTGCTCAAGATTCCTGGCGGCACGAACGTCAGCAACACGGCACGCAGGCGCAGCGCGTTGCTGGAGCGCCAGGCGAACCGGTCTGCCAGGAAGTCTGCCAGGCTGATGCCCACGGCCAGGAAGGACGATGCCACGGCGCAGAACGAAAATAGGTTGAGCCAGCGGCCGAGGCTGCCGCCCTCAGAGAGCGCCTGCACGAGCGCGCCGATGGAGCCGCTCAGTTCGCCGGCAAAGTTGCCGCGCTGCAGGTTGCCGAACACCACGGCACACCACACCAGGTACACCGCCAGCGCGATGGCCGAACCCCACAGCACGCTGCGGGTGAGCGCTCGTTCATTGTGGCCGTAGAGCGTGATGAGGCTCGGGATCACCGGTGAGAAGCCGAATGAGGTGAGGTAGGCGGGCAACGCAGCGAGGGCAAAGACGGCGTAGCCGGGTTCTGCGGCCAGCCAGTTGGTTGGCTGCAGATGCTCCAGCAGGCCGCTGACGGCGGCGATGAAAGTCATCGCCATACCGGTGAGAAGAACACCGCACAGGCGGCCCACCGCACCAGCGCCCAGCCACACCATCACAGCGACAGCGATCCCGAGCCCGGCATTCAGCCAAGGCAGGCTGTCCTGTGCCTGCAATGCGAACGCCTGTGTGAGCACGCTGCCGAATCCGGAGAAGTAGGCGTACAGCAGGGTGTAGAGAAGCGCGCAGATAGACAGGTCTGTGGCCGCGGACCAGGCGCGTCCCAGGGTGCTTGATACGTAGGTTGGAAAGCTTGCGCCCACAGGAAAGTGCAGCCCCGTTGCGAGCACCAGCACCGCCGAGCGGTAGCTCAGCCACCACACAGCGAGCAGCGCGATTGCTGTGTACGGCATCCACATACCCGCACTCACGAACGGCAGCGCAAACATACCGCCGCCGACTGCCGCGCCCGCCACAATGAACAAGCCCAGTGCCTGGTGCGGCGCGCTCAATGCTGCTGCCACCACCAGAGAACGCGCTTGCGTGCGCGGTCGCTGAACACATCATCGAGCCACAACGCCAGGCGGCGCAGGGGTGTGGCGGCGAGCCGGCGCCAGGCGCGGTGACGGCGTTTGCTGAAGTCGCGGTTGTAGGGGCACGCCCGCACGCAGATGATGCAGTCGGTGTTCTGGTTGGCCCAGAAGCCGAAACACTTCTCTGCGTTTGGCGTCCACTTCACCACGCCGGCGATGTTGGACTTGCTGTGGCGGTGTGGGCTTGGCGCATCGTAGGGCAGCGCCTGCGGCGGGCAAGCGCGTGCGCAACGATCGCACTGCGCGCAGAAGTCTGCTACGCCGAAATTGGCGGGCTTGTCATCCACCAGCGGCAGGTCGGTGAACACTTTGCCGATGCGAAATCTCGGGCCGAACTCGGGATGAATGAGCAGCCCGTTCCTGCCGACCTCGCCGAGGCCGGCCTGCAGGCCCAGCGGAATGCCGAGCGCGGAATCGTTGAGGCTGGCGTAGGCACGGTAACCGAGGTTGCGGATGTACTGGGCCAGCAGGATGACGACGATGCTGTCGTGGGTGTAGCCGAGGCCCGTGGCAGCGCCGGACAGCGCGGAGGGCACCGTGCGGATGAGATCGGCATCCATGGGTTGCGCCACGACGATGGCGTGACGCAGATCCTCCGGAATCTCCTGGGGTTTGCTGTCCACCCCGTCGCCTGTGTCGCGCGCATAGGCGCGGCTGTACATCCAGCGCTCGTCGAAGGCGCAGATGCCCACGTCGCCCGCGCCGAAAAAGCGTGCCACGCGTTTGAGTTCCCGCGTGGTGTCCGCCGGGTCATCTACGGGCAGCGGCTCTGGCCAGCCTTCGTCGTGGGATGTGTAGCAGTCCCAGAAGCCTTCTTTGCGCGGTGGCTGGGTAGCGGTGGGTCTGAAGCTTCCGGCGACTTCGATGTCGCGGATCACGTTGGACACGTGCCAGGCGGCATTACGCAGCGCATAGTCCTTCAGGCCGAAGCCGTCGGTCTTGCGCGCTTTGGCATTCGGCATGTAGTAGCCGTCGAAGAACGCCTCGGCCTTGGCGGAACGCACCTCGTCGTCCCAGATCGAGCGGCAGTAGATCTCGTTCCTCTGATCGAAGCGCTCGAACTCGCCGTTGACTTCCACGCCCGACAACGTATCAATGGGCTTTCGCATCGCAGCATTGTTCAGGCCCTTATGCCCAACGGTCAACCGATCCGTTTGCCGCACCGGCAACACATGCGCGCCGAGCTGGCGGAAGCTGTGGCGGTCGCCTGGCGGGAACTCGGCCGGGCAGGCTGCTGGCTGACGGCGGATCAGCGCCTGCACGTCGCCGCCTGCGCGCGCGCCGCCTGGCAATGCGCGGGATGCGATGCGCAGCTCGCCAGCCTGTCGCCGTACGCGGCGCACGTTGACCATACACCATCGGATTCCCTGCCCGGGCACTGGGTGCGCCTGGTGCATTGCGTCGTGCGCGATTCCGGGCGCATCACCCGGCGGCTGCGCGATGAGGTGGTGTCTGCCGGCATGTCGGAAGACGAGTACGTGGAAATTACCAGCGTCGCCGTGCTGACACGCACCGTGGATGCCTTCACTACCGGTATCGGCGCCGGCGAGCTGCCAATGCCCGAGCCCGTTGCCGGAGCACCGGCGTACACGCCGAACACCGCCGCCACACCGGGCCCCGGATTCGTGGCCACCACGGCGCCGGAGCACGCCCAGCCAGACTTCGCAGATTTCTACGCAAACGACTCGCACTTCTACATCCGCCGCGCGCTGACGCTGGTGCAGGGCGAGACGCGGCGCTTCTGGCGCCTGGCCAACGCGCTGTACCTGGAAGATCCTCGAGTAGAAGAGCTGGACGGCGTGAGCCGGTCTATCACCCGCGCGCAGATCGAGTTTCTCGCCACCCGCGCATCCGCCATGCTCGGCTGCTACTACTGAACCACCAGCCACGCGGCGCGGCTCGGTCTGAGCGGCACACATACGGGTGAAACCTATTCACTGGAGAGCACGGTGCTGCAGGAGGCGGGTGCCGCCGGTTCCGGGGTAGCTGCTGAGCAAGTGCTCGACGCCTTTGCTGGTGCGATCTGCCGTAACGACCTGGCCGCCGTGGCGCAGGCTCGCGATCAGGTAGTGGATGCCCTGGGAGTCGCTGCGATGATCGACGCGGCCGCGGTGATCGCCGCTTTCAACGCCTATCCGCGGGTGGCGGATGCCACCGGCATACCGTTGGAGCCGGCCAAGGAGGAGGGCACGCGGGCATTGCGCGAAGCCCTGGATTTGGATCGGTTGCGCGCTGACTGATGGTGCGCCTCACAGCGGTGCTCCTGTTGCTGGGCGTCAGCTCGTTTGCAGCCGGCGTACCGAATGTGGTGGTCATCCTTGCCGATGATCTCGGCTACGGCGACATCGGTGCTTACGGTGCAACACGTATCAGCACGCCGCACATCAACCGCCTGGCGGAGCAGGGTCTGCGGTTTACCCAGGGCTACGCCAGCGCCAACGTCTGCTCGCCTTCCCGCGCGGGGCTCCTCACCGGCCGCTATGCGATCCGCTACGCGCTTGCCTGGAAGGTGGTGACAGCGCAGTCGGAACACGGTTTGCCCACAGCGGAAGAAACCATCGCCGAACTCGCCCGCCGGGCCGGCCTTTCCAGCATGCTCATCGGCAAGTGGCACCTCGGCCGCTTGCCGGAGCACAGCCCGCTGGACCACGGCTTCGATGCGTTTTTCGGCGTGCCGCACAGCAACGACATGCCCGACTTCGCCCTGTACCAGGGCCGGGAGCGGCTGCCGCAGCCGGTAGACCAACGTTTGCTAACCAGTCAGTACACGCAAGCAGCAGTGCGCTTCATTGAGGAGGCTGAGGGGCCGTTCCTGCTGATGATGTCGCACACCTTTCCACACATTCCGCTCTATGCTTCCGAGCGGTTTCTCGGCTCCTCGCAGGCGGGCCTTTACGGCGACACGGTGCAGGAGCTCGACTGGAGCACGGGCGAGATCATCGCAGCCCTGCAGCGTCGTGGCGTACTCGACGACACACTGGTGCTCTTCACCAGCGACAATGGCCCATTCTTCGAGGGTAGCGCCGGAGGTCTGAAGGGTGGCAAAGGAAACTCCTGGGAAGGAGGCTACCGCGTACCGTTCATCGCCCACTGGCCTGCGGTCATCAAGGGTGCTCGGGTGACCGACGCCATGGTGACCAATCTCGATCTGCTTCCCACCATGGCCCAGGCGCTCGATGTAACGCCTGCTGCCAAAGTGGTGGATGGCCGCAGCCTCATGCCGCTGTTTCGTGGCGCAGATGTTTCGCCGCACGAATACCTGTATTACTTCGTCAATGAGGAAGTGGTGGGGCTGCGCAGCCAGCACTGGAAGCTGCTCACGCACGCCTACTACACCGGCAGCCTCGGGGCGTTCGAGCGGTTCGACCGGCTGCCGGGCTTTGCTGCATCCTACGAGCTTTTGCTGGACGCATCCGCCGAAGACGGTGAGGCGTATAGTGTTGCGGATCGCTATCCGCATGTGGTGGCTGACATGCGCGCCGAGCTTGCTCGCGCGCGACGCGTGTTTGATCCGCTGCGCACCCGACCACCGCAGTCGACCTATCCACCCAGCCGCTGAGGACATGCCATGCAGAACGCTTCCGGTCTGGTGCTGACACAACCGCGCACGTTCGAGCGGCGCGACTTCGAGCTGCCTGCCATTGGCACGGGCGACGGCCTGCTTCGGGTGGAGGCCTGTGGCCTCTGCGGGACCGATCACGAGCAGTACACAGGCCTCATCAGCAGCCACCATCCGTTCATCCCGGGCCACGAAGTGGTAGGAGTTGTCGAAGCGGTGGGCGAAGAAGCGGCGGCGCTGTGGGGCGTTCAGGCGGGCCAGCGCGTGGCCGTGGAGGTGTTCAAATCCTGCCGTGCATGCGCTGCCTGCGATTCCGGCGTGTACCGGCGCTGTGAGCGCAACGGGATGTCGACGATGGTGGGCTTTACACCTGCAGACGTGCCGCCTGGCCTCGGCGGGGGCTACGCGAGCCACCTGTACCTGCCGCCGGACTCGCTTCTGCTGCCGGTGCCGGAAGGTATGGACCCGGTGGTTGCGACGCTGTTCAACCCGCTGGGTGCCGGTATCCGCTGGGGTGTGGAGCTGCCGGAAACCGGCCCGGGTGATGTGGTCGTGATTCTCGGGCCCGGTGTACGCGGCCTGTGCGCCGCAGCTGCCGCAAAGGAGGCGGGTGCAGCATTCGTGATGATCACGGGATTTGGCGCCCGTGATGCCGGAAGGCTGGCGCTCGCCGAGCGTTTCGGTGCCGATCTGGCCGTAGATGTCGCAGTGGAAGACCCCAATCAGGTGCTGCGTACCGCTGTCGGCCGCAAGGCGGACATCGTTGTGGACGTGACGGCAAAAGCGCCTTCAGCCCTGGGCCAGGCGGTGAGCCTGGCGCGCCCCGGGGGTACGGTGGTGCTTGCCGGTGTGCGCGGCTCCAACGAAACCCCAGGCTTCGTGCCGGACCACATCGTCTACAAGGAGCTGCGTATACTCGGCGCGTTAGGAGTTGATGTGGGGGCATACAGAAAGGCGCTGGCGTTTCTGCAAACCGGCCGCTACCCGTTCGCCGAACTGCCTCGGCAGGTGGCGGGATTCGACAGCATCGAACCGCTCATACAAACCATGGCCGGCGAGCGCGACGGCGCGCCGCCGCTGCACGGGGTGTTCGTTCCAGACCACTAAGACAGACAGAGGAGCCACAAGTGACCGCACCGACATTCGATACCTTCAACCAGGCCTGGGCCGACAAGATCGTCGGACGCGTAGGCAAGAAAGGCATCGACGCCTATCTGGGCCTGAAGATCACCGACGTTCAGGCGGGCCGGCTGGTGTGCGAGATGCCGGTCACCGACGAGCTGATCACCGTGATGGGCAACATGCACGGCGGCTGCCTGTCGGCGCTGTGCGATCACGTGCTGGGTACGGTGATGTACCCGGTGATGCCGGAGGGCTACTGGGCGGCGACCACGGAGTTCAAAATCAACCTGCTGGCGCCGGTGACAGGTGGTGTGTGCGTCGCCACTGCAGACATCGTTTCCATGACGCGCCGGCTGTCGGTGGTGCGCATTCAGATTGAGAATGCCGATCGTCTTGTGGCGGTGGCGCAGGGGACCTGCACCATCGTGGCGCCGAAGGTGGGTTAGTACCAGTCTTCCAACTTCAGCTTTTTAATTCGGCCAAACTCGCGCGTGTTGCGTGTGACCAGTGTGGCACCGGCCGCGAGAGCCGTTGCCGCTATGAGGATGTCATGGGGGCCGATTGGCGTGCCGAGTTTCTCCAGGCTGGCACGCGTTCGTGCCGCTGTCTGTGCTTCTGGCCTACCGAAAGGCAGTGTGATGGTTGCCGCCGTTAGTGCGTTCAGCTGTTCCCGTCGTTTGCGCGGCGACGTGGTCTTGGCAATGCCCACTTCCAATTCGTACAACACCACTGTGGGTATTCCAATTTGGCCAGGCGCGTGGCGCAGCAGCGTTTCGGCGACGCGACCTTCTCCCTTGAAGAAGTAGATCAGCGTGTTGGTGTCCAGCACCCACATCAGAGCTGCTCCCGTTCGATGTCCGCTGCGTTGTGGATTTCGATCTCTTCCGGATCGGGAAAAGTGCACCAGCTACCAGCAGCTTCTCGCACCGCAGGAGGCCATTCGTTGACCAGCTTTTCGCGAATGACCTCGGCTATCCATTTGCTCTTGGAGAGATTCTGAGCTTTAGCCTCGGCAACCATTTGCGCTTCCAATTCATCTTCCAGATAGATCGTGACCTGTCCCATCTGTTTGTGGCCCCATCTTCTTGCGTTCAAAAAAAGTATATGTGCAAATATATGTGTTCAGTATCCGTTGTTCAAGATATGCTGGCTCGTCAGCAGGACGCGATATGGTGAGCGACGCAGGAAGTTTTTTTGCGCAAGATGCAACCGCTTCGGCCGCTGACCGCATCTAACCTGATGAACGCAAATTTCAGGAGCTGTCTGTGGAAGAGTTGATCCCGATCGTCATGTTCACGGTCATTGGTGTCGTGTTCTCCCTGCTCATCTATTTTCGCTACAAGGCGCGGCGTGAGATCCAGGAGACCATTCGCACTGCCATCCAGAGCGGCCAGACGTTCGACCCACAGATGCTCGAAGAGCTGTCGGGCACGCTGACCAATAAGAACGGTGATCTGCGCAAAGGTGTGATCGCCATCGCGATCGGCGTCGGCGTGCTACTGTTCGGCAATCTGGTTGGTGAGCAGGAAGTCCGGTCGCCGCTGCTGGCGCTGTCCATGTTCCCGCTCCTCATCGGTGTCGCCTACTGCGGGCTGTGGTGGTACGGCAAGCGGCAGAACGCTTGAAATCCGACGAAGCGCTGGCGGCCGAAGCCGCGCTCCTGAAGGACCGCGCCGCCTTCGCCGAGCTGATGCGGCGGCACCAGCAGCGCATCTGGCTGTTCCTCAAGCGGCTCACCGGCAACGATGCCGCCGAAGCGGAAGACCTCGCGCAGGAAACGTTTCTGCAGGCCTGGCGCAAGCTGCACCAGTTCAAGGGCGATGGGCGCTTCGGTGCATGGCTGTCGAGCCTGGCGTACCGGCAATTCCTCATGAGCCTGCGCAAGTCGCGGCCGGAAATTCTGCCGGAGCTTCCCGAGGTGGCGGTTACTCCCAGCCTGGATGCCGGTTCTGAGCTGGACCGGCTGCTCTGTCATGTGTCGCAGGAAGAGGGCGTATTGCTCACCATGAGCTACGCCCTCGAACTCACCAACCAGGAAATCGGCGATATCGTCGGCCAGCCGGTTGGTACCGTAAAATCACGCATACACCGCGCCCGCCGCAAGATTGCAGATGCGGTGGGCGCCGACGCGTCGGCGCGTAAGGAGGTTGCCTGTGGATGAACCCGTGGATGATCTGTTGGGCTCGGCGTTTCGCCGGGAGCTTGGTACCGCACCGGAGCTCACGCAGGCGCTGCTTAAGCGGATTGCGGCTGAGGAACGGTTGCGTGCTCGCTGGCTGGCAGCGGCGGGGGCGAAGCCGAACAGCAGATCGCCGCTGGCAAGGAGGTCGCCGCCTGGTTCGCCGTCGACGTGCTGGCGCCCGGCGGGCATTTCCTCGCCAAGACCTTCCAGGGCGGCACGGAAGCAGATCTGCTGGCAATGCTGAAGCGCAATTTCCGCCAGGTCATCCACATCAAGCCGCCGGCATCGCGT
>JAUIED010000285.1 GCA_030428905.1 Gammaproteobacteria bacterium
TCAAAACTCACAGCGTCCACCAGCCTGCCATCCACCACGAGCGCAGGACGCCAGGCTTTTCGGTGCTTGAGCACGACGGTTACCGACGGCGTACGCGGGTTGAAACGCTCCGGTGGCCAGACTAAGGCCTCGGTTGCTGCCGTTGATGCAAGCCAGGACGCATCGAACTCAGGCATCGGCGCCTCGCTCACCGGGGGAAGCCCATACGGCAGCGCCCCAGCCTCCGGCGCCGGCAGCGACACCTCCAGCGTCGCCGCTTCGCTGGATGAACGTGCGCCGCGATCCACCGGCTCGTAGGCACGGCTGCGCCCGCGAACCGGAGCGGAAGCCGGCACCGCTTCACCTTCGGCGATGACATACAACCGCTCGTCCGCCGCCGCCGGCAACGCCGTGTTGGTCATGGCTTCGGATCGATGTTTGCCGTGCTGCGTGGTCAGCCAGACGCTCGCCCGCGCGATCACCGGACCGCCGCCATCCGCCACCGATGCATCGAACTGCAACGCGTATCGGCCTCCGGCCGCCATGGCGGGCAGCGGCACGGTCAGCACACCGTCACTCAGCTTCGGCACCACGACACGACCGTCGAACCGCGCGCTGCCGGGCAGGAAGCGGGCGCGGTCATCGAGCAGCACGGTCACAGAGCCGCGCTGCGCCGCCACATCCCCCGCCGCCAGCGCGAGCGTGTAGCGCACCTGTCCTGCCGTCGCATGTGCGTGCAGTTGCGTTTCCCAGCGGTCGATGCGGGGCTGCGGCCGAAGCCGGAAGTGCTCCTGCCACAATGTGCCGGGGCGCAGTTCGGTAAATCGCCCGCCCGGGTCGCCGTTGCTGCGACTGTTACCGCGGCAGGGTTCCACCGCAAAGCTATCAGGTATGGTAGTCGGGTCGAGCTGCACGACATGCGTGCCCGCGGCCAGCCCTTCGAAGTGGTAGCGGCCGTCCCGATCGGTGAGCGCGTAGGTGCCATCCTCGACTAGCACCCGCACACCCGCCACGCCGTCGCCAGCCCCATCACATCCGTCGCTCACCCGCCCGGAAAGAAATGCCTCCTCTGCAAACAGCGCATCACGAACTACAACGTCGGCATACGCAATATTCACATCGGTCAGGTTTGCCGCCGTCGCGGTGACCCGGTTACGGGCGCTGCCTTGTTCCGCCTCGGTCGTCGCGAGCGCAACGTAGCGCAGCTCCGCAACACCGGAGATGCTCTGCGTGGATAAGTCGAAGCGCAGGTTGGTGCCGTTGGGCGAGATCACCGGGTCGCCGATCTTCTGCCCGTCGAGACGCGCGGAGCCCGGCCGATAGCGAAATCCGGGCGGTAAATCATCAATCACCGCCAGGTCGATAAGCGAAACACCCGCATCCGCTGCCTGCAGGGTGACAAGATACTGCACAGACTCACCCACGCTCACCACATCGCTGCTGGCAGACTTGCTGAGAAACAGGCTGGCCTGACGCGGGTCGAGGGGAACATCAAAGGCGCTGGCGAGGCCTGCGATCTGTGCAAAGGAATCCCCTCGGGAGCCTTCGGCGATCACGTAACGACCGTCCGCAAGACCCGCAAGCTCCGCATCGGAGCGTGAGGAGGGAAACGTGAATCCTTCTGGCGGGACCACCTCGAGCCGGTAGTTGCCAGGCGGTAGATGTGGCACATACACGCTGCCTGGGGGAAAGTCCTGCCGGTTGCCGCGCTCGTCCTCCGCAGCGCCACCGCTGGTCAGCGTGGCGGGATAGCCGGTGACACCGTCGCTGGCGAATACGCTCGCTTCGGCGCCCGAACCGGCATCCACGATGCGCACCGTCGCGCCATCCACCGGCGCTCCAGTGGCACTGGAAAACACCGTTACCAACGGATCGAGGGTGCCCTGCGCAACTACCGTATCAGCGGCATCATCCGGGTCGACATAGGTCATCGTCACGCTGCTGCCAGCGCTGCCGCCGAGTATGCAGTCCTCTGCGGTGCCTGGCTCCTCGCCGGTATTGAGCACACCGGTGAACGTACCCGTGGCAGGCCCAGTTTCCTGCAGGCGCACCAACTGCGTGTCCACGGAGGTTCGCACCTCGATGGTCACGAATTCTCGCGCAAACGGGTCCATGTCCTGGTCCGCGTCAACCAGCCGGAAAGCCATGGCGTCGCCGCGGCGGAAACGGCGAGCCGCCGTTACCCCGAGATCAGCCGGCAGGGCAATGCCGCCCAGCCGCGTGGTTGCGGATGTTGCACACGCCCCTGCCGCCAGCGTCAGTCTCTGTGCCGCCTGGCCCGGCGTCAGCAGGAAGGTTTCGAGCGCCGCAGGCGTGGGCGTTACCGGTTGCAGGTCGAGCGGCAGGTCCACGGCCATTGTCGCGCCAGCCACCCCGAGGGATTCTCCCCGTGACGCACCAGACAGCTTGTACGGCGCACCGGGCAGGCTTTGCAGCCGTGCGTCAGTCACACGCGAGGGAAAAGAAAAACGTGCAGGCGTGTCCACCTCCAGCCGGTAGCTTCCCGGCGGCACCACCGGAAAGCGAAAGCTGCCCGCCGGCATGGCATACAGCACACCGGCGCCGTCAGAGATCGTACTTCCGCTACGCAACACCGCAGGAAAAGCGCTGCGTCCATCGTCACCGAACACCGTAGCTGGCTCACCGGTGGCCGCCACCACCAGTCGCACCTCAACGTCATCCACCAGCCGCCCGGACGCCGAAGCAAACACCCGGCTGAGCGGATCTACCCATGCCGAAGCACGTGCCGGGGGAGCGCCGCCCGCAGGCTGGTAGGTGGCCGTGACCTCTTCGTCCACCGAGGTTTGCAGCACGCAGTCCTCTGCCACTGCGGCACCGCGCTGCGTCTGCACATAACCCGCAAACACGCCCGAGTCCTCGGCAGTCTCCCGCAGACGCAGCGTCTGCTCGTCGCCGGCGCGTCCTTGCACCAGGATATCGACCGTCTCAGCACGCAGGGTATCGGTGTTTGCTGCCTGGTCACGCAACGTGAAGATAGCCACGTCTCCAGATTTGAGCGTGCGAGTCTGGCCAAGGCGCTGCATGCCTGGGAGCGTCAACGCGTCACCCCGCACATCGCGCACCACACCTGCCGGAAGGCCCACGCCTGCCAGCACGCACTGGCCTGCCGGTACGTCAAAAACTTCGCCATCCCCGGCAACCTGCCTGATCGCGAGGCTTGCGGTAGGCGCCACCCCGCTGCCAGATAGTACTTCGAATGCCTGGCTGTAGCTGAGCCCGCCGGGGTCCGTGGCGGTGATCGTGATCATTAACCGCTCATCCGGCGCAAGGCTTTCGTCGGGCAGCAACCGCAACACGCCGCCGACGATCTGGAAGCGGGGATTGTCCGTGCGCAGCGTGTGCGCGTCGCCGTCATCCGGATCACGCACGGTGAGCGGCCCGACAACGGCACCAGCTACGTTTGCCGGAACGTTTCCGCCATCCAGCGCAATGTCGAACGGTGGGCTGTTGCCGGCATCGGCATCGGTGCGCACGGTGTGGCTGGCCTGCACCTGCGCGCGTTCACCAGCAAGCAGAAAGGTTGCGGTAGCGGTGTTGGTGATCGGCAGGTCAGCAGGTACCGCCAGCGCGCGCGCGCTGGCAAGTATCAGCCATGCCGCGCAAACGCAGCGCGGGCGGCTCCAAAGAACCGCCCGCAACAACGCGTGCACCCGCTCGAGCACGAGGCCAATCCGCGACGGATCAGGGTGCGTCGTTGATCGTCACGAGATAGGCGACATAACCCTTCTCGCCACCAGCGCACGTGCCGAGCGCCGCAGCATCCACCTCAGGATCACCAGCGCCAAACGCCTGGGACGCCGCATTGGCAGCCTGGCAACCGTGTATCCAGATGGTGTCCAGATCCGAGGTGATGTTGGCGCGATCCAGGGTGAACGTGGTGGCG
>JAUIED010000060.1 GCA_030428905.1 Gammaproteobacteria bacterium
CCTGGAATGCGCGGGCTCGTGCCGCTAAGCCTGACTGGATGAGCCCACGCATGGCCTGGCGGGCCATTCGTCGCTCGCTGCCCGTGGAGGCCATCATCAGCTCGGATATCGGCAACAACTGTGCCATCGGCAACGCCTACCCGACCTTCGAGGCGGGCCGTAAGTACCTCGCCCCGGGCCTGTTTGGACCCTGCGGCTACGGTCTGCCGGCCATCATCGGCGCCAAGATAGGCTGCCCCGACACACCGGTAGTGGGATTTGCCGGCGACGGTGCATTTGGCATCAGCGTTACGGAGCTGACCGCCATCGGCCGTTCGGAGTGGCCGGCCATCACCATGGTGGTGTTCCGCAACTACCAATGGGGAGCGGAGAAACGTAACTCCACGCTCTGGTACGACGACAACTTTGTCGGCACCGAGCTATCGGACAACGTCAGCTATGCCGGTATCGCCCAGGCCTGCGGCCTGCAGGGCGTGCAGGCTCGTACCATGGAAGAGTTATCGCAGATGTTGGAGAAAGCCCTGGAAGACCAGATGAAACACGGCAGGACGACGCTCATCGAAGCCATGATCAACCAGGAGCTGGGCGAGCCGTTCCGCCGCGACGCGATGAAGACCCCTGTGCAGGTGGCGGGCATCGACGCCGCCGACATGCGCTGATCGTATGGGGATATCGTTCTTCGGCAAGACGCTCTCGGGGGCTTTCACGGTCCCGTCTGGCATCGTCACCACGCAAACGTCCATCATGCGCTACTTTTTCGAGCGCATCCCCCAGGTGGGGGTCATGACGACCAAGAGCATCGGCCCGGAACCGCGGGCGGGCTATCGGGAGCCGGTGCTCAGCCAGTACGCGAAAGGCTGCTTTGTTAACGCCGTGGGGCTTACCAACCCGGGTATGGCAGAGTCGGCCAAACAGCTCGCGGCGCTGGAAGTACCGGACGACCGGTTTCTGCTGACCAGCATCTTCGGCGGCAGCGTGGAAGAATTCGTGGCGGTGGCGCGCATGCTGGCGCCATATTCCGATGGTCTGGAGCTCAATCTCTCCTGCCCGCATGCCAAGGGCTACGGCATGGCCATGGGTCAGGACCCGGAGTTGGTGGAAGCCATCACCCGGGCTGTGAAGGACGCGGTAGACATACCGGTAATTCCCAAGCTCACCCCCAATGCCCCTGATATTGCGGCGATCGCCCAGGCTGCGGTCGCCGGCGGCGCCGACGGTCTGTGTGCCATCAACACCGTTGGCCCCGGCTACTTCTCCGCGCACGGCCACCCGGTGCTGAGCAATGAAGTCGGCGGCATGTCCGGTAAAGGCATTCTGCCCATTGGCTTGAAGTGCGTGCGCGAGATAGCGGCTGCGGTGGACGTACCGATTATCGGCTGCGGCGGGGTCAGCTCGGCCGCAGATGTACTGGCGTATCAGCAGGCGGGCGCAGATGTCGTCGGCGTGGGATCCACCCTAGTCGGCATGACTTCACCGGAGATCGGCGCCTATTTCGAAACGCTGGATGCGGAGCTCTCCGGCGGCGAAACATCAGCCGAGGCGCGCATCCGTTACGAGGAGGATATGTCTTTCCGGCGGGTGACGCTTACCCACACGGAGCGCGTTACAGACGATATCGCCGTGCTCACCTTCGATCGCAGCATAGACATCCGTGCCGGGGAGTTTCTGTTTCTCTGGGTGCCGGGGCTCGGCGAAAAGCCGTTCTCGGCCCTCGATGACGACCCGTTCAAGCTGGCGGTCATAGACGTCGGTCAATTTACCCACGCGCTGATGGATCTTCCTGTGGGCACGGAGTGCTACGTGCGTGGTCCGCATGGCATTGCCGCCACACCCCCGGAGGATGCGAAGATCGTCGCGGTGGCCGGCGGTACGGGCCTCGCCGCGGTGTACCAGCTTGTTCGAGACTTCGGTGGCGCCGAAGTGTTCTTCGGCGCGCGCAGCGCAGATCGACTGTACTACGAGGCCGAGTGTGCGGCGTGTGCAAACCTGCACATCAGTACCGACGATGGCAGCCGCGGCCACCATGGTCTCGTGACCGAAGCGTTGGCTGCCTACCTGGAAGGCCTTTCGGAAGCGACGCGGACGGCGCTGGTGTTCTACAACTGCGGGCCGGCGCCCATGGTGCGCGCCGCTGAAGCGGTGCAGCGGCGCTTTGTCGCTGAGGAGCGGATCTTCAGTGCCATCGACTACCTCACCAAGTGCGGTGTGGGGTTGTGCGGTGCGTGTGCAGCACCCGATGGCCGCAGACTGTGCGTCGATGGGCCATTTCTCGGCGGAGTGGGCGGCTGAGTGTCACCCCGCAGCGGGTGATGGATGTGTTGAGCCGCGGTAGCCGTGCGCTAGGGAGCGCAGTGGCTCATCAGGGGACCACCGTCTCCGCGACGATGGTGTAACCAGCCAACGTACGCTGCAGGTACAGGCGTTTGTGTATCGCTTCCGAATCGTTGCGCGACACGTAGTCGGCAGTGAGCAGGCCTTCCTCTGTGCTGCCTCCAAGGACCTCGAAGTCCATGGCGCCGAAACTGTCCATCAGGTGTGCCGCGTAGTCCGGATTGCGCATGGCCCGTTCGTGCCGTGCTTTCATTCGACCTTCGAGCAGCCTGGAAAGCGTAGAAGTGTCGCCGGTCTGCAGTGCCGCCAGATAACTGTCCACCGTTTGCTGTGCGTCGTCTGGAAGCGGGTCGAGCGCTAACGCTGCGCTGCCCAACGCGAGACCGACGAGTGCAAAACTGAGTTGGCGGATGAAGTGTTTCGGCCACGGCATGTCAGTTCTCCACGACGATGACGATCATGTTCGCATTTACGCCGGCCGCACCGCTGGCTGATGCGCCGCCAAGGGTGACGGTTCCCGCTGCGTAAGTCCGCGAGAACAGATCGTACCAAGGGGCTGACGGGTGGCTGGTGTTGATGTTCTGCCCGGTATCGGTGAAGCCGTTCATCCACGTCGGGCGTGACGACGCACCACCGTCGAACGCCACGTACACGGTTACGGCGCGGTCGGTGTCGAAAGTCAGGTAGCTCGAAGACGTGCTCGTGTAGTCGGCGTTGTTCACCACGAGCCAGCGTCCGTCCTGCAGCAGCGCGGGCACGGCCGACAGCGTGTGGCTGGTGTCTGCCTGGAACGCATTGCCGGCCTGCATCAGATCTTGTTTGGGGTCGAATGCTGCGGATGAATCCAGATCATCGAGAACGAACGGCAGGGCCACGGGTGAGGCGAGGGCGTTGTGCCAAAGGGCGGCCATGACCTCGTAGCCGAGAGAATTCGGGTGGTAGTCATCCTGAAACAGCGACTCGTAGTTGCTGGATGCGTTCGGCATGAAGTAGCTGAAGAAGTCCGGGCCCGCGGTGGTACCTGTGAGCTCGCTGGTGATTACCGTGTTGTAGTCACGCAGACGGTTGTTTGTGGATGAGTTCCACGGGTTGGTGCCGGCAAACACCGGTGGCGGTTCGGCGACCAGGATCTGGATGCCGCTCGGTACGGTGTTGGTTGGGTAGTTGGCCCAGCGGAGCTTGTCGATCAGCGTCTGCATGTTGCCCTTATAGGTCCCGTTACAGGCAGCGCCGGAGCAGCCCATGCCGGAGGGCATCGCTGCCAGCGTGTCGTTGGTACCCAGCATGACTAAGGCTGTGTCCATCTCGGGGTGGCGACTGAGGATGGAATCAACGCGCTCGAACGCCGTGTCGTCAGAGCGATCACCGCCGATGCCCTCGTTGAACACCA
Source organism: Gammaproteobacteria bacterium (assembly GCA_030428905.1). Taxonomy (GTDB): domain Bacteria; phylum Pseudomonadota; class Gammaproteobacteria; order Pseudomonadales; family Azotimanducaceae; genus SYFY01. Next base: position 3,722 of record JAUIED010000060.1, read on the forward strand.
CGTTGGCGGGTGATGTGCTGTCGTCGAGCAGGTCGGTGAGGCTCGCCTGGAAGCTCTGCGAACCGATCACACGCTCGAGCGTGGAGATGTTGTCTGCATAGTAGAGATCGCCGGAACCCTGCGTAATGCTGTCGCCGATCGAGGCGATACGGCTGCCGCCGGCACCGACGAATTGGTTGGTGTCGCGGTCGAGTTCCTGATTCTGGGCGTTGCGTAGAATGGCTTCGACCGTGTGGTTTCCGTTCGGCACAGAAGTAAAAGTCGCGGAATAGGGCGCGCTGGTGTCGCTGATGGTCACGTTGCCATTGAGCACGAAATCCACGCGGGCACCCGCGGGTGCGTTGCGCACCATCGCTTGCGCGTTGATGGTCGTGTTTTCGTCGCCGATGTAGGCCAGCGGAGAACTCAACGCCACGGATGGTGCACTGTCGATTGCCGTGATCAGCACATCGTCGAAGCGGCTTTCGTGCGCGCAGAACAGGGCCACGGAACCGCTGCCGATATCGCTGTCGGTCACTGCGAATACGGTGTCACCATTGATGTCTACCTCGATGTCATCACCGGAGACACGTACCTCGACGTTGAGCACCTCGTCGCGCTTGTAGCCCCGCGCGTTCACGGCAAGAGTACTGAACGTGCCGTTTACCTGCTTCTCGAGACGGGTGAAGCTGCGGGCGGAGTTGAACGACAGGCGATAGTAGTTCGTGGGGCTCACGTAGCGGAACATCAAGCCGATGTCGGCCTGCTGATCTTCGGCCAGAAACTCGAGTCGAGCACTCACCGTGTAGTCGGTAAGTGCAGCGCCGCCAGTCAGTGCCAGGAATGAACCAAGCATGTACGTCTCATCGAAGCCAAGAACGCTGATGAGCCGCTCCGTCTCGTGTGCCTGTCCGCCAGTGACCGTCCAGTTGGAAGCGATGGGCACATCGTCAACGGGCACCCAGCCGTTGAGGTTGCCGTCTGAAAAGTTATCCAGGAATGGCAGTTGCACCGTATCGCCCCCGGTGGAGTACACGGTGAGGGTTGTGCTTACCTCGGCAAACTCCCCCGCACCATTTTCGTCGGTTGCGCGGAACGTTACGGTGTACGTGCCGGCATCGCCCGCGACGGTGGTCCAACTGAACGATCCTGTGCCGTTGCCGTTGTCGGTAAAGCTGGCTGCCGGTGGTAGGGATGGGGTGGAAGAGGCGATCGACAGGTCGATCGGTGCCGGCCCGTCGTTGTCTGTGGCGTTGACATTGAAACTGATTGTGCTGCCACGCATGACGGTGACTGGAGCGATGGAGCTCAATGTCGGCGGCGCGTTGTCCTGCACGACGATGGTGAAAGATTCTTCAGTGAATGCGCCAGCTCCATCAGTGGCACGAACGGTTACTGCGTACGACCCCTCGTCCGCGTTGGCCGGGGTCCAGTCGAAGGATCCACTGCCGTCGCCGAAGTCTGTCAGTACCGCCGATGACGGCAATGTCGGTATCGACGAGGCGATGCTCAGCGCGATGGGGGCTGGTCCATCCGCGTCGCTGCTGCTGACCGCGAAGCTCAGCGGCGTGCGGGCTACGACGTTGCGATCGACGATCTCATCGATCTGCGGTGCCTGGTTTGCGGTGACGGTGATGGTGATGGTCTGCTCGCTCAAACTACCTGCGCCGCCGTCGTCCCTCGCGCGGAACTCAACCAGGTATGTCCCTACGTCACCTGGCTGTGGCGTCCAGGTAAAGTTGGCGCTGCCATCGCCGTTGTCGGTGAAACTCACACCCGCCGGTAACGCAGGCGTGGAGGAGCGCAAAGTGATCACCAGGGGCGCCGGGCCGTCGCTGTCCGTTGCCGTCACCGTGAACGCGAGTTGTTGTGCGACGGTGGCGTTCTTGTCGCCGATGGTCTGGATGACCGGAGGATTGCTGGTGGGCAGATAGCGGGTACGGTGGTCGAGGCCGGACGGCACAGAAGAGTTCCAGCCCTGGGCATTCGCCTGCAGGCCGCCGCTGCGCGAAACCTGAGCTACGGGCGTTCTAACCGTACCATCGGCCGCGGTGGGCGCGGTGGGCGCGGTGGCCGCGGTGGGTGCACTAGATGCAGCGGGTTCAACGACGCTGACTGAGATGTCCGCACGGGGCGTAGTTGTCTGGGGGGGTTGGGCTTGCGCGGGCAGCGCTCCGGGAGCGGCGCCTGCAATGATCACAGGTCGAACCCTGTCGTCCACCCGCTGGGGAGCCGCCTGCTCGATCTCCTGGCTGGCGGCGCCTTCGCAGAACACGTTAGTCAGCTGCAGGTTGCCTTCCGCGACATCCACGCGCAAACCCCGTCGTGTATGTCCCGCTGGTGTCTGGCTTTGTGCTGCGGCAATGCAGGGTGCCCAGGCAGCCGGTATCACATCGGTCGGCGTATCTGCGACCGCCAGGGCTGACGTGGCCGCAGCCGTGAAGGCGAAAGCGGCACGCAAGAACCCGAATACCTGGCTGGGCTTCCTGTGCGTCATATGTGAGCTTCGAACTCGTCCCATTCGATAAGCATAGAAAGTTATCACGCGGCCCGGATTTGGGGTGTGAGGGGGTTGTAAGTTCAGCGGTGCTTTTACAATCCGATCGGAACCCAATCGTATGTCCTGCACGGAAGGGTCTCTGTAGGCAGATTTCTTTGCGTAATCAGCGTTTAGGGTGCGTTGCTCCGAACCGCGCCCTCAGCTCCCGACGCAGCAGTTTACCGGTTTCGTTGTAGGGAAGCTCGCTTTCGAACACGACGTACTCCGGCACGCGGGAGGAGCGCAGGTGTTTTTTGACAAGATTCTGCACTTCATGCGTGTTCAGTGCGCCAGGCCCTTTCAGAACTACGTACACTGCCACCGTTTCGCCCCATTCGTCGGAAGGTACGCCCAGGGCCGCGGCATCGACGATTGCAGGGTGGGTGATGAGTACGTCCTCGATTTCCGCAGGCGAAATGTTCTCGCCGCCACGCACGATGACATCGTCCGCGCGCCCGGACAGGAACAGATAGCCGGCCTCATCCAGGTAGCCGGAGTCGCGGGTGGGAAACCAGCCGTCGTCGATGAGGGCGTTGCGCTCGAGGTACTCGCCGGAAACCTGCGGTCCACGCACGTATATCTCCCCGGCCTGCCCCGCGCTCAGCACCGTGCCTGCATCGTCGCGAATCTGAAGCTCCACGGACGGCAGTGGTTTGCCCACGGAACCCAGACGAGCACGTGCTTGCGGTGTGCCTGCTTCGAGCGCCTGCCGGTGATCCTCCGGCCCCAGCAGTGCAATGGTCGAGCTGGTTTCCGTGAGGCCGTAGGCGTTGGTGAAGTTCGTGTGCGGGAACAGCTGCAGAGCCCGCTCGATCACGGGCACGGGCATCTTGCCACCCCCGTAGGCGATGGCCTGCAGGCTCGTGAGATCAGGAGTGCGTTCGATGGTGTCCAGATGGTCGATGACGCGCGACAACATGGTGGGCACCACGAAGGCGTTGGTCACCCGCTCGTGTTCTGCCAGCTCCAGCCAGGCGGCAGCGCCGAAGTCCGGCAGCTGCACGATGCGTCGGCAGGCGTAGATTGAGCTCATCACTGCGGAAATGCCGGCGATGTGGTAGGGCGGCACCGTCACCAGCGTCGCCTCCTCCTCAGCCGCACCCATGAACTCGACGGTGCCGAGAATGTAGGAGACCAGGTGCTCGTGGCGCAGGATGGCGGCCTTCGGTGTACCCGTGGTGCCGCTCGTGAAAAGTTGTACCGCGATGGCGCTTGGGTCGTCGGCAACATCTGCAAAGGGCTCGGTGTTGGCGCGCGTCGCTTCCATGAACGCCTGGCGGCTCGTCGTGATGCTTTCCGGCAGGCTGGCGTAGGCTGCTTCATTATCTCTGTCAGCAATCAGGTAGGCCGGTTGGATGCGTGCGACCAGTGCATCCAGCTGCTCCCGACTGAGCCGGTAGTTGAGGGGTACGTAAGGGATGCCTGCCATCGCGGCGCCCATCAGCGCGATGGGGATTGCCGGGCTCGACGTATCCAGCACCGACACGTAACGGCGACCGCTGTCTCGAAACAGTCGCGCGGCAGCCTGCGCTTGTGCATACAACTCGCCATAGGTGTAGTGCACGTGCTGGCTGGTCAGTGCCCGGCGGTCTGGGCAGACCTCCGCGGCCATCTGCAGGAACATGGCGATGTTCAAAGCGAATCTCTCATACGTTACGAATCAGTGCGGACAATCGTAAGGCGGCTTTGTCGCGCATGTCATCTTTCATGCCCGCCGGAATGATCCCCAACTGCGCTTCGAGCTGGAGATGGGCAAAGCCGTGCACGAAACTCCAGCCGATGAGGATGTCGTTGATCAGGTCGGTGGCATGGAACGACTCCAGATCGGCGGGCGTGATCTCTGGCTCGCCGCGCTGGCGACGGATGACGTTGGTCAGGGTGCAGAACGCGTCACCCATGGCATTGTGCAAAGCGGGCGCGTTCACATCCAGAAGGTCACATCGGAACATGATACGGAAGTGCTCGGGACGTTCCTCAGCGAATTCTGCGTAGGCCCGGGCGGTGGCAATGAACTCGGCCTGGAGATCACCTCGCACCGGTTCGATCCGGCTCGAGAGCGTGTCGTACAAAGCCGCGAAGCCACGGCTGGCGACGGCGGTGAGCAGGCCCTTGACGTCGCCGAAGTGATGCGCTGGAGCAGCGTGAGATACGCCTGCGCGACGTGCGCAGGCGCGCAGTGTGAAGCCGGCCAGGCCGTTCTCCGCAAGCAGCGCTTCAGCGGATTCGAGCAGCGCGTTTGCCAGGTCGCCGTGGTGGTAAGGCTTTTTAACCATGCCTGGGATTGTCGGGAGTGCGCCAGGTCGTGTCAAAATGAGCCAAAGTGGCGCGGGAGCGAGATCGATGGCTGAGGAGAATAACCGGGAGCAGGAGCAGAACACGGCTTCGCAGAGTAGAAAACGCGAGCGCAAGCCCCAGTCATATTACGACGCTATCAAGGCCCGTTTCGCTGAGGAGCGTGATCTGCGCCTGGCCTACCGCCCGGAGGGCACCAGCCAGTACACCTCGAACCTCACCGGCAATCTGGCCAGCTACGAGACCGATCCCTACGCGGACGCGCCGGAACCTCGGCAGGCAATCGACGACTCGGTCGAGGTGCTGTTTATCGGAGGCGGCTTCTCTGCGCTTCTGACATCTGCGCGCTTACGCGAAAAAGGCGTGCAGAGCATTCGTATTGTCGAGCGCGGTGCGGACGTGGGCGGCACGTGGTACTGGAATCGCTACCCGGGTGTCGCATGCGATGTGGTCAGTTACGACTACCTGCCGTTGCTGGATGAACTCGATTACGTGCCGCTGCACCATTACGCTCGCGGCCCCGAAATTCTCGCGCACTGCCAGGCGATTGCGCGGAAGTACGACCTCTACGACCTCGCGGTGTTCCAGACCACGGTCACCGAGACCCGCTGGGATGACGAAGAGAAGGTATGGCACGTTCACACCGACCGGGGTGACCACATGCGGGCCCAGTTTGTGGTATGTGCTAACGGCACCCTGTCGAAACCGAAGCTGTCGCGCATCGACGGCATGGAAAGCTACGCCGGGCACAGCTTCCACACGTCCCGCTGGGACTATGCGTTCACTGGCGAGAAACTCGAGCACCTGCGCGACAAAGTGGTCGGCATCATCGGCACTGGTGCAAGTGCGGTGCAGGCGGTGCCGGAGCTGGCCAAGGCATCGAAGGCGCTGTACGTGTTCCAGCGCACCCCCAGCAGCATCGACATCCGTGACGACTGGCCCACCGACCCAAACTGGGCGAGGCGCCTGACGCCCGGGTGGCAGGCGCGGCGCCGGGCCCGTGTGCTCAGCATCGTCGAGCGGTCGCCGGAACAGCAGGCACGGCTGGACGCCATGTCATCAGAGGAAAAGCTGCGCTACCAGGAGAACGGCAACATTGACTACATGATGCGCATTCACAAGCGTATCGACGAGATCGTGCAGGACCCGGCCACCGCCGAAGCGCTGAAGCCCTGGTACATGTTCATGTGCAAGCGACCCTGCTTTCACAACGACTACCTGCCGAGTTTCAACCTGCCGCAGGTGCACCTGGTAGATACTCACGGCAAAGGTATCACCGAGATCAACGAGCGGGGCCCGGTATTCGAAGGTCAGGAGTACCCGGTGGATGTGCTCATCTATGCCACCGGCTTCGAGGTGCAGAAAACGGGCATCTACAACCACATCGTTGGCCGGGGTGGTGTGGATCTCGAAGACAAGTACGCCGACGGTATTCGCACCTTACTCGGCATCCACACTGCGGGCTTTCCGAACCTGTTCATCATGGGTGGCTATCAGGCGTCGTTTCAGTTCAACCTCACCGACATGCTGCAAACGCAGGGCGACCACATTGCCGCATGCATCGATCATGTTCGAAAGCAGGGGTTTCGCACCATGGACCCGACGGAAGCATCAGAATCCTGGTGGGTAGAAGAGGTCATCCGCCATCGTGGCAAGACCAACCGCAACCAGGAGTGCACGCCCGGCTACTACAACTTCGAAGGCGAGGAGAATCGCCGCCAGGACGGCAATTACAACGGCGGTTTCCGGCGGTACTTTGAGCATCAGGGCGAAGTGCGGGCCGAGTTCGACCAGCACTTTCGATTCGAGCGCTGAGCAACTGGCCGATTGACTGGGCGGCTCGTTAGCCCCTGGGTAATTGCTCCACTTTCCAGCCAGCCTGTTCGAGGAGCGCCAGGATGCCTTGCGGGCCGCCGAAGTGTGCGGCGCCCACCAGCACGAGCGTGTCAGTCTCCCCCTGGATCAGCTCGACGATCTTTGCGGTCATGGCGGCATTGCGATCATCGAGCATGCGTCGACCGAAGGCAGCCAGCGCCGGGTCGTCGAAGTCTTCCGCGGTGGATTCGAACATTGCCTGCGCATCGCCCGCCAACCAGCTTCCTACCGCATCGGTGAGAAATGCGCCGGCGTCTTCAAGTTCCTCGAAAGTCTGCTCCAGCAGTTTGGCCTGACTCTCCAGAGGCAGGCTCGTCAGCAGCGTCAATTGCTGCGCTGCGCTTTCGAGCTCGATCACGGCCTTGCCGTCACCGGCGGCGCGCAGCAGAAAGTGGCGATCTATTCCCGATGCCGGGCTGTAGCCGAGTGCGGCCATCTGCGCCACCGCAACATTGGCGCTCAGTATGTTCGGCTGCATGCCCAGCAGCGCGTCCAGCGGCACACCGTTGCTGGAGGCGAACTGCGTGACGTGGGTCATCAGGCTTTCTGAGTAGGCACTTCTTACCAGTGCCGGATCAGCCACCGCCAGGCGCGCGGCTGCTGCCGTGTCGTCGGCGCTGGGAGCGAGGATGTTCACTTCGACGGCAAGCTGCTGCGACGCCTGGTAGGCGTTGCGTAGCGCCTGGTTGAGCGGGTACAGCGCCGGCTTCATGAGGTGGATGGTGCCGCCAAGGTAGACGGTCGCCTGCTTGCCCTGCACGCGCCAGACGAAGCTTGGATCATCCGCACCGTAGGGTGCTTTGAGTTGCGCCGCCGTCGGCACCATCTGGTTGTTCAGGTGCACGATCTCGCAGGTGGCCTGCACGTCGATGTGTGCGCTGCGCTGTGCGTCGCACTGTGCCAGTGCCTGTGTTGAAGCCGCCGTGTCGCTGGTGCTGAACGCGTAGCCCACGCTTACGTCGCCGTCTGCGTCCACAGCCATGGCCAGCGAGCGGCTGCCCTTTGGTGCGTTGAAGTCGAGCAGCATGGGCACTAGTTGTTGCCGTACCTCGGCATCGAATTCGAGGCCCAGATGCTGTTCGAGGTGTTCGTAGGTCAGGTCCGCGGCCCAGCTGGTAGCGCTCAGCAGCAGCGCCCCCAGCAGGCTTATCGTGCGTTGTGTGGCAGGCATGTCAGAAGTAGTGGTAGCCGATCGCATTCATACGGTACAGCACATACACGGTGATGAGTGCGACAACGACTACCAGAACGTGACGCATGCGCCGCATCCCGCTCCAGCTGGACCCTGCTATGGCTGGTCGCATCGTCAGCACCGCAGCAGCAGTCAGAACGGTGGCGACGATGGCGGCCGTGAGACTTGCGCGGAAGAATTGCGACGGGAAGTCGAAAAACACGTTGCGGAAATCGGCAGTTATCTGCGCAAACGCGATGCCGATACCCGCAACCGTGACAATCCATGCGCTTGCCGTGAGGTAGACAGCCCACGCCGCCCGACGCTCGCCGGCGCTTTGTGGCCCGGTCCGCTTGCGGCGCAGGAAGGCGCCTATCAGCACGCAAAGGAAGACCAAGACTGCGAACGACAACCAGCCGAACACAACTTGTGGGTTATCGAGCAAACCGGCCCGCTCAGCGACCATGATGGCTACGGGCGGGTAGAAGCCGGCCATGCGACCATCATCGCCGGCGAAGAATGCGAGTTTCAGATCGGGATTCTCTACGGACTGGAACACGTGTTCTGCTACTGCTTCGAACGGTCTGGCGGGGTTGCCGAAGCTGATGCGGCCGCCACCTGCGGTGCCAATCTGCACCATCGGCAGGTTGAGGCGCTCCACGGTGGAATGGCTGCGGCGGCTGAAGATGTAGTTGCCAAGGTAAGGTTGCGTGTCAAAGCCGGCGACATCGAGCGCTGGCAGGGTGTTGGGTCCTTGCGGGAAGTAGCGCTTCACCACGTGTCTTGCAAATTCGCTGATCAGCTTACTGCCGGCAGTGGTGGTGTTGGTGGAAATGAAGATGCCGACGTCGATCTCCGGGATGATCACCATGTCGGAGAGAAAGTGCACCGTGCCGCCGCCGTGGCCGTAGGCCCGATAGCCATGCACATCGGTTTCGATGAAGCCGTGTGCTGCACCGGGCAGCAGCGGATGCGGCGTGTATTGCTGGCTGTGCATGCGCTGAGCGGTATCGGCCCTCAGTATGCGTCCACCGCCATAGGCGCCATCGCCGAGGTGCGCAAGCATCCAGCGCCCCATGTCGGCGGCGGTGGTTGATAGCCCGCCGGCTGGCGCAATCTGTGCGATATGCACGAAATCGCTGGATTCGAGATCTGCGCCGATGCGGATGTATCCCCGGCTGACATCGCCGGCGAGCGCTTCCGGCATGGCGCGATGGTCGGCGAGCCCGGGTTCGCGAAAGGTAGATCGCCGCATGCCGATGGGGCCGGTCACGTGTGCCTCGACATAGTCCTCGAACGTCTGCCCTGACAGATTGGCAACGATGAGGCCGGCGATGCCGCTTCCATAATTGGAGTAAGACGCCAGGGTTCCTGGAGCACGCACCTGCTGCGGTTGGTGGCTGGCAAGGTAGTCGGCCAGCGGCAGCACGTTGGTGGCGTCCGCCTCAAACAGGTGCCCAAGGGCGGAGTCTTCCAGGCCCGGCTTGTGCGCCATGAGATCGAGCATGGTGATGGGTTTGCCGAATCGGCGGGGCAGCTCGATGTCCGGCACGTACTGCTGCACATCCGCTTCGAGATCGAGCAGCCCCTGCTCGTGCAGCTGCATCACTGCAGTCCAGGTGAACGTTTTCGATATGGATCCGGGGCGGAACAGACTCCGGTCTGCTTCTACCGGCCGTCCGGCCTCCAGATTGTCGTAACCGTAGCCTTTGGCAAACACCACGCGGCCGCCTTGCACCACCGAAACCGTGGCGCCCACTACACCGTGCTCGGACATGCGTGCTTCCACGAACCCATCGACGTAGGTGGCGAGATCCGCTTGGTTGATGGGCCAGGCGTTGGCTGCAACTATCACAAGCGCTGCAGCAACGAGCCGGTTGCGTAACTTCATGCGTTGTCCTTCTTGTTCGTCAGCAGGGACTCCAGGCCTTCGAGCATGGAAATTGGCAGCGGAAAGACGATGGTTGAGCTCTTCTCGCCGGCAATCTCTGTCAGCGTCTGCAGGTAGCGAAGCTGCATGGCGCCCGTCTGTGCTGTCAGCTCGCTGGCTGCTTCCACGAGTTTCTGAGCGGCCTGCTGCTCGCCGTCTGCGTGAATGATCTTCGCACGACGCTCGCGTTCGGCCTCGGCCTGCCGGGCGATGGCGCGGATCATGCTTTCGTCGATATCGACGTGCTTGATCTCCACGTTCGACACCTTGATGCCCCACTGATCGGTCTGCTGATCGAGGATCGCCTGGATGTCGTGGTTCAACCGCTCCCGCTCCGCCAGAAGCTCATCCAGTTCGTGCTGGCCCAGCACCGAGCGAAGCGTGGTCTGCGCGAGCTGACCGGTGGCCTCCATGTAGTTTTCTACGTTGATGATGGCTTTCTCGGAGTCCACCACGCGGAAGTAGAGCACCGCGTTGACTTTCACCGACACGTTGTCGCGGGTGATCAGGTCCTGTGTGGGGATATCCAGCACCAGGGTGCGCAGGTCCACGCGCACCATCTGCTGAATGCCGGGAATGATGATGATCAGCCCCGGCCCCTTGACGCTGTAGAAGCGGCCGAGCATGAACACCACGCCCCGTTCGTATTCGCGCAGGATACGAAAGGCGCTGGCGAGTATGGCGACAATGACACCGACGATGCCGATGGTGAACACTTCCATATCAGTTCTCCTGAGGGGTGACGGTCAGGGTCAAGCCGTCGATAGCTGTAATGATGGCTTCCTGGCCAGCTCGAAGCGGCGCTGAGGTGTGCGCTTGCCAGATCTCACCGAACGCGCGCACCGTGCCGGTAGTCTCGAAGTCTTCCAACGCCACGGCGGTCTTGCCGAGCATGACGCCGGTACCGGTCACTACCGGTTGGCGGCGGGCGCGCATCGCCGCGCCCACCACGAAAAAGCTGATGGCGGCGGACACCGCGGCGAAGGCGCCGATGAGAGCGTAAGGGATATCGTAGCCTGGCATGTCGCTGTCGATGAGCAGCACCGAGCCGATGACAAAGGCCACCACGCCGCCGACACCGAGCACACCAACGGTTGGGGTCATGACCTCGGCCACCATCAACCCGATGCCGAGCACGATCAGTGCAACGCCTGCGTAGTTTACCGGCAGCATCTGTAGGCCATACGCGCCTAGCAGCAGGCAGATCATGCCGAGCACCGCGGGAAAGATCATGCCGGGGTTGTAGAATTCGAGGATCAGCCCGTACACACCAATGATCAGCAGCCCGTAGGCGATGCTCGGATTGGTGATGACGCTCAGTATTTCGTGGCGCCAGTCCACTGCCACCCGGTGGATGGTGGCGCCTTGTGTATCGAATTGCCGCGTTTCGCCGTTGACCTCGACGCTGCGTCCATGCAGCGCCTGGAGGAGTGCGCTCATGTCTTCAGCGATGAGGTCTATGACATTCGCTTCCAGCGCTTCGCTGGCGCGCAGGTTGACACCCTCACGCACGGTTGCCTCGGCCCACTCGACGTTGCGACCGCGAAGTTCCGCAAGGCTCTGCAGGTATGCCACGGCATCGTTGACCACTTTTTTCGTCATCGCGTCGGCTGCCGCAGGTGCAGGTGGTTGATCGTCATCGGTAGGGCCAGTGGGCTTCGGCATCGGGCTTTGCGGTGCCTGCGGTGCGATGCTCACCGGCGTGGACGAGCCGATGTTGGTGGCCGGTGCCATAGCGGCGATGTGGCTTGCGTAGGCGATGTAGGTACCCGCGCTCGCTGCGCGCGCGCCGTTGGGGGCGACGTAGGTGACGACCGGCAGGTTGGCGGCGAGTATGACCTTCACCAGGTCGCGCATGGATTTGTCGAGGCCCCCGGGTGTATCCATGCGGATGACCAGCGCTTCTGCTCCGGCGGTACCGGCATCATGGATAGCGCGGATGACCAGGTCGACGCTCGCCGGTCCCACCGCGCCTTCCAGGGGTACCACCCAGACCTCGCCTGCCCGCGCCTGCGCGCAGAGCAGTACGGTCAGCAGAATCGATGCGAGGCTTCGCGTCATCATGCCCCATCTTACTCCGCCGAATCGACGGCGGTTGGCCGTATACTGAAGAAAAAATGGAGCGCACGATGGCGAAAATCGACTTTGGAATCGGCCTGCGTCGCCTGGACAGCGCTGCCGAGGATGCACGCGCCGCCGAGGCGCTCGGCTACGAATTCGTCAGCACCGGCGAGCATGTTTTTTTCTACGGCCCCATCGGCAACGGTTTGATTCAGCTTGCGGCGGCGGCCGGCGCGACCAGCCGTATCCAGCTCATCAGCACCATCACCCTCGTGCCGCTGTATCCAGCGCCGCTGCTGGCAAAGATGGCGGCAACTCTCGATGTGGTGTCGAAGGGCCGCTTCCATCTCGGTGTTGGGGTAGGGGGCGAGTACGCCAAGGAGTTCGAAGCGCTGGGCGTGCCGGTGCGCGAGCGTGGGGCGCGCACCAACGAGGCGCTGGAGGTAATCAACCGGTTGTGGCGGGAAGACGATGTGCGCTTCGACGGTCGCTTTACGACCCTGCCCGGCGTTACCCTCGACCCGAAACCCGTGCAGAAACCCGGCCCGCCGATCTGGGTGTCAGGGCGCAGCGATGCTGCCAAGCGTCGGTGTGCGCGCTACGGGCAGGGGTGGCTACCGTACATGTACACACCGCAGATGCTGGCCGCGAGCCTTGAGGAAATTGCCGGATTTCGGGACACGTACGAGGTGGCTGAGCCGGTGCGTCCGGGGTTGTTCATCTTCTTCGCGGTGCATGAAGATCGTGACGTGGCGATCAAAATGGCAACGCAGCGGCTGTCGAAGCAGTACAACCAGGACTTCTCCAAACTCGTGCACCGCTACGCGCTCGCCGGCAACCCGGACGATTGCGCCGCCCGGCTGCAGGAGTACGTGGATGCGGGGGCGAGAACCGTCATTCTCAACTCCGCCTGTCCCAACGGCTACATGCCAGACAACGAGCGGCTCTTTGCCGATGCGGTGCTGCCGCGGTTTCGCGGCTGAGTGAAGGCTCCCTAGCCGCCGGAGCCTGAGTTCGCAGGCTGCTTCGCTTCTGCTTCCAGCAGCCGCGCACCGCGCAGGATGCCGCCCATGGAGTAGTTGCCCTCGTGGCAGGCGTACTCGAAGATGCGCTCTTCACTCTTTCGCCAGACGTATTCGCCGGTCCACTGCTCCGTCCACACCGTCGGATCGTCCACGGTGAACCGGTAGAGCAGATTGCCGTCATCGAGTCTGGTGAACCGTTCGATGATGCGGGCGTTCTCTGATGAATATGCAGGGCGCGTGTCCGGATGGAAATTGGTGGTCTCGACCACCAGCGTGTCGCCTTCCCACCAGCCGATCGAGTCGCCGAGCCACTTCCTGATGTCAGCCGGCGGGTGCTCCGAGTTCATGCGTACCACGCGTGCGTCGTGCACCATCTCGATAAGGATCATCACGTGGTCATCGGTCTGCACGATCTGCTTGAAGTTGTTGTACAGGCTCGGGAACGTCGGCGTTGCGCCGGAGAAGCCGAGCAGGCATCGCTCGGAAATGCCGAGGCTTTCGGGATGATCGTAAGGACCCGGGCCATCGACCTCCAGCCACCAGGCGGTGCCGTCGTTGGCGCGCCGGGGGACCCGCTGCTCGGCAGCGATGCGCATGGCCTCCGGCGTCATGGAGGGAATGCGCCCGTTCGCGGGCTCTACGAGGATGCTGGTGCGAAACTTTCCGTCCACAGTGAACACTTCTTCACCCTGATCGATGTAGAAGTTGTTGTAGCCTCCCACGCTGCCGGCGCCGCTGCGTTCCTTGTACTCATCGCTGAAGCCGATCGGAGGTGCGCCGCCGACCGGCGGTGCCTCGGTGGCCGCGCCACGGTTGGCATCACGCGCTTCCATGAGCTTGCGATTTTCCTCCACGATGGCGTCGGCCCGTTCTCGCGTGAGTTCTAAGTTGTCACCGAACTCTTCCGGGCGTTGCAGTGGGGTGAGCGTGGAAACATCGTACACGCCCGATAGATCTGGCCGAGCGGCGGCCAGGGCGTGAGGGGTGCTCAGCATGCAGATGAGCAGTATGGCGCTGCCGGCGCGCTTGGCGGCTGTGGTCATGTTTCGATCCTCCTGGCCGCATTATTCAACCTTCCACACAACGTTGGCAACGCGGTACCTGGTGAGCCGTCACCGGAGTCACTCGTCGTGGTCGAGATCTTCCGCCTGGCGCCAGCCATTGGGTGTGAGCAACTCCAGGTGCTGGTCGAGGTAGAACAGGCCGGAGTCACCGTGTCTGGGGAGGCGGTGCTGACCGCCTGGCCCGGCCCAACCTGCGGGCCGCTCGCCAGCCTGCCAGGTGGTGACACGAATCTGTGATCCTGCAAGCGTGCGCTGTTGGTCTGTTTTCAGGATGCGTTCGATATACAGCGTAATGATGAACCGATTCGTTGCATCGCCTTCTGTTGCGTCGATGGCTTCAACGTCCACCACTTGAGCTTCGATTACGTAGGTGGCGCTGCCTGTTTGTTCTGACTCGCTGAGTGGTGGCAGGGCCGCGTGTGCGCCTGCTGCGGCACAAGCGATGCACAGGAGGGTTGCGCGCTTGATCGATTCCGCGGCGCAGCGAGCGGCGTTGAGTGAAGCTGGTTCGAGCATGGTTGCAATCTCGGAGACTGGTGTATGTGTTAGGCGCAGAAGCGGGCGAACGGGGGCCACTGGCAATCGAACAGGGGTCACTGGCAATCGGAACTGCACAGGTCCGTTGGCTACTGTTGGAATGCCTTGAACTGCGAGGTAATATACCTGCTGGTTCAAGGTATGGGGTGTGTATGGGCCAGTCGAATCCGCCATTCATGTCAGGGGTGCCTGAGCTCTTATGCCTTCAGGTGATTGCTCAGGGCGAAACCTATGGCTACGACATCGTTCGGCGCATCCGCCTGCTTACCGGCGAGGCTATCGTTCTCGGCGAGGGGGTGGTGTACCCGGTGTTGCACAGCCTCGAGCGTGCTGGCCGCCTCAAAGCGCGACGCAGAACCGTGGACGGCCGCAGCCGGGTGTACTACCGGCTGACCGCTGGTGGCCGCAAACGTGCGGAGGCGCTCAACGAGCGCTGGCAGCGGGTACGCGCCGGGATGGACATGGCTCTATCAGGAGGTGGCGATGCAGCCCTATACGTCGAATAGATTGCTACGCCGGGCGCTTCTGCGCGCAGGCATCGCGCCTCGCCGCGCGATGCGTCTGCAGCGCGAATGGGATGAGCATGCCGAGGACCTCGCGGCGCAGCTGCGCGCATCTGGACACCCTGAGGATGTCGCCGCGGCGCAGGCACGATCGAGCGTGGGGGAGTGGCAGCAACTGGCGGCGTCCGTCGCTGATCGAGATGAGCTGCGTGCCTTCAGCCGTAGATTGCCCTGGCTTGCCTTTGTGTTGGGGCCGGTGGCGATGCTCATCGTTCTGGTTGTCACGGCGGCGTTCAGCGTTGCGTTTATGGCCTGGAATTTTCAGGACGCAGGTACGCCCGTGCCCGACTGGTTCGCTGGCGCTCAGAGCGTTCTGTTCTGGACGGTGCGCAGTTTTGTACCTCTGGTGCTCGCTGCAGCCATTGCGCTCATCGCCGCGCGCCGCTTCAGTCCGCCCTTCTTTCCCTTGCTTGGCATGCTGATCGTTCTGCTGCTGGGTGCGGCCCTGGGCCTGTCCGCCGAGTTGGATCGGCTGACTGCCATGGGCAGCGTTGCGGTATCGCTATCTTTTCTGCCGCCATACCCGGATGTCTGGGGTTTCTTCGCCCGCCTGGCGTTTGGTGTTTGTGTGGTTGTCGTGCCGTATCTGGCGTGGCGCGCTGGCGTGTCAGCGCAGGCTTGAAGTCAGGGCCGCGATTGCGTCCTGCCAGCTCGACAGCGCCTGCTGGCGGTGCAGCGAGACGTTTTCGTACCACACCGATTGGCTGCCTTCGGTAAACCAGTGCCAGATGCCGCGCTTGCCGGCCAGCACATGAGTCTCAACCCCGACAGCGCCTGCCAGGTGCACTGAGGCATTGGATACGGACACGAAGCGATGCACCGCAGCGAGCTGTGCGGCGGCCGCGTCCAGATCCTGTGTCAGGTCCAGCTCCGAGTCGATGTGGCCGACAGCCTCGTTGGCCTCGCAGGCCTGCAGAAACTCTGCGGCTCCGTCGCCGTACTGGGCGCAAACGAAGACGGTTTGTGGGCGTCTCAGCACCGGCGCCAGCGCATCGATCGGTACGCTCTTGGACCCGCTGGCAGCGCTGTTGTGGCTGCGCCAGGCGAGGGCGATGACCTCTTTGCCGGGATACAGCGACGCGTAGCGGTGTTTGAGCTTCTCTGTCAGATTCTGTGGCGGCGTGAGAAACGCGCGCGCCGGCGGTACGCGTTCGAGATCAGGTCGCAGCCAGATGTGCAGCTCGCCGATACTGCAGAACGCATCGTGTGCGGCGGACGGTGCGGCGTCGGTCTGCACCAGTGCGAGCTCCGGCATGCTGCGCTCGAGTAGCGGATGCAGACGCGCATCGCAGGCATAGGTGATGGCGACACCTGCCTCCAGCAGCTCAGGCAGCATCGCCGCGTAGAGGATCTGATCGCCGATGCCCTGGTCGGCGCGGAGGAAGACATGGCTGCCCGGGGTTGGACGATCGGTCAGCCGCGGGATACCAGCGGCGCTCACCGGTTCGGACAGGCGCGTGAGCAGGGTGCGCTCCAGCCAGCCGCTTCTGAGATCGCCGAGGATGAGCTGGGTGACGCCGTGCAGCATGCGCATCTCGGCGTTTTCCGGGTCCATGGCGCAAACCTGTGCCAGTAGCGGCAGCGCCTGACGATGCTGCCCAGTGGTGGCGTAGACCCGCGCCATGTCGGCGACCGTGTCGGGGTTGAGCGGATCAGCGGCGAGGCAATCGGCTGCCAGCTCAATGAGTGCGGTCACATCTGCGTCTGCGACGATGGTGTCCTCACCGGCTGCCTCGCACAGCAGAGATACCAGATGGCGTCGATCGCGCAGGGTCGCCTGGGCAAAGCCATTGCACCGGCGGCTGTACTCGATGGCTTTGTCGCGTTCACCCAGAGCCGTGTAGGCGCGCGCCAGCAGGCGGCAGTTGTCTGCACCGGCGGCGATTGCGTGATCACACAGCAGCGCCTCTACGGCGTGTGCGTTATCACCGAGCCGCCGCAGCGACACGCCAAGGTTGTAGTGCGCCTTGGGATGCTTCGGAGCGAGGTGCACGGCGCGCCGGTAGGCATCGGCCGCGGCCTGGTGATCACCAGTGCCGGCCAGCGCCAGACCGAGGTTGTAGTGTACGTCTGCATCGGCACCGGCGCGACGTGCGAGCGGCGCCAGCAGCGCGAGCGCCTGCTCATTGCGGCCGCCGTCCAGGTGTGCGGCGGCCAGGAGTGCGCGCACGGAGCGGCTGCGCGGGTACTTACGGGCCAGACGGGTGTACACGGGCGTTGCCGCGTCGTGCTGGCCGCTGGCGTGCAAGGCGCGCGCCTGGGCAAGGCGCTCGCCGTCCTTGTGCGACATGCGCTCTGACGATGCTGAAGAAGTCATCTATTGAGGCTAGCAAAAGCGGGCGCGTCTGCTTTGACTACACTTCCGGCAGTTGTTGAGGACGATAGACATGTCTGAAGGTTCATTTACCCGCGAACACCCAAGCCCCCGCTATCAGGCGCTCATGCAGGCCTACCAGGATCTGCATGCCAATGGTTCCGCAGAGCAGGGTATTCCGGCCAGTGCCATGTTCCCCGGGCAGAGCCTTACCGAGCACGTGGGCGAGCTCATGCGCATCGTGCGTGAGTACGGCGTGCGTACGATGCTTGACTACGGCTGCGGCAAAGCGATGTTGTACCGGCCGGTGAACGACATCCGCCTGGGCGATGGCCGCACGTTCACGTGTGTGCAGGAACTGCTTGGGGTGGAAGTATCTCTCTATGATCCGGCCTATCTCCCGTACCGGGAACGTCCGCAGGGTCGTTACGACCTGGTGGTGTGCACCGATGTGCTCGAGCACTGCGCTGAGGAAGATCTGCCCTGGATCATCGACGATCTCTTCGCCTACGCAGGCAAGGCACTGTTTGCCAACATTGCCTGCTATCCAGCGAAGAAGACGTTGCCCAGCGGCGAGAACGCACACTGCACGGTGCGGGGAACTGACTGGTGGGAAGCGCAGATTCGAACCAGTGCCCTGCGCTATCCGCACGTTCGCTTCCGCTTCGTGTGTACATCCATTGTGGATGGGGAGCGTGAGAACGCGCTGATCGACGGCTGATCAACCGCTGCCAGCGGCCGGCGGCGTCGCAAGCGTCAGCGGATGTAGTCCTCCGGCGGGTTTTCGGGGTCGAAGACTTTGCCATTTTCCCTGCGAACCTGCAGCCAGGCAGTGAAGGTGAGCCCAATAAGCCCGACCAGCGCGAGCCAAAGAGAGGGTGCCGCAGAGGCGTTCGATAGCATCCAGCCGACAGCGGGCAGCACTACAATCAGGCCGATGAGAAAGATCGCGAGCCAGACAAACCACATTCCCCGGCTGCCGACGAGGTAGCGCGGCGGGTTGGCAGTGTCGGCGCTGCGCTCGATGATCAGGCGCACCAATGGGGCGTAGGTTGCGCTGCGGTCTTCAAACGCGCCGAGGCTGCGGTAGTGGTCGGAGCGGATCAACACGCGCGGGTGTTCGGCGCTCTTGAGCACGCACTGTTTTGCAAGGCCGTTCAGCCCTGGATAAACGCTCAAGCGTAGGGTTGATACGTCCTTCAATGGCAGCGCCCCACCGCCTTTCCCATCCTCCCAGTGCAGCGTATGGCCTTCTACCCGAAAGGTGCGCTCAGGAGAGACCAGTGAGGCTCGCACAGAGTGGTTTGCCTGCTGTTGTGAGGACGGTGCTGGTTTGGCCTCCGGCATGACGCCTCGCTGCTTCAGAATTGTTGCCCCGGATCTTATCGCCGTACACGTTTCAACGCACAAAGCACAGATGTGCCGATGCGCCCCAGCGTGTATCGTGCGGTTTTCATCGAACACCCGGGGATGTCTTGTCTGCTGTTACCGCTCGTCGCTGCCTGCTTGGTGTTCTGTGTCTGCTTTCCGCATGCGGCGCGGAGAACCGGTTCGACGCAGGCGAGGCGCTGGAACGCCGGGCTGCCTACGAGGTGCGTATTGCACGGGACGAGTTCGGCGTGCCGCACATACATGGGGCCACTGACGCCGATGCAGCCTTTGGCCTGGCCTACGCGCAAGGTGAAGATGCCTGGGCGGTGTTCGAAGAGACGCTGCCGTTCTATCGCGCGATCAACGGGCGCTACAACGGCGCTGAGGGCGCCGTCACCGACTACCTGATACACGCGCTGGATGTGCAGGCGCTGATTGCCGAACACTACGAAACATCGCTGGCCCAGGACACGCGCCGCTATGTGCAGGGATTTGTCGACGGCCTCAACTACTACGCGGCCACACACCCTGAGGCGGTGGACGCCAGCCTGCTGCCGGTCACGCCCTACGACATTGTTGCCGGGTACGTGATTCGCCACCTGATGTTCTACGGTTTCGATGGTGTGGTGCGGGAGATCATGGGCGCAGAGCGCGCGAAAGTGCTGGCCCAACCGCAGCCTGCCCACGACGGTAAACCGCTCGGCAGCAATGCCATCGGTGTTTCACCCCGCGGTTCCGATGATGGCAGCACCATGCTCGCCATCAACTCGCACCAGCCCACCACCGGGCCGGTGGCCTGGTACGAGGCACATATCGCAAGCGACGAGGGGCTCGATATCCAGGGTGGACTCTTTCCCGGCAGCCCGACGATCAGCCTGGGCTTCACCCATGATCTCGCCTGGGCAGTGACCGTCAACCAACCGGACCTCGTGGATGTGTATGTCCTCGACATCAACCCGGACAACGACAATGAGTATCGGCTCGACGGGGAGTGGGTGGAGCTCGAGCAACGCAAGGTAGACATCGAAGTGGTGTTGTGGGGCTGGTTTCCCTGGACCAGCACGCAGACCGTCTATCGCTCCGTGCATGGCCCTGTTTTTCGTGCCGAGCACGGAACCTATGCGCTGCGCTACGCGGGTGCGGGTGAGTTGCGCCAGGTTGAGCAGTGGTACCGGATGAATAAAGCCACGACCTTTAGCCAATGGCGCGACGCCATGCGCATGCAGGCGTTTGCGAGCTTCAACTTCGTGTATGCAGACCGCGAGGGCGAGCTCTTTTTCGTGCACAACTCCCTCACACCGAAACGCGCCGCCGGTTGGGACTGGTCGCAGTATCTGCCCGGAGATCGCAGCGACCTCATCTGGCAGGAGCACCTGTCTTTCGATGCGCTGCCGCAGGTACACAACCCTTCAGCCGGTTATGTGCACAGCGCCAACCAGACACCTTTCCAGGTAGCCGCAGAAGCGGACAACCCGCGCGCTTCATCCTTTCGCCCGGAACATGGCTTCCCGACGCGCATGACCAACCGCGCGCACCGCGGCCTCGAGCTCCTGGCGCAGCTTGCGCCGATCTCCGAGGAGGAGTTCTTCGCCATCAAACACGACAAAGCCTACAGCCGCTTCTCGCGGGCCTACGCCTTCCTCACGGAGGTTCTCGAGCTCGAGTATCCGCCTGGCCCGTATGCGGATGGCGTAGCGCTGCTGCAGGGCTGGAACCTCGATACGCATATAGAAAGCCGTGGTGCTGCGCTCGGTACGTGCGTGATTGCGCAGGAGTGGATCGCTGAGCGCGGAGACGGAGGTACGCCGCCACCGGGCGACACGCTCGAGGCGTGCGTGGATTTGCTGCTGGACAAGGTTGGCAGGCTCGACCCGCCCTGGGGCGAGGTCAACCGGCACGTACGCGGCAGGTACAACCTGCCTGTGGGCGGCGGGCCGGATACTCTGCGGGCAATCTACGGACGCGGCATGGAGGAGGATGGCTATCACACCAACGTGGCGGGTGACGGGCTGTACTACCTCGTGCGTTGGGCTGCCGACGGCACACAGTCGGTGCGCGGCGTGCACCACTTCGGCAGCGCTGTGGTTGATGCGGCGTCGCCGCACTTCGACGACCAGGCACCGCTGTATGCCGAGGAACGCCTGCGCAACATTCGCCTCGAGGTAGATGCACAGTGGCCCAGCTACGAACCCTGAGGTGACGTTAGTGACCCGTCGCATTAATTCGTTGATCTATGATGAGCCCAAAATCGTCAAGAGCAAGGCGCATTCCGCAGGACAGGTCGGGACCTTTCCAAGGGATG
>JAUIED010000061.1 GCA_030428905.1 Gammaproteobacteria bacterium
TCCAGGTGCTGCGGGACCTGCTCGAGATCTACCCGGCGCAGAACCGCAGCCAGCTCGGAATCCGCGACGTCTGGTGCGAGTTCAAGATCGCGCTCTGCCTGCGCTGCGCGCAGTGGTACGGGACGCGCCTCAACCACCCCGAGTACGCGGTCCCGTACTACAACCAGATCCTCGCGCTCGACCCGACGAACTACCAGGCGATGAACTCGCAGGCGAACCTGCACCGGCACCTCGGCCAGTGGCAGCAGCTCGCGCAGATGCTCGGGCGCATGTCCGAGATCGTGCAGGCGCCGCACGAGCGCGCGTCGGTGTTCGTCGACATGGGTGAGCTCTGCGAGACGCACCTCGGCATGCCCGAGCAGGCGCCCACCTACTTCCGGCAGGCGCTCGACGCGGACGAGACCCACCTCGGCGCGATCAAGAACCTCGAGCGGCTCTTCAACCGCCAGGAGAACTGGGGCGAGCTCCTCAAGATCCTCCGCCTCAAGGTCAACGCGACCACGGAGACCGAGGCCAAGGCGGACGCGATGCTCCAGGTCGCCGAGCTGCTCGAGCTGCGCTTCGCGCAGACCGCCGAGGCGATCGCCGAGTACACCGCCATCCTCGAGACGAACCCGATGGAGCTGCGCGCCCTCAAGGGCCTCGAGCGGCTCCACGCGCAGCGCGAGGACTGGCAGCCGCTGCACGACGTGCTCGTGCGGCAGTACGACCTGGTCACCACCGAGAAGGAGCGCGCCATCAAGATGGAGCAGCTGCGCGAGGTGACGAAGCTCGAGCGCGTGCTGTTTCCGCTGCTGCTCCTGTTGCTCGTGGCGCTGCTGCTGCCGAGTGCGGCGCCGTTGCTCGGCATGTTCTGTTTCGGCAACCTCATGCGCGAGTGTGGGGTGGTGGAGCGTCTGGCAGATACCACCCGAAACGCGCTGATCAACATCGTCACTATTTTCCTGGGCCTTGCGGTAGGCACCAAACTTTCCGGGGATCAGTTTCTCACCGCCAGCACGCTCGGCATTCTGCTGCTGGGCATGGTTGCCTTTGCGATTGGTACGGCGAGCGGCGTGCTGATGGCCAAGTTGATGAATCTGCTCAGCCGCGAGCCCATCAACCCGCTCATTGGTGCGGCCGGGGTCTCAGCGGTGCCGATGGCTGCTCGCGTAGCCAACAAGGTGGGGTTGGAAGCCAACCGGCAGAACTTCCTGCTGATGCATGCCATGGGCCCAAATGTGGCAGGCGTCATCGGTTCGGCGGTCGCCGCCGGTATCATGATCATGCTGACTTCGTGACCAGCGGAGCGGTGCAACGGTTCGAGGAGTATTAAGGATGAAATACATAGGTTCTGCGCTGATTGCGGTTTGTCTGCTGGCCACGCAGGCGCAGGCTGCCGAGCAGTACTGGGTGGCGGTTGCCAGTTTCGGTAGCGAAAGTGCAGCCCAGGCCGGGGCACAACGGCTCAGCCGTGACATTGCAGAGCCCCTGTCGGTGCACGGTTCGCAAACCGGCGTGGGTTATCGCTACCGCGTACTGGCTGGCCCCTATGCGGATCGCTCCGCGGCTAAAGCAGCGATGGAGCAGGCCCGCGCTGGTGGTGTGCTGGATGCCTGGGTGTTTGCCGATGTGGACGGATCGGTGCAGGCGAGCTCAGTGGTCAGTGCTTCTTATGAGGGCGCTCAAGACACGTCGCTCTACGGAGACGACTACCAGTACGAGCCTCTGCCGGAAACGGAAACCTACCCAACCTGGCAGCAGCAGAGCGAGGCGGACTCGCAGGAAGACCGCCAACTCGTAGAGGAACCGCCGCCGGGCTATCGGCTGCACCGGCTTCGTCGCGACGGCTAGCCGGTCTTGAAGAGCTTGGGCAGGTCCTCGTCGCTGGTCTCCAGAAGCGTGTCCACCCACTTGTGAAATCTCTGCCCGCCCGCTTCGTTGCGGCCGAAGAGCAGATGATCGCGGGCGCCCACGTCGAGGTTTTTCTGCAGGGCGATACCGGTTTTGTAATCCTCTTCCTGCACCACGTACTTGAGAAACTCAAACTGCTGCTGCGCTTCCGCCTTCTGCTCGTCGGTCTCCGGTAGCGATTCCATCAGGAAAAGCTGATTGGTGTAGGACGTTTCCGGCGTGTCGCCCGGAAACAATTGGGAGAGCATCACCGAACGGCCGCCGCCGGCGAAGGTGGCAATGGAAATGTGCGGGAAGATGGTCCACACGCCGCCGAGGAGCGCAGGGGTGGGCCATTCTTCTGCTGGCTTGTCACTGTACTCCTCGAAGAACGTATCCGGTCGGCCGAGGTGCGTGTGCGGCCCCCAACTGTAGTAGTTGGCGCGGTTACCCATATCCGCACCGAAGGTCTGCCGGTGCAGAATAGGCAGGTGGTAGTAATCCAGGTAGCCGTCGTAGGCCACCTTCCAGTTCGGCCCCTCCACCGTCTGCTGGTGGTAGGCGTGCCAGCCCTCGAAGCCGAACTGTGCGAGCATGTCGTCGTAGCCGGACAGGAAATCATTGATATCCAGTGTCGAGTCGGGATCGAGTGTTACCCAGATCAGGCCGGCTTTCTCAAGAAGGGGCAACTCCCGCAGACCGTAGCAGCTCTTGTCGATGTCGCCGAAGTCCTCTGCTGCGTAGACCGCCACGAGATCACCGTCGGTGCTGTAGGTCCAGGCGTGGTAGGGGCAGGTGAACTTGTGCGCTGTACCGCGGCCGTTTTCCAGCAGGCGCGCGCCGCGGTGGCTGCACATGTTGACGAAGGCTTTCGCCGCACCGCTGCGGGTTCGCGTGATGATCACCTGCACGCCGGCGGCTTCCATGGCCTTGTACTCGCCCGGCTCGCGCAGTTCGGCGCTCGCTGCCAGCGTGAGCGGCAGGCGGCGGAAGATCTGCTTCTTCTCCGCTTCCCAGCGATCGGGATCGTAGTAGTTCTCGATGGGCACCTTGTACACCCCATCGGCCAGATCGAGTGTGTCGTTGCGGCCGTGTTCCAGGTCTTTACGGGCGATTTCGATGAGTTGCGCTTTGGACACTTCGTGACTCCCTGCGAGATACGCATCCGGCCTCGGCCGGCAAATTGAGTGCGTGGTTCAAAATTCTCTCCGCCGCTAGAATACCAGCCTCATCCCCTGAATCACCAGATGGTTGCCAGCATGAATTCTGAGCCCGCATACGGCGCCGCGACCCTCGGCCTGATAGACGATGTGTTTGCCCGGGGCGTTTCGCGCGCCGCAGTGCTCATGCGCCACTCCGCCCGCGAGTTTGACCCTGCCAAGCACGACCTGGTCAACCCGCTCACCGATGCCGGGCGGGCCTACAGCAAAAACCTCGGCGAAGGGCTGCCGAAGCAGGTGCATGTGCGCGGCTACGCGAGCCCGCCCGAGCGCTGTATGGAAACCGCGGCGCTTGCCATCGATGCGCATCAGCAGGGTGGCGGCACAGGCACGGCGGTGCGGCCCGTGGAAAGCCTCGGTGTCTTTTACGCACTCGACCAGATCAAGATGTGGAAGGGGCTGCAGAACGCGGGCGGTCTCGATGCCTACGTGCGCCAGTGGACGGAAGGGCGGGTGCCGGTGGATGCCATGCTGCCGGCGCAGCTCGCCGCCGAGTGCATTGCAACGACGCTGCTGCATCGCCTGCGTACCGGAGGGAACAGCGCGCACCTCGATCTGTGTGTCACCCACGATCTCAGCCTCATGATGTTCAAGTGCGAGCTTCTGGGCGAGGCGCCAGAGGAACATCCGGTGGCTTTCCTGGACGGCGTGGTGCTGTTTGAAGCAGATGGTGAGGTCTGGCTGCAGAGCCTGCACAGCGAAGCCCGGCCGGTGACGCACGCCGTTCGAGCTGTCTCATGAAGCGCTGGGCGCACCGTTATCGCGACGCGGAGTCGGGCAGGGTGCTCGATGCCTGGTTTCCGCGCGGCAACCAACCCACGAAGAGGAGCTGTTTCGCCCAACGGCTGGGTGTCATCGAGTCCGATGTTCTCGAAGTGACGGTCGACGATCTGGATGCGCCGCCGGCGAGCCTGGAGGACGCGTATCTGCGCCTGCACCTGCTCTCGGAATGCGCGGTGCGGCCAAACACCGTCAACCTGGAGGGGATCTTTGCGCTGCTGACGAACGTCGCCTGGACCAATGTCGGGCCCGTGCTGCCGGAATGTGTGGAGACGTTGCGCGATCGTCTGAGCGAGCACGATCACCATCTTGTGGTGTTCTCGATAGATAAATTTCCGCGCATGGTCGACTACGTGATACCGCCCGATGTACGCATCGCCGATGCGGACAGGGTTCGGTTGGGCGCGCACTTGAGCCCCGGCACAACGGTGATGCACGAGGGTTTCGTGAACTTCAACGCAGGTTCCATCGGCCCGGCGATGATCGAGGGGCGCGTCACGCCCGGCGTGGTGGTGGGCGCCGGCTCCGACATCGGCGCAGGGTCGTCGATCATGGGCACGCTGTCCGGCGGCGGCAAAACCGTCAACTCGGTGGGAGAGCGGAGCCTGTTGGGCGCCAACGCCGGCATTGGCATTTCGCTGGGCGATCGTTGCGTGGTGGAGGCGGGACTCTACGTCACCGCAGGCACCCGCGTGACGCTGGCCAACGGAGACGTGGTGAAGGCCGCGGAGCTGTCAGGCAAGGACGATCTGCTGTTCCGCCGTAACAGCGTCACCGGCAAGGTGGAGGCGGTGAGTTCCGCAGGGGTGCATTGGGGCGGCCTGAACGAGTCGCTGCACACCCCTTAGCTGGCAAGCTGTTGCTCAGGCGATGGCTGCAGCCAGCGCCTGCAGTTGATCGGTTGCGCCTGCTACCGCGTTTGCCACACCCTCCGGGCCAGCCATCGTTCCCTGCACCAGCACCTCCTGCACCGGTGACAAGCCGACCATGCTCGACCAGGCAGACATATACGTGGACTGAAAGTCGAATGGGTCCGGTTTGCCGTCTTTTGGGCCGTAGTTGCCGCCGCGGGAATAGATATAGGTGACGCCGCCATCGACCAGACCACGGGGGCCGTTCTCATCGCGGGTGAACGTCAGGCCCGGATGGGTGATGAGATCGATGTACTGCTTCAGCCGGTAGGGGATGGTGAAGTTCCACATGGGCACGGCGATGAGGTAGTGATCCGCGGCTTTGAACTCGTCCACCATGGCAACGATCACATTCCATTCGCGCTGCTCCTCGTCGGTGAGGGGCGCGCCGACGAATGCTTTCTGCTTGGCGTTTGTCAGGTGCAGCGTCACTTCCGGCATCTCGCGCTCGGCCAGGTCGATGTGTCTGGTGGTGACGCCGTCTGGGAGCGCTTTAAGAAATATCTCTGCGGCCTGGTTGGAAGCGGAAACCGCGCCGCGCGGCGAGGTGCTGATATGCAGCAGGGTAGTCATGGTGTTTTCCTTGGTCAGCGAACTTTGAGCGTGTAGGCGAGCACGCCGCTCAGAAAGAGCGGAATAGCAAAGGTCAGAAAGGTGGTGGTCAGGGGGATGCCGGCGGCGATCATGTAGCCGGCCATGCCTGGGCCGATGACCGCGCCGAAACGGCCGAGACCGATGGCCCAGCCCACGCCGGTGCTGCGGATCTCCAGCGGGTAGATCTTCGCCGCAACAGCATACAGACCCGTGTAGCCGCCCTGCAGGCTGATGCCGATCACGAAGATCAATGCGGTGAGCGTGGTTTGCGAAGCCCCGCCCGCGAGCAGGGAGGCAAACAACCACATGAGCACAGAGGCGATGATGGCGAACACAGCGATCAGCAGGCTCAGGTTGCCGCGGGTAGCGAGCCAGCCCAGGCCGACAATGCCGAGCACGCCGCCGAAGTTGAACAGCGTGAATGCCTGGTTTCCCACAGCCTCGGTGTAGCCCGCGTTGATGATGAGCTTCGGCACCCAGCTCATCAGAAAGTACAGTGCGCTGATGGCAAGGAAAAACGCCGCCCACAGGATGAGCGTGCGGGTGCGAAAGCGTGGCTGCAGCAGTGACAGCATCTTGCGCAGCACGTTGTGGCTGGCGGCACCGTCGTCACCTGCCGGCGGCAGGGGCGGCAGGGCCTCCAGCGTTGGAGCGGCCAGCTTACCCAGTGTGCGGTTCAGGGCGGCCAGAGCGCCGGGCGGCTGCTTTGCGCACAGAAACTGAATGGATTCGGGTATGAGCAGAAAGGCGATGACCGCGAGCACCAGGGTCAGCGCGCCGCCGCCGAGGAACATGCCCTGCCAGCCGTACTCCGGCATCACCGAGCCTGCCACCACGCCGGTCATCATCGCACCCAGCGGGTAGCCAGCCGTCACCGCCGTCACCGACAGGGCTCGGTAGCGCTCCGGCGTAAACTCGGAGGCGAGCGTGGCGACACTTGCCAGCATGGCACCGGCGCCCAGGCCGCTGACGAAGCGCAGGATGATCAGGGTGACCAGCGAATCGGCCCAGGCGGTGGCGAGCACTGTGGCGCCGACGAGCGCCAGCGAAGCAATGATCATGGTGCGCCTGCCGAAAACGTCCGACAGCGATGCGAGAAACAAGGCGCCGCACATCATGCCGGCAAGCGAGAAGCTGAACACGAGGCCGAGCTGGTCGGCGCCAATCTGCATCTGCTCGCCCACCTGATGCGCGGCCACGGCCATGGCGGTGATGTCGAAGCCGTCTACCATGTTGAACAGCAGGCACAGCGCCACGATGAGTATCTGTTGCCTACTGAAGGGACGGTCGTCGATCAGATCACCAACGTCCCAGCCGCTTGCCTGGCTCATGCCGCTTTGTCCCCCTGCTTTGTTTCGGTGTGCTGCGCATCATCACCCGCGTCGAGTTTCTCCACCAGTTCCTCCAGGAGCTCATAGAGGAGTTCCAGCTTGCCGTAGCCGAACTTGTCGGTGATGTCCTCGTAGCGTTGCATAGAGTGCGGGGCCACCGCGTGGAACAACGCGTTTCCCGCCTCCGTCAGGTAGATCAGCGAACGCCGGTTGTCGTCCTGCGACTGCTCGCGGCGGATCAGGTTGCGGCGTTCGAGGTTCTGCAGAATACGCGAAAGGCTCGGGCCGAGCAGGTAGCACCGGCCCGCCAGCTCAGTAATGTCCGAACCTTCCTCATCCTGCAGCGCGCGGATCACCCGCCACTGCTGGGCGGACAGGTTGTGCTCGCGCAGCGTCGGCAGAAAGCGCTTCATCACCGCTTCCCGGGCGCGCAGCAGGGCCATGGGCAGAGAACGCTCGAAGCTGCGCAGCGCCCGCTTGCTCACGCCGGAAACTCGTCGCGTACGGTGTTGCGCAGCGTGCCTACACCCTCGACCTCGACCTCCACCACGTCGCCGGGCACGAGCCAGATGGGTGGATCGAAGCGCGCTCCCGCGCCGTTCGGCGTGCCGGTAGCGATGACGTCGCCGGGTTTGAGGGTGAAAAACTGCGACATGTAGGCGATCTGGTAGGCAATGGGAAACATCATCGATGCGGTGGTGTCGTTCTGCCGCTCCTCGCCGTTGACGCGTGTGCGCACGCGCAGGTTCTCGTAGCGTGCTGCATCGAACTCGTCTGCCGTCACCATCCACGGCCCGATGCTGCCGCTGTGGTAGAAGTTCTTTCCCTGGGTGACGTTGAACTTCGAATGCCGCAGCCAGTCGCGGATGGTGCCCTCGTTCATGATGGTGAGACCGGCAATGTGCTGGTAGGCCACCTCCTGATGGATTCGGCGCCCACCCTTGCCGATGATCACGGCGATCTCCCCTTCGTAGTCGAGCTGTTCTGATTCCGGCGGTCTCAGCAGGTCATCGCCGTGGCCGGTGAGGGAGTCAGGTGTGCGCATGAACAGGCTCGGGTACTTCGGCGGCTCGCTGCCGTCACGGTACTCGGCATTGCGGTTGGCGTAGTTGACGCCGATGCAGGCGATCTTCTCCGGTGCGCTGATCGGCGGCAGAAACCGCACGTCGTGCAAGGCCACGTCGGCGCTGGATGCCTCTGTGATGCGGTGCACTTCATGGAGCCGGTTCTGCTCGATGCATTGCTTGAGGTCGCCCTGTAGCCGCGCGCCGAGGTCGATGATGCCGTCATCCAGCACGGCACCCCAGGAAACGGACGTGCCGTGCAGGTATGTAGCCAGGCGCATAGCACCCCCAGAAAATTAACGTGTTATTGAGATTACAGCGCAATTGGCACCAGATATCTAGCCAAGCAACCCGCATCTATATAACATGTTACGCAAATAGCGGATGCCAGCGGAGCAACCCATGAGCCTGGATGACAACCTGAAGGCGGCGCGGGGCTACCTCGCGCGTTTTGCGGAAAACACCACCGGCCATTTCATCGGCGGGGCGTTTCATCTTCCTGAAGCTGCTGACACCTTCGACAATCTGTCGCCGGTAGACAACACCTCGCTCGGCCGCGTGGTTGCGGGATCGGCGGCGGATGTGGATGCAGCGTGCGCCGCTGCGCAGGCGGCCTTCGCCGATTGGCGGGACATGCCGGGTGCCGCGCGCAAGAAGCTTCTCAACCACTTTGCCGACCGGGTGGTGGCGCGCGCGGATGAGATCGCCATGGTGGAGTCCATGGACTGCGGTCAGCCCATTCGCTTCATGCGTCAGGCGGCGGTGCGCGGCGCTGAAAACTTCCGCTTCTTCGCCGACAAGGCGCCGGAAGCGGGCAACGGTCTGGCCCTGTATCAGGATGCGCACACCAACTACACCATGCGCGTGCCGGTGGGTCCGGTGGGCATCATCACACCGTGGAACACGCCGTTCATGCTCGCCACCTGGAAGATCGCACCCGCGCTGGCGGCGGGTTGCACGGTGGTGCACAAGCCTGCCGAGCTGTCGCCGCTGAGTGCCATGCTGCTGGCCGAGATTGCCGACGAGGCGGGAATTCCGCCCGGTGTGTGGAACACCGTGAACGGCATGGGCGAAATCGCCGGCCGGCGACTCACGGAGCATCCGGCGATCCGCGCAGTGGCGTTGGTGGGAGAGAGCGCTACCGGCTCGCACATCATGCGTCAGGCGGCGGATACCCTGAAACGGGTGCACTTCGAGCTAGGCGGCAAAAATCCGGTCATTGTGTTCGACGATGCCGACTTCGATCGGGCGCTGGACGCCGTCGTGTTCATGATCTACAGCCTCAACGGGCAGCGGTGCACGTCGAGCTCGCGTCTGCTCGTGCAGTCGGGAATCGAGGCGCGCTTCATGCAGGCGCTGGAGGCGCGCGTGGCAAACATCCGCGTCGGCCATCCGCTCGATCCCACGACGGAGGTCGGGCCCCTGGTCAGTCGCGGCCACTGTGACAAGGTTACAAGTTACTTCGATGTGGCTCGTGCTGACGGCGCCCGTATTGCCGTGGGTGGCGCGCGTCGCGATGACCTGGGCGACGGCAATTACGTAGCACCTACGCTGTTTGCTGACGCGAACAATGGGATGCGCATCGCCCGTGAGGAGATCTTCGGGCCGGTGCTTACCGCCATGCGCTTCGACACGGAAGAGGAGGCCGTGGCGCTCGCCAATGACACCCCGTACGGTCTCGCCGGTTATGTATGGACGAAGGACGTCGGTCGCACCATGCGGCTGGCCCGATCGATGGATGCGGGTATGCTGTGGTTCAACTCCGAAAACAACCGCAACCTGCCGTCGCCGTTCGGCGGCATGAAGGCCAGCGGCATTGGCCGCGACGGCGGCGACTACAGCTTCGACTTCTATATGGAAACCAAGAACGTTTGCATTGCGCACGATGCACACAACGTGCCGGTGCTGGGGCGCTGAGCGGTGCTTACCGCACAGCAGATCGAGGAAGCGGCGGGGCGCCTGTTTGAGGCTGAGAAGCGCCGGCAGCAGATTGCGGCGCTCACACAAAGCCTCGACATGGACATGGATGATGCGTACGCAGTGCAGCAGGCCTGGGTAGCGCGAAAGATCGCCGACGGCGAGCGGGTGATCGGCTACAAGATCGGCCTCACCTCGAAGTCCATGCAGCTCGCCATGAAGATCGACACGCCGGACTATGGCGTGCTCACCGACGCCATGCGTTTCGACAATGGCAGCACGCTGGAAGCCGGCGCCTTTCTCGACCCGCGCATCGAGTGCGAGTTTGCCTTCGTGCTGAAGGCACCGCTGCGCGGCGAAGACGTGACGGTGGAGGAGGTGATGGCGGCGACGGATTACGTGCAGCCTGCGCTGGAGCTCATCTCCGCCCGCAGCCAGCGGGTAGACCCGCAGACCGGCTACACGCGCAACGTTTGCGACACCATCGCTGACAATGCGGCCAACGCCGGCATCATTCTCGGCGGCGAGCGAATGGCCCCGGAGGCGGTCGATCTGCCATGGGCCGGTGCGATTCTCTACCTGAACGATGAGATTGAAGACACCGGCCTGGGTGCGGCGGTCATGGGGCATCCGGCGCATGGCATTGGCTGGGTGTGCAGGCGCTTTGCACCGCACGGCATCGGTCTCGAGCCGGGGCAGGTGATACTGAGCGGATCGTTTACGCGGCCCGTGGCGGTTAGCGCCGGAGACCACGTACGCGCGGACTACGGCGCTTTCGGTGAGGTGACGGTGTCCTTTGAGTGAGCGCGTCCACCGGGCCGGCTGAGCCGACCCGGCCGTGCGCTTCTCAAGCAGCTTCGCTCGAACGCTTGGCGCGCTTGCCGTCGTAGAGAAATTCCTCGCCGTCCAGGTCGATCAACGGAATCTCCTCACGCTCGGCCCAGTAGTCCTGGTTGTGACGCCACTCGGGCTTGTCGCCGCGTTGGGGCATTTTGTCCAGATCACGCATCAGGTAGTTGGGGTTGAAGTTTTCTTCTTCGATCCACGGCAGGATGGGCATGTCGGCATCTTCATCGCGCAGCGCAACGTCTACCCGCGTCGCCCCCAGCTCGTCCATGTGGTTGAGCAGGTTGCACACGAAGTCGCCCAGCATATCCACGCGCAGCGTCCAACTGGCGCGGAAGTAGCCGAACACCCACAGCAGGTTCGGCACGCCGGTGAACATCATGCCGCGGTAGTTGACGGTGTCGTGCCAGTCCAGGGCTTTGCCATCCACACTGAAGGGAATGTCGCCCATCACCGACAGGTTGAAACCCGTGGCGGCGACGATGATGTCGGCCTCGATCTCGTCGCCAGAGGCCGTGCGCACGCCGGTCTTAGTGAACGTATCGAGCGTATCGGTGTACACCGTCAATTTGCCGTCCGCTGCTGCCTTGAACACATCACCTTCCGGACAGAACGCCAGGCGTTGCTGCCAGGGTCGGTACTTCGGCGTGAAGTGCGGTTCGAACTCGAAGTCATCGCCGGCGTACTGCCGTACCAGCGCCTTGAGCTCTTCGAACACCACATCCGGCTCCGAGATGCAGCGCTTCTGCATCAGGTCGTGGTCGTGGTTGATCTGCGCCCGCACAACGCGGTGCACCGTGGGCTCGTCGATGCCGATCTCGCGCAGTTGATCGGCGAGCTCGTTACGGTTTTCGCTGCAGAAGAAGTACGTGGGAGAGCGCTGCAGCATGGTGACGTGTTCCGCAGTCTCGGCGAACGCAGGGATCACCGTGGCGGCAGTTGCGCCAGAGCCAATGACCAGCACCTTCTTACCGGTGTAGTCGATGTTCGGGTCCCACACCTGGGCGTGGATGAACAGGCCCTCGTAATCGTCCATACCCTTCCACTCGGGAATGTAGGGTTTTTCGTGGTCGTAGTAGCCCTGGCACATCCACAGGAAGTTGCAGGTGAATGCCTGCTCGCTGCCATCGCTGCTGCGTGTGGCGCGCACCGTCCAGAGGTTGTCTTCGCTGGACCAGCTGCAATCGTTGATGCGGTGACCGTAGCGGATGTTCGGGCCGATGTTGTTCTCTTCGATCACCTCGCCCATGTACTTGATGATCTCCTCCGCGCTGGCGATGGGCGCACCTACCCAGGGCTTGAAACGGTAGCCGAAGGTGTAGAGATCCGAATCTGATCGAACGCCGGGATACTTATGCGTTTCCCAGGTGCCGCCGAAAGTGTCTTTCATCTCGAGGATCACATAGCTTTTCTGCGGGCACTGCTGCTGCAGGTGGTAGGCGGACCCCACGCCCGAGATGCCGGCGCCGACGATGAGCACATCGAAGTGATTGCCTTGCGCCGTGTTTTTGACCTGTTGTGCTGCCAACGAACTTCTCCCGTGTGATATTCGGCCTGGCTCATGGGTGCGGCCGAGCATGAACCCTGCACCGGCGGTGCCGCCGGAGCCCTTTTTTCCGATAGTACCGAATCTCGACGCCGGTTGACCTAGTTGATATCCCGTAGAGTTTTGTGCTGGCACGCCTTGCGCTACCCTCGGCGCAGGCAAAGGGAGTTGAGGGGGTGTCCATGAAGGGTTCCGCGGCAGATCAGGCGCAGATGGAAGCAGGCGGCGTATCCCGCCTGCTCAACGTGCATGAAGACACGCCGGACATCCGCGACCGGTACTACGAGCCCCCGCTCATCGACCTCAAAGTGCGGCTGGAACCGCCGGGTGTGGACCGCTCCCCGGTGCTCGACCAGCACAGCGAAGGCGCCTGCACGGGGTTTGCGCTGGCCACGGCAGTCAACTGGCTGCGCACACGAAGGGCCGAGCTGCAGCGTCTGGCGCCGCCGGCCGGCTCGGTCAGCCCGCGCATGCTCTACGAGATGGCGCGTCTGCACGATGAATGGCCCGGCGAGGATTACGACGGGTCGAGCATTCGTGGCGCCATCAAGGGCTTCTACCACAACGGGGTGTGTTCCGAAGCGGCGGCGCCGTATCGACCGGGGCAACGCAGCTGGCACCTCACTGTGCCGCAAGCCAAAGAAGCCAGGGCCACCGGGCTCGGCGCCTACTACCGTTTACGTCCGCAGATCATCGACTACCACGCGGCCCTGAATGAAACCGGTGCTGTGGTCGTGTCCGCGCGGGTACATCGGGGCTGGCGAAACCCTGCCCGCGGGGTGATCCGCCGGTCTACCAGCCGGGAAGGTGGGCATGCGTTCGTCATCACCGGCTACGATGCAAACGGCTTTCTCGTGCAGAATTCCTGGGGCGCGGACTGGGGCGGTTTCGAAGGCCGGGCGGGTGTGGGCCACTGGTCGTACGAGGACTGGGCAGAGAACGTGCTCGATGCCTGGGTGCTGCGGCTCGCGGTGCCGACACCGAAAGCTTTCGATCTGACCCGGCCGGTGGCGCGCTCGGCGGGCGCCGATGCGGAGAGCGCCCAGGCGCCGAAGCCGCGGCGGTTGGATGTGCTTGGGCACATCGTGCATCTGGACGACGGCAAGCTGGTGGACACAGGCCGATACGGTACGTCCATCGAGAGCATCCGCGAGACGGCGGCGTTTCTGCAGCGGCACGGCGATGCCGCCGATGCAGATCGCGAGTACGACCACATCCTCATCTACGGTCACGGTGGGCTGAACGGCGAAGGTGCCTCGGCGCGGCGGGTGTTGGCGTTGAAAGACGGCTTCAAGCGCAACCGCATCTATCCGATCCACATCATGTGGGAAACCGGCCTTGGTGAAGAATTGGGGGATGTGTTCAGAAACCTGTTCGGCAAGGCGGAGGAGCGGGTGGGCAGTGGTTTCGGCTTCAAGGACTGGCTCATCGAACGCACGTCCAGGCCGATCGGCAGGGCGCTGTGGCGTGAGATGAAGTCCGGCGCCGCTAAAGCGTTTGCCAACGCTGGAGCCGGCGGCACACGCGCTTTGAAGACTCTGCTTGATGCCAACGCTGCTTCCGCCAGACCTCTGCAGGTGCATCTGGTGTGTCACTCAGCCGGATCCATCCTGCACGGCGAGCTGCTTAAGCGGTGGGGTTCGGTGGCTGGTCAGCACACGCAGGTGCACAGCATGAGCGTCATGGCACCGGCGTGTACGCTCGCGTTTTACGAGGAGGCGTACCGCCCGTCGCTTACGGGCGCTATCGGCAACCGCACCGTGCGCAGCCTCTGGCAGTACAACCTGGTCGACAGCCGCGAGGCGGACGACAGGGTGGCCGTGGTGTATGGCAAGTCGTTGCTGTATCTGGTGTCGAACGCGTTCGAGGAGGAGCGGGGTGAGGCGCTGCTCGGAATGGAGAAGGCGCTGGACGGGTTCTCGCCACCTGCGGCGCACCGTGTTTTCTACGCGGGACGCCATCGCAGCCGCACGGACAGCGATTCACATGGTGGGTTCGATAACGATCATGTGACCATGAACGACGTGCTCACCCACGTGCTCGGCCGCAAGCCCGGTGTTGCCAAGCGCTTTCGGGAGGAGGAGCTGCGCAGCCACTGAGTACGGCGTCGGCCGGTGCCGACGCCGTTTTGGAGGTGGGAGGGGTGTCAGGTACCGGTCCAGTTGGGTGCGCGCTTCTCAGCGAATGCCCGCGGGCCTTCCTTTGCGTCGTTGGAGCTGAACACCTTACGCGACAGGGGCTCCTGCATCTTCCAAAGCTCTTCCTCGTCGTAACCGAGTGCGGCGGCCCGCACCAGCGTCTTCGACGCGGCAACCGCGAGCGGTGCGTTCTCGGCGATTTTCTCCGCCCAACCGATGGCGGCGTCCAGCGCGCCGCCGGCTTCGGTGAGCTCGCTCAGCATGCCGCACTCCATGGCGCGCTCCGCAGTGATCGGCTCGCCGGTGATGGCCATCTCCATGGCGCGGGCATAGCCCACGCGCGCGGGTAAGCGAAATACGCCGCCGGCGGCTGCGAACAGACCGACCTTCACCTCGCGGATGCCGATCTTCGAGCCTTTCGATGCCACCAGCAGATCGCAGGTCAGCGCGATCTCGCAACCTCCGGCCAGGGCATAGCCTTCGATGGCAGCAATCAGCGGCTTCTGGCTGCCTTCGCGCACGAACGTCGTGAGCGGGCCGATATCTTCACCGGCAGCGAAAGCCTTGAGGTCCATGCCGGAGCAGAACGCGCGACCGGCGCCGGTAATTACGCCGGCCGTAAGTGTGTCGTTCGCGTCGAGCTCGCGGATGGCTGCCATCAGCCCGTGGGACAGTGCGCCGTTGATGGCATTCATCGCCTCAGGCCGGTTCAGGGTGATGACCATCACCCGTCCGCGACGTTCTACCAGGACTGCCTCGCCGGCAGATGCTTCGCTCATGTTCTGCTCCTTATGATGCTGTTGCGCGAAAGGCTTAGTTTGGCACACTTCGACCCGCCTGCGCCGTTGCCATACACCGATCCACAGGAGAAGCCCATGTCCCTCGCATTTCTCGAACAACGTCCTGCACATCCGGCGCGACAGGCTGCCATGCATTCGATCCGAGCCATCCAGCGCAAGGACCGCGCAGCGTGGCTCAGCCTCTGGCGCGAGGATGCGGTGGTGGAAGATCCGGTGGGCATCTCTCCTCTCGACCCGGCGGGCGAGGGCCACAGGGGGCTGGCTGCCATCACCGCCTTCTACGACAACGTCATCGCCCAGGGCGACGTGCGCTTCCACATCCGCGAGTCATTCGCCTGCGGTATGGAGTGTGCGAACGTCGGCACCATCACCACACGCTCGGCAGACGGTTCCGTTTCGCGATGCGAGCTGGTGATGGTGTACCGGGTGGATGAGCAGGGCATGCTGTTGTCCTTACGCGCATTCTGGGAGTTCGATGAACTGGTCAGCCGTTTGTTCTGAGGCGTTGCTATCTGGCGAACAGATTCTCGAAGATGTTGTTAAACGGCGAACGATATTGTCTGGTGGAGAATGTGTACCATCTTTCGGCGGCAGCCTGAAATAGCATTGGAAACAAAGAGATAGGCGTTGTTGCGCGGCCGCGCCAGATAACTGGCACTGTTCCTGCACTGTACCTGGCGGAACCCGGATAACGGGGTTCCGGAAGATCCCCAAGCCTGGGGGTCGTTACAGCAGATCAGGAGCCACGCCATGAACCGAAAGATTTCCACCTGTTCCAAGAAGAACCCTTCCAGCCTCGGCCGCGTCGCCAGAACCGGTGCCGCCATCGTCCTGTTTGCCGGTGCGGCAACCACTGCCCAGGCCGCCTGCGAGCATAACGGCGTGTACTACGAGCATGGCGCCGTGCTGTGTTTTGGCGGCTGGCTGCAGGAGTGCACCGTCGCTGACTACTGGTCGGCGGTGGGCATGTGCCACTCCGGTGCGGTTACCGACGAGCAACTGCCCGGCGCTGAGCTGGCAGCTGCCGCCGCCGGATTGCGAGCCCGCCTGGACGGCAAGCCGGCGGTTGCTGCCGCGTGCGTCGGTCAGCCCGTAGCGCAGATCGCCGAGCCTTCTGTGTAGCACGGCCAGCCCGGGCAGGTGCTGCTACGGCGCCTGCCTGGGCAGGGTTGCAGTGAGGTGAGCTGGATCGATGGCCGATTACGCCTAATCCCCTGCATGCAGTATGCGGAGTAGCGACGTGAACGGATCAGGTGAAACGTGCGTCCGGTGTGCAGGGAGGATGCGCCATGGCCAGCCCCGATGAGGCGCTGAAGCCGGGGACCCGGTTTCGCACAAGAAACGGACGCCGCGAGGGTGAGGTAGGGACGGTGCTCGGTGCCGGTGGTCAGGGGGCTGTCTATCTGGCGCGCATGGGCGGCGGTGAGTTCGCCTTGAAGTGGTACCACGACTACTACGTGGATCTCGACACGGGCCTGTTTGCGCGCCTGTCGAGCGCGGTGAAGCGCGGCGCGCCGGACAACCGATTTCTCTGGCCGCTGGATCTGGTGGACATCGAAGGCCAGCGCAGCTTTGGTTACCTGATGCCTTTGCGCGACGCGGCATACGCCGGTATGCGCGACCTGATTGCACCGCCGCCGCAACGTCTGGAGCTGGATCTGCCCCAGCGGTTGCTGGCTTGTGAACACATCGCTCAGTGCTTTCTGGAGCTGCATGCAGCCGGCTTCTGCTACCAGGACATCAATTTCGGCAACATTTTCCTGCACCCGCAGACGGCGGACGTGCTCATCTGCGACAACGACAACGTCAACATCGACGGTGCGGATGCCAGCATCTATGGCACCCGCAAGTTCATGGCGCCGGAAGTGGTTCGCCGCGAGACGCTGCCCTGTACGAAGACCGACCTGTTTTCCATGGCGGTGATGTTCTTCTATGTGAGCTTTGCCTGGCACCCGCTGGACGGCCGCCGCGAGCTCGAGATCAAACTTCTCGACGCGGCAGCAGAGGAGCGCCTGTACGGCACCGAGCCGGTGTTTATCTTTGATACCGTAAACACCGCCAATGGTCTGCTGAGCCCGATGCACGATGCCATCGCGAACCGCTGGCACTCACTCAACTCAGAACTCAGAGCGTTGTTCGACCGTTCCTTCACCGTGGGGTTATTCACCCCTGGACGCCGCGTGCACGAGTACGAATGGCGCAGTGCCTTCGCCAGTGCGCGGCGGGCGGTTTCATCTTGTGCGGCGTGCGGCTACCAGTACGTTTACGAACCGGATGCCGAATCTGCCGATTGCGCGAGATGTGCGGCATCACTTTCACCGCCCGCGGCGCTGCGGGTTGGTCGTCGCGTGATCACCTTGCCGGCAGGACGCGGTGTGACGGTTGCGGACATCGATGAGCGGCAAAGCTCTGAGCGGATCGTGGGCGAAGTGCAGGCGCACCCCAGTAAGCCGCAGATCCTGGGTCTTGCCAACCGCACCGAGGCGCCGTGGCGTGTGGAGATCCCAGGCTACAGCGCAGCGGCCATCCCGCCGGGCAAGACCGTGCGACTGCTGCACGGTACCGCCATCGCCATTGGCGATCGCCATTTGACCGTCAGCAACCCGCAGGACGTACCCTCATGAATCACCTGATGTGGAAGACCGCGGGCGCCAGCGTGCTCGGCGCCTCGCACAAACGTCGCAATCTGCCAAACCAGGATGCCTGGCTCGCAGAACCTGGCCTGGATGCCGGTAGCAGCTTTCTCATCGCCGTGGCCGACGGGCATGGCAGCCCGCGGCACCATCGCTCGGATACCGGGTCGCTGCTCGCCGTGCAGGCAGTGAAGGAAACGCTCGCCTGGTTCTTCGATGATCCAGAATCGTTGCCTGAGCTTGCGGAGGATCTGCATGCGCTGTGGCTGCAATCCGTGCGGGAGGATCTGCAAGCGCGGCCCTGTGAGGAAGGGGTGGTGGCCTATGGTTCGACGCTGGTGGCCGTGGCCGGCAGCGGCAAGCACCTGCTGGCGCTGCAACTTGGCGATGGCGATCTCCTGCTCGGCTACCCGGACGGCGCAATCGAACGGCCATTCGCGGAGGATGACCTCGTGGGGGAGGAGACCTACTCGCTGTGTATGGATAACGCCGCCCGTTTCGTCAAACGGCGTCTTTACAACCGCGAACAGGCATCTCGATGGCCAGACTTCGCCTTCGTCAGCACCGATGGGGTGAGTAAATCGTTTGTCGATGGCGAAGCTTTCGCATCGGTAGTAGCCAACTATCGTGACCTCTCTGCCGACGGAAATTCGCTTAAGTCTACAGTCGAAGCCTTGCCTGGATGGTTGCGCGAGGTAACTGACAACGGGAGCGGTGACGATGCGACGCTCTGCATTGCCACCTGCCGCTGAGGCGAAGTCATCGCGAGGAGGAACCGTGAGCGAAAAAGACAAACCCACAGGCCAGGACATGCCGCCGGTGCCGCGCGATTTTCAGGAGGCGAGCCACTCGGAGCTGGTGCCTTTCCGTTCCACCAAGATCAACCTTCTGAAGAGCCCGATCTTCTACTTCGTGGTGTTAACCGGTCTGATGTCGCTGGCCATGTTCAACTACATGGGCCAGATCATGCAGTTGAATCAGGCATCGCTCGCTGTGTTTCAGAGCCTGGTCTGGGTGGTCACCGGTTACCTGCTGCTGGTGGTGCTGCTGGTGATGTACATCTACTCGAAATCGGAGCGGCCGTTCTGGGGCTATCTGATCAACTCGGCGTTCGTGTGCGCGCTGCTCATGACACCGATCAGCACGCCGTACTTCACCCTGTTTCGCAAAATTCTGCCGGGTGGCGAGGACATGATGAACAAGTCCCTCGGCGAGCATTTTGTGGGCATGTTTTTCGGCGCGGGCCTCATGGAAGAGCTGATGAAGGTAACGCTGGTGCTCTTTGGCGCGTACATCGTCGTGCAGGCACAGGACTGGCGCGCAAGGATACCGCAGAAGCTCTACGACCTGATCGCCATCCGCAGCCCGCTGGACGGTCTGCTGATGGGCTTGTTCGGTGGAGCGGGTTTCATCTTCATCGAAACCGGAGGCCAGTACGTGGCCCAGGCGTTTCAAGGCGCGGTACAGCAGGGCTACAGCGGCGAGGGAGGCCTGCTGGCGGCGCTGATACTGCTGCTGCCGCGTACCATCAGCGGCATGGTCGGCCATATGGCCTGGGCGGGTATCACCGGTTACTTCATCGGCCTGGCGGTGATTCGCCCAGGCAACGCACTGAAGATGGTCGGCATCGCCTGGGTTGGTACTTCGGCCCTGCATGCCGCGTGGAACAGCCAGACCTTCGTGCCTGAACTCGCCTATCTTGCGGTGATCGCGGGAGGCGTTTTCGTTGTCTCCTGTCTGCTCAAAGCGCGCCAGTTGGAGATGTCTCTCGGCCGCACGGTGGAAAGCTATGGTTCCATCGTCGTGCAGCCGGGCGACCGGGTGCCGCCCACCCCCCCGGCTGCGGCGGCCGCGACCACTCCTGCCGCAGCGGCCGGGGCGTCGCCTGCGCAACCAGCAGCGCCAGCCGTCGCATCGTCCGCCGGCGGTATGGTGTTGCAGTTCGCAACCGGCGGGGTAGCTGTGCGCATGGGCGAGCCGCTGGACCTGTCGACCTACGCGCCTGGGGTGCAGGCGGAAGTTACCCAGCACCCGACGCGCAAAGAGGTGCTCGGGCTGAAGAACACGGCCGCTGCGGAATGGACCGTGACACTACGTGACGGTTCGCGCCAGGCCGTTGGTCAGGGCCGCAACATCCGTCTGGCAGTGGGGGTGAGAATCGACTTCGGCGGTGGTTTGGTAGCGGAGGTCGTG
The DNA here is from genome assembly GCA_030428905.1 of Gammaproteobacteria bacterium. GTDB lineage: Bacteria > Pseudomonadota > Gammaproteobacteria > Pseudomonadales > Azotimanducaceae > SYFY01. Next base: position 19,846 of record JAUIED010000061.1, read on the forward strand.
TCTCGATGAATGATCGACCGGTCACGCCGGCCCTCGACGCCGCCCTGTTGTCCCGACGACAGCTGCACGTGGTGCTTGCTCTGGACTGCTCCGGATCCATGCGCGGCGAGCGCATCGCCAGCCTCAACTACGCCATCCGTTCGGCAATCCCGGAGCTGCAGGCCGTGGCCGCAGACAATCCGGAAGTGCGGGTGCTCGTGCGCGTTCTGCGCTTTGGCACGGTGGCCCGCTGGCACATCGAGGAGCCTTGTCCCGTGGAGGAGTTGGAGTGGGAGGACCTGCAAGCGGGCGGTGAAACCGCCATGGGCTCCGCTCTGCGGCTGGTGGGCGAAGCGCTTGATCCGGCGCGGCTGGAAGGCCGGCAGTTGCCGCCGGTAATCGTGTTGGCGTCTGACGGCTATCCCACGGATGACATTGACCGCGCGATGGCCGACTTCTTCTCCCACGAAACCGTGGCCAAGGCAACCCGCATTGCCATCGCCATCGGCAGCAACACCGACCTCGAAACGCTGGAACGTTTCATCGATGCGCCCGAGGGGCGGCTGAAGCCTCTGCGCGCAAACAATGCGCCGGATCTCGTCAAGAGCATCAAATGGGCTACGACGGCGCCGGTCAAGGCTACCTCTTCACCAACGAACGCCCCGGACAATGCGTCGGCGCTGGCCGCGGAATCCACGCGAGTGCTCGAGCCCGACAGCTCGGTGGTCTGGTAAATAACAGGAGAACGAACATGGCCGAGGCGGTCTACGACAAGCTGGCAAAAGTGCTTCGGGATGTGGCGGAACGCTTTCCGGAGGACGGCTTTACCAAACATCAACGTCTGCGCGGATTGTTGAGCGATCATCTGCCCGACGCCGAGCGGGAAATTCGCATTGCGCTGGATGCTGTGGATGAAGGCGTGGTGGAAGTCATTCGCGACACGCCGGATGCGGAGCGCGGTCTGCAGATCGACCGCCTGGTCAGCCGCCTGGATACGAGCAGGGGCATTCGCGAAGACATCGCCAGGCAGATAGTTCAGGCATTTGCTTTCGCGCTGGGTAAAGGCGGTTTGCCGTCGACTGTGGGAGTTGCTATGCCTCGGGTGCCGGAACCATCCGGCGGTGGGGATGACTGGGTCGGTGTTTCGGAGGCAGTGGGTGGCAATCAGACGCCTGTGGAGCCGACGACGCGACCAGAGAGCAGGGCAGAACCTTCGTTGATGGACAAGCTGCAGGAAGGCGGCAGTCGAAACTTGCTTATTGCCGCAGCCGTGGCAATCGCGGTGTTCTACTTCTGGCCCTCCGACCAGCCACAGCAGCAGAGTGATCCCCAGGGTGGTCAGCAGCCGGTGGTCAACCAGCCACCAGGAGGGGGCGGGGGCGGTCAGCCGCCCCCGGGCGGCAACACGCCTCAGGTTGGGCCGACAGACGGTCTTCCGCGCGTAGGTCCGGGTGCGCAACCACCGCCGGGAGGCAACACACCGCAAGTGGGACCGACAGACGGCCTACCCCGCGTAGGTCCCGGCGCGCAGCCTCCGCCGCAGAATGGTGGCGGTGGTGGTGCCAGCGGTACGGCAGTGTGGTACGACGATCAGGGCGCAGCTTGGCAGATTCAGTACAACGCCTCGCAGTTTCAGGGAGTAACGAACACCAAGAACGGTGCTATGGGTATCGCCGGCGGCACCAACCCGCAGAGCGGGTTGATCGAGTTCCAGGTCTACAATGCGTCTGGCACCGCCATCGGCCAGGGTCAGGGGCAGTTCACTGATCAGAACCACATCAGCTATCGCATGGTGGACAAGCAGGGAAAGGTGATCGCCCAGGGGCAGTTTCACATCAATCACGCGCCGAGCTGAGCCAGACATCGCTACCGTTTCCACTCAGTTCAGCCCATGGATGTCAGGCGAGGTCGATGGCAAGCTGGGCCTCTTGACTTCAGAGTATGGTTGCGGCCGCGCCTCAGCAATCAGCCGCGCCTCAGCAATCAGCAATGTGGTGACCTTATCCGCCAATGGACGACCTCGGTTTCACATTTCGTGTCACGCGAGGGCAGGCTTTCATTGCACATAGGGGCCGGCAGGTGGTCATTTTGCGGGGTCGCCAGGCGGAGTTGTTTGCTGCGAAGATCGTTGATCTGGAGTTTTCGGCGCAGCAGCAGTACCTGGCGCGAGTAACCGGGAACTTCAAGCGCGGCAACGAACGCAACGCGGGAAGGCGGCGTGATTGATCGCTCTATCCGGCAACCCTCCGAAGCGCTTTCGGGGAGCTGGGCCCACACAGCGGCGCCATAACAAAAACGCCAGGGCGAGCCCTGGCGTCTGGTCGCGTGTTTGGCGTTCTAGCCGAACAGCCGGTTCATCTGCATGGCGTTGTAGTCCGCCCACATGTTCTGGGTCTGAAACGTCTGCTGCTGGATGGCGAAACCGTAGGGGTTCAGGTACGGGTTGAACACGTTACGGAAATTCATGTACCAGGGGGTGAAGTAGAAACCGCCGCGAACGGCAGACAGTTCGTCGCTGTGCAGGGTGCGTACTTCTTCGAGGTCGTTGATGGCGATGTGGCGCATGCTCTTCTCCGGTCTTTTCTTTGGTGGTGCAGCGTTTTGCTGCGTTGTCTGAAGGTTTGCAGGAAGGGTGCCAACCGGCGCGTGGAGAGGGCGCATGCTCTCTAACCACATGATCTATAAAGGGAAAAAAACTTCCGGTACGGGGCTGGGCTGCGTTGTGACGCGTGATCGGCGTTATGGATCTGCCAACATATGTTCACGAAGTTCGGCTGGGCACAACGTTTCATCTGGAAAGAAAGAAGAGCGCGTTTTCGCTATGCGAAAACGCTTGGGGGGGAGAACAAGAGCGCGTTTTCGCTATGCGAAAACGCTTGGGGCTAAGAAGAAGAGCGCGTTTTCGCTTTGCGAAAACGCTTGGGGTTGGCGCCCCAGGGAGGACTCGAACCTCCAACCTACCCCTTAGGAGGGGGTTGCGCTATCCATTGTGCCACTGGGGCGTGGCGTGAAGCGGCGCAGACCATGACGTAATTCGCCCGCCGAGTCCAGATGTGCATGGCTGAACCGGGGGCGATGCTACGCCTGCCGAGCGCCCACGATCAGTCCACCTTGGCGCGCAGCAGACGCCCGTTCTCACCTTCCACTGTAAAGTACAACCAGCCGTCCGGCCCTCGGCGAACGTCCCGCACCCGCGCAGCCACTTCGCTGAACAACGCATCCTCCGAGGTTACCTTGCCGTTGGCATCCATGTTGAGGCGTCGCACTTCCATATCGACCAGCGCGCCGTTGTAGAAGTCGCCGTTCATCTCAGCGAGACCGCTTGGCGCGATAGACGGGCGCCAGTAGTGCTCGGGCTGCTCCATGCCTTCCCACTCGGTGAACGGCGTAACGTAGCCGCCGGTGTAGTCCAGGCAGTAGCAGATCGCCGGCCAGCCGTAGTTCGCGCCGGGGATGATGCGGTTCAGCTCATCGCCGCCTTGTGGGCCGTGCTCGTTGAGGTAGATCTCACCGGAAGCGGTGACGGTGAGCCCCTGGGGATTGCGGTGCCCATATGACCAGACATATGGAGCCTGTGGAAAGGGATTGCCTGCGGCGGCGCTGCCGTCATCGTTCATGCGCAGGGTTTTGCCTAACTGGCTGGAGATTTCCTGGGCTTCGTGCCGGTAGGAGAAGCCGTCGCCGGTGGTGAGCAGCATGGTGCCATCCGGCAGGAAGGCCAGCCGGCCGCCGTAGTGCACCGGCGTGTCTTTGCGTCGGCTGACGCGGAAGATCTCTTTCGGGTTGGTGAGTGCATCGCCGCCGCGCCACTCGGCGCGTGTGATCGCGGTGCCGTTGTCGTCCGGAGTACCGCCGGCGTAGGTGAGGTACAGGGTGCGGTTGTCGGAGAAGTTCGGATGTAACACCACATCGAACAGGCCGCCCTGGCTCTTGAAGTAGACCTCAGGCACGCCGGCGATGGGGGCGCTGACGGTGCCGTCGGCGGCCACGTGGCGCAGACGCCCCGGCAGCTCGGTGACCAGGTAGCCACCCTCCGGCAGAAACGCCACGCTCCAGGGCTGCTCAAAGCCTTCCGCGATGGTCTCCACTGCGTTGGAGTGGCTCGCTGCCGGCAGGGTGAGCAAGACAGCGAGAATCAGGGCGGTGTTCGGCGTGGCACGCATGCGCGGTTCCTGCATTGGGACGGGCGGAGCATACACGGCTTTTCGTGCAGGTGAAGACCTTGTCATGGGTTAGTATCGCGGGCTTCACCCTCTTGAGCCGGCCATGAGCAATCCCATCCGCGAACGCACGAAGGAACTGTTTCCCACGGTTCTGTTGACGCTGACCAGCATTGTGCAGGCGGTGGCGCTGGAGTTGCTGTGGAGCAAGATTGTCACATCGCCGGCGCTGGTCGTCTGGTCGCCGGCGAGTCTCGGTGCGTGGCTGCAAGTGGCGGCCACCTTCGTCGGCATCCTGCTGGTCTGGGTTATTTACGCCAACAACGTCATGCGTTTTCGCTGGGTGCCCAACACCGGAGATACCATCGTGCCGCTGAGCGTGGGGCTGATGGAGTTTTCGCTGGTGCACTGGATCGGTAACGGCACGGTGGGGCTATGGCTCATCGTGCTGGGATTGATCTTCGCGATCATGGTCTGGGCCTCGCACGCCATGATGAAGCGCGCACGAGAAGAACTGGAGAATCATGCTTTTTTTGTGGGGCGCAGCCGCGCCACCTGGCGGGATTTTACCAGCGGTATCGTGGCCGTCAGCCTGCTGGTTGGC
>JAUIED010000286.1 GCA_030428905.1 Gammaproteobacteria bacterium
TGAACCGTACGAGCTCGATTTCAACGTGTTGCAGAGCGCCGGAATCGCGGCGACGTTCGCCGGCGGCATCGCGCTAGTGACGTGGGTGCAGAACTGGCTGGAGGACCGGGGCACGATCACGCCCCGGTTGAAGGACGGTGACACCAAGGCGGTGCGCTGATGCGCCGGCCCATCTGGATACGGACCGAGGCGTGGCGGCGGCGACGCTACCAGCGGCGGTGCTAGCTGCCCTTCGGCTGCCCCACGATCCCGCGCAGCGTCGCCACCTCCTCCGGACGCAACAGCACGTCGCGTCCAACCCGCCAGCCCAGATCCCGATCGGTGACCAGCTCGTGCAGGTACTGACGGGTGACGCCGAGTTCGGTGGCGACTTGCGGGATCGTCTGCAGCTCGAAGATCGCGTCGTGCCGTCCCTGCTGGTAGGCCTGGTGCATCGGGGCACGCAACATGTCACGCAGGACGGTGTCGTGGCCGTGGAAGCGGTCGCCGATGCGCTCGACCGCGAGGTCGATGTGCTGGTCGAGGGTGGTATCGTTGGGTCTCGGGGCGGTCATTGCATCGCTCCTGTGCAGCAGCCCCCACCGCGACATGGTGGGGGCTGTGTCGTGGGTTAGGCCGTAAGTGCCTTGTAATCGATGATCGCGAGCGGCTCAACGAAGTCCACCAACGGCTCTTCGTCGCCGCAGACCTGGTGCGACGTGCCGGTCAGGAAATAGCCCGTCTCGCCCCAGACCTCGCCCAGCCACGCCTTGATGACCAGCATGGCGTGCTTGACATCGGCATCATACACGCGGGCGGCGCTCAGTCCGTCTTCGTCACGGGTGACCGGTGAGCCGTCGGCTTCAAACATCTGCATGCCGGTCTCGTCGTCGTACACCGCGTAGCATCGGCTGATCCAGCCATTGGCGGCGTCGCGCTCGGGGCCATGCGACCACCGGAAGAACAGCTCGCCAGCATCGATACGGGACTCGTTAGCCTCAAGGAAGGTTTCGAGCTCTGCGAGGGTGGTGATCGTCTGCATCGTCGTGGCTCCTGTGCGGTGATCGCTGCCGGGATGTCGCCCCGGTGTCGGGTGTGTCTCTCTCCCGACCATGCTGTAAGATTACCACGGTCGCCTTACCTGTGTCAACCACAAAAGGGCTAGTTTTGAGATTTACGATCGGTTACCCTGTCCCCAGCGGCACCGCTCTAACCAGCCAGCCCCCACCCGCCAGCGTGCCGGTGGGGGTTCGGCGTTGTGTGCGCTCGGTGAAATAGCGTCGGTCGGTATTTTCGTTTCGAGTCGTTCGGTGAACTAGCGGGTTCGGGGGCGACTCGATACTGTGTCTCACACGTGCGACAACATGCACCGCCAAACCGGCCCTGAAAGACGCACAACGGACGCGGTGTTGATGCCAAACGCCGCAACCTGCCAGTGATCGCCGCATGTTGCTGTGGGGTGGTGCCAAGGGGCAGATTTGGCCGGAACGTGCCGTATCCCCATGAAACCGCCCCAAACGCGCCGGAAATCGCCCTATCTTGCCCCTGATTCCTCGTCCGTTGGACGCGCAGTCCGGACGCGCTCGGCAAGCGCTTCGACGGCGCTGCGCTGCATGTCCACATCCACGGCACTGTAAATATCCAGGGTCGTGGTCACGCTCGAATGGCCGAGGATATCCGCCACCACCTTGACCGACACGCCGGCCCGCAGGGCGCGGGTCGCGAAACAATGCCGCAGGTCATGGAGCCGGCAGCGGGGCACATCGGCGGCGTTGCAGGTCGCCCGGTGCCAATTGCTGACCGTCTGTTGCGCGATCGGGTTGCCATCACCGCGATCGAACACCAGCCCGAGATCGTGCCAGTGGTCGGCTGCCAGCCGGCGCCGGCGCTGATCCGCGCGGCAGGCTCGCAGCGCATCCATCGTTACCACCGGTATGGCGATCGAGCGAACCCGTTTCGTCTTTGTCGTGCCGCCGACGATGTGCCGGAACGTGTCGGTGCGCGTCATCGTACGCTGGCACGTCATCACGCCCGTGTCGATGTCCAGGTCGTCCCACATCAACGCGCGGAGCTCACCGGGCCGGATACCCGTCGTGAGCGCAACCAGGTACATCGCGTACAACCGGGCGTCGTCGCGGGTGGTATCGAGCACGCGACGCACCTGTGCATCGTTCCAGGTCACCCGATGCACGCGATCGCGGGCCGGCGCGGTCGTGCCGGTGACGGGATTCGTGGCGAGGATGCCCAGCCGCACCGCCTCCCGGCACGCACCGGACAACACAGTCCGTGCGTTCTCGACCACCGCAGGGGATACCGCATCGGTGAGCGTATCGAGCCAGTGCTGTACCTCTGCCGGTGTCAGGGACGTGGCACGGCGCGTGCCGAGGTGCGGCCCGATCTGTCGCTTGCACAGCAGCGTGTATGTGGCGACGGTGTTGGTTGACCAGCGGTACCGGCCCCGCTGGATGTACGTCGTCACCAGCTCGCCAACGGTGAGGTCCGATTCCCCGGCGTACGTGCCGGCCCGCTTGCCGCGCCCTACGGTGCGCAGGTGATCTTCGGCCTGCTCTTCCGTGGCGAAGGTTTTGGCGCGGCGTTTCGGGCCGTCCCACCAGCGGGCCTGATACGTCGTGCCCGATTGCGTCTCGCGGGTGACGATGTGGCCATCGCCGCGACGGATTTGGCGGTCAGGCATCGTTGGCACCTTTAGGAACCGACCTGCGTATGAGCGACTGCCGGGTGTAGGAGACAGCACAGCAGGATTCATTCATGGTCAGTAGCCTTGCGCTCAACCTGTTCTCGGATTTGGGCAGCTTCCCAGAAATCAAGTAGTGGCTTGAACTCTTCCGGATACACAGTTGCAAGGCCGACGAGCGCAGCACGAACGTTGCCTTCTTGCCTTACCGCTTCATCGGGATCGATCTGTTCTGACAGCAGCAGTAAGGAGAATATCCTCGTGAGGGATTCAACAATCTCATGCCGACCACTAGAAAGTCCCAAAGAACCGCGATTCTCCAAGATTGCCTGGAGTTGCCGAAACTCATCATCTACCTGCATTCGGAGTTCCTCCGAAAGTGGTGATTCATGCACAGTCTGGCGTGCTTCCGTCAACGATCCAACGATGGTAGCAAGACGCTGCGCGCTGTCTGCTTTTGGGCCAACATAATCGTCACCTTCCATAACAGCGTCAACACCTTCAAGGTTTTTGGTGAGCTCTTCGTATGCGCCTCTACTCATCTGCCCCTCACGGTAGAGGGTCTCGATAATTTCCGACAGCATCATTACTCGGCCAGGTCCCCATCCCCATTCTTGCCTAGTCGACGAATTGGTAAGAACTGCCACGGACGCAGTACCGCGCCCTGCGCAATTGCGAAGAACAGCTTCTGAAACATTCAGCGCGCCAGCGAGAGCCGGAATGTACTTTCTGGGCCATCCCTTCCTGCCTGTTTCGATCTGTGAAAGATATGCCCTGTCAGCCCCTATCAACTCGGCAAGCTGCTCTTGGTTCATGCCGAGTTCTTCTCGTCGACTCTTGATGAACCGTCCTAGCTTGTTGTCCCTGTCGCTCATGGCCATCCCTCTAAGGGCTACACGTAGCTACTTCGATCATTTTCTCGACTCAAGGGAGCCTTGACAAGGTAGCCAAAAGTATCTATAGTTGCGAATAGATACTTTTGGCTACGTTCCTAGATGTAGCCATACCTCCGAGGGCGACTGATGCGAGCAAGTACGCCAGAGATCAAAGGCATCGGCTCCTTTGTGCGAACACGACGTTTCGAGCTTGGAATGTCGCAGCGTGAACTCGCCGAGAAAGCGGGTATGCATCCTGCCTATCTCTCC
>JAUIED010000287.1 GCA_030428905.1 Gammaproteobacteria bacterium
CCTGGCCAGCTCGAGCAGATCGAGGCCTGCTGCTCGGATCTGCTGGAGCAGTTCGGCTACGGCGGTTAATCCGCCCCGGCCCCTGCCGCCAGGGTCTGCGCCAGCACCTGTGTGTGGGAGCGCCATTCGTAGCGACCTGCAACCACATCCGGCGCCTGCGAGGCTGCATCACGAAGGGCCGTGATGTTGGCGTGGGCCGAACGTATCGCGCGCGCCAGCTCTTGCGGTGACGAACCCTCGCTCCAGACGACGAACGGTGAATCTCCGGCGATGTCCCTGTGCGCCGGAATCGGGGTGAGGATCATTGGCTTTGCGCATGCCATGTACTCCAGCACCTTCAGAGGGCTGGACATGTTCCACTCAGGCCGATCCGGCAACGGACAGATACAGACATCTGCCGCACCGATCTCCGCCACGACCTGTTCGTAGGGGACGAAGCCCCTGAACTCCACGAGATCGGCAACGTTCAACTGTGCAATCTGGGCGTGCAACTGCGCCATCTCAGGCCCATCGCCGACGACGACCAGCCGAATGTTCGTATCGCCGCGAAACTGCGCCATAGCTTCGATCAGCTCCGGAATGCCGCGGCTGAGGTACAGCGAGCCATGGTAAAACACCGTGAAACGATCGTTCTCCGGCTGGCGCATGGTGCTATCGCGGAACATGGCCAGGTTTACGCCGGACTCCCAGATGCAGTCCGGTTTCCAGCCGTTGCCGAATTCCTCGACAAACGCTTCTCTCAGGCGCCTGGTGATGAAAGAGTAGGTGTTGGCCTTTCGTCCCAGCAACTGGACGGGTAGCGTCCAGAAAAGCAGCCGGTTGAGACGCTGCTTCAAACTTTGCAGCGTCACGGGAAAGGTGCGGATATCCAGGTGCACGTGGCGGCGGCCGAGTAACCGGAAAAACGGCATCAGCCACAGGCTGTCCTCATTGATGATGATGATGTCACCGTCACTGGATCGCTCGCGCACATGTCGCAGGGTAGCCAGCATCGTGGAGATGCGAAATATCAGTGGCTTATCCATTGCGGGCACGTAGTGCACCAGGCCGTCGTATTCCCGTGCGGACTCCCGATTCTCACACGCCGTCACGATTTCTACCGGCCAACCCAGTTCCCTCAGACACCTCGCCATCTCCAACCAGGAGCTTTTGTCTGGCTTGGTGTCAAACCGATCTGGAGTGAGCCAGAAGATTCTGGGGTTTGATGCGCTGTCTATCACGCTCGGCTGTTCTGGTGTGATGCTGTTCACAATCCGTTTACTAAGTGGAGGGACAAACCGGCTAGAATTGCGCCGTCTCGATAGTGTAGTGGAAGTGAAACTTTGCTTCCCATGGAGAGGTTCGCAATTTGCGGCCTAGTGCCGAGACGCATATCAGGGGAAGAAACAGAATGTGCAGGAAGCAGATTTCACCGCTGGTCGAGCCTCGTGGCTAAGAAACGTAACAGCATAATGATCGTGGGTACGCGTGGTCCCGGTGCCGAGGGCGGTATCGAGAGCCATGTGGACGAACTCGTGCCGATTTTGTGCCGCGAGGGTTGGGAGGTCGAGGTTCTCGGCCGGTCGCCCTACAGAAATACGTATGCCGAGGAGGTGCCCGGCTGCAAAACCACATGGATCTGGGCGCCCAAGGTCAGCTGGGCGGAAACGATTTTTCATTCCTTCATAGGTCTGTTGTACGCCGCATTCAAAAGACCGGATGTACTGCACGTGCATGCCGTTGGTCCTGCTCTGATCGTGCCGTTCGCCCGCCTGCTCGGTCTTCGGGTGGTGGTCACCCACCATGGTTACGACTACGAGCGCGAGAAGTGGGGCCAGACAGCGCGAACCATCATCAAAACCGGCGAGCGCTTCGGCATGCGCTACGCCAACGAGTGCATCGTCATCTCGAAAGACATTCAGTGCCGCATGATGAAAGAGTACAGCCGCAAGACCCATCTCATACCCAATGGTGTGCGCCTGCCGCGTCTCACGCAGGATGCAGAGACATTGCAGGAGTTGGAGCTCGAACCCCGCCGCTACGTACTGCAGGTCAGTCGGTGCGTTCCCGAGAAGCGACAACTCGATCTCATTTCAGCGTTTAATCAGGCCAACCTGCCGGGCTGGAAACTGGTGCTTGTTGGGGGGGTTCCTCCCCAGAGTGAGTACGGTTCGGCTCTGCGGGATGCGGCGGCCGCGAGTCCAGACATCGTGCTCGCAGGGTTTCGCAAAGGTAAAGCGTTGAACGAACTGTTCACGCACGCGGGACTGTTCGTGTTGCCTTCCTCTCATGAAGGTTTGCCCATCGTGTTGCTCGAGGCATTGAGTTTCGGGCTGCCGGCGGTCGTGAGCGACATTCCGAGCAACCTCGAGGTGGAGTTGCCACAGCAGCAGTATTTTCCGTTGGGGGACATCGGGACCCTGAGCGTGCGGCTGGAAGACTTTACGGCGCAACCCATCAGCGCTGCGCAAATCGACAGCCGCCGTAGCTTTGTGAAAGAGCGATACGACTGGAACGACATCGCCGAGCGTACCGAACTCGTTTACGCCGAAGCGTTGGGAGACTATCTGGCGGCTGCTTGATGGCAGCGTAGTTGTCAGAGGCCAGCGTAAAGTCCTAGCACCTCGTCCATATAGCGCTCAGCCGTGTACTCCGCGGTAACCTTTTCCCGAGCCCGTTGTCCGCGGGCTTCAACTTCAGCCGAAGACATTCCTGCATAGGCGGTCATCAGTTCGCTCAGCCCCTCCACGGAGCCGCTTTCGAAAACGTCGCCTGTGGCGCCGTCCTCGATCATTTCCGGAATGCCACCGATGCGCGCGCCGATCACTGGTTTGCCGAGCGCGTAGGCTTCGAGGATGGAGATCGGGCCGTTTTCATACCATTCGCTGGGCAACACCACCGCGCGTGCATCGGCGATGCGCTGTTTGAGCGCATCGCCCGTCTGGTAGCCCGTGAATTCGACGTCGGCCCCGAGTGACTGTGCAAGCTTTTCCAGTGGCGCCTGCTGCGGGCCCGTACCAACGATGGTAACGCTGCTGCCGCTCGCGGCAGCTGCACGCACGAAGGTTTCCAGCCCTTTCTCTTCAGATAATCTGCCGAAATACACGAACCGCTCGCCTGGTTTGTACGCGGGGACAAACGCCGAGGGGTCGATGAAGTTGGCAATGTGCACAAACCTGTCTCTGGGCCATCCCCACTCGACGAACTTGTCGATGAAGAAGCGGGAGGGCACGACGAAACGATCCACATGCTTCTGATAGCTGCCTAGTAAGCGGTGCAGCGACGCTTCCACCCACACGACGGCACTGAGTGCCAGTGAGCCTTTCATGCACCGGTTGCGCATTACGTTGCTCAGTTGACCGCCCTTGCAGGCCTCGCACACGCCGCTGGCGTTGAGCATTTTGTATGCAGGACAGGCGATTTTCAGATCGTGCAGTGTCAACACGACAGGTACGCCGCGCGCCTTCAGCGTACTGAGAATAGCGGGCGTCAGGTGGTGGTAGATGTTGTGCGCGTGGGCAACGTCAGGTTGCGTGGCTGTCACAAGCGCATCGAGCTTTTGCCGTGCTTCGAAGGAGTACACCGATTTCAGGCCTTTGCGGGCTTTGTCCAGCGGACCGCGGGCGAGGTCGAATTCGAGTTCATCGACAAAATAGCCCGACCAGGGCGAGGCCAGGTTGTTGGGGTGTTGCATGCTGAAGTGCACCACATCCCAGCCACGCCCCTCGATGAGGCGATTGTGCTCCAGGTACACCACTTCCGCGCCGCCACGGGCGTAGTGATAATTGTTGATCGAAAG
>JAUIED010000062.1 GCA_030428905.1 Gammaproteobacteria bacterium
TCGTTTTCCATCTTCTCCAAGTCCTGTTCTTATTGAGGTAAGCGTGTGAGGTGAGAGTTGAACTTTGAAACTGTAATTTTGTAACGTGCTCAAGCAAATGCTGCACTGCATTATAACGCCTTGACCCGAAATGGGGGGGCAGCGACAATGTGCCGCCCAAATTTTGGGATGTGCACACCGGGCCATTTGCGGCCCGTTTTTTTGTGACTGATTTTATCGTTAGAGGGCTACATGAAGGTACTGGTACCAGTGAAGCGTGTGGTCGATGCAAATGTGAAGGTTCGGGTGAAGCCCGACAACTCGGGCGTCGATCTCAACAACGTGAAGATGGCGGTCAACCCGTTCTGCGAAATTGCCATTGAAGAGGCGGTGCGGCTGAAAGAAGCGGGCAGCGCTTCTGAAGTGATCGCGGTTTCCGTGGGTGCGGGCAACTGTCAGGAGCAACTGCGTACGTGCCTGGCACTTGGTGCCGATCGTGCCATCCTGGTGGAAACCGATGTCGATCCCCAGCCGCTCGGCATCGCCAAAGCGCTGGCGGCGCTCCAGGAGAAGGAAGGCGCGGAGCTCGTCATCTTCGGCAAGCAGAGCATCGACGGCGACAACGCGCAAACCGGGCAGATGTTCGCAGCACTCACCGGCATGTCGCAGGCGACTTTCGCATCTGAAGTAAAGGTGGGAGACGGCAAGCTCGAGGTTACTCGCGAGATCGATGGTGGTCTGCAGACTTTGAGTATCAAGCTGCCGGCGGTGGTCACCACAGACCTGCGGCTGAACGAGCCGCGTTACGCATCCCTGCCCAACATCATGAAAGCCAAGAAAAAGCCGCTGGACGTGATCAGCCCTGCGGATCTCGGCGTGGATCTGACGCCGACGGTGGAGGTGCTCAGCGTTGAGCCGCCTGCCGAGCGTGAAGCCGGCATCATTGTGGAAACGGTTGAAGAGCTTGTAGACAAGCTCAAGAACGAAGCGAAGGTGATCTCATGAGCGTGCTGGTCGTAGCAGAACACGATAACAATGAGCTGAAGGGGGCGACGCTGGTGGCAGTCGCCGCAGCGCAAGCCATCGGTGGCGATGTGGATGTTCTCATTGCCGGCAGCGGCTCTGATGCGGTTGCACAGGCTGCGGCGAAGGTCGCGGGTGTTGGCAAAGTGCTGCACGCAGACAATGCTGCGTACGCCAATCAGCTGGCAGAAAACGTCGCACCGCTGATCGCGGAAGTCGGTGCAGGCTACAGCCACATCGTTGCGGCGCATACCACCAACGGCAAGAACACGATGCCCCGAGTGGCAGCGCTGTTGGACGTGGCGCAGATTTCCGACATCGTTGCGGTAGTGGATGAGGCAACGTTCAAACGTCCCATCTATGCCGGCAACGCCATTGCCACAGTCAAATCCAACGACGCCAAGAAAGTGGTCACGGTTCGCGGTACCGCATATGACGGCGTCGCGGCTGAAGGCGGCAGCGCAACGGTGGAAGCGGTTGGCAGCGCACACGACACAGGCCTCTCGCAGTTCGTCGGCGAAGAAATCGCCAAGTCTGAGCGCCCGGAACTCACCGCAGCAGATATCATCATCTCCGGCGGTCGGGGCATGGGCAGCGGCGAGAACTTCTCGCTGCTCGACGGAATTGCCGACAAGCTCGGTGCAGCTATCGGCGCCAGCCGTGCGGCGGTGGATGCAGGCTTCGTGCCCAATGACATGCAGGTAGGACAAACAGGTAAGATCGTGGCACCCGACCTGTACATAGCAGTCGGTATCTCTGGAGCCATTCAGCACCTGGCGGGTATGAAAGACTCCAAAGTGATCGTGGCGATCAACAAAGATGAAGACGCACCCATATTCCAGGTGGCGGACTATGGTTTGGTAGCAGATCTCTTCAAGGCCCTGCCGGAGTTGGAGGCTTTGCTATAGTGGGGAGTATGGGAGTACCCTAACAATCCTCCCAAAACGGGAGCACCGTGGATGCGGCTGCATGAGGTAGACGCAACGCGGTGACCCATCCAGAAAGGAGTATTCCAGTGGCGGTATACGAACTTAACGATGGCCAGCTTCTACGTGTGGCCCGCAGCATTGATGGCAAGTTGCAACAGCAGTACTTCAGCCTCATCGGTCTGAATAAGACGCAACAGCGCGCCGTGCGCAAGGAAGCCAAGGCGGTCGATGAGCAGTGGGCTGAACTGCAGAATCAAGCCAAAGCCAAGCGCGTTCGCGCAGCGGGCACGCCGAAGCGTCACAGCACCGGCATCCGCGGTATCAACCTGGTATACCGGCCTTCGCCGGCGTTCCGGGTGCAGGTGCAGGCTGACGGCAAGTCCATGGTTCGCGAGTTTTCGGTAAAACGTTTCGGGGCAGACGAAGCCTGGAACGAAGCGCTCAAGTTTCTAGCGGGTTGCCGCGGCTACAAGCGCGTGCCGAAAGAATGGAAAGCGCGCATGCCGAAGGTGCCGAAAAAGGCGCCTAAGAAGCGTTAGTCAGCGAGCGCTGCCCAGGCAGCGCTGCTTTGACGCTCTGCGGGAGGCGGGCATACCGCTTCCTGGCCCAATTCAAGATACCGGTGATCTGTTGGCGGTAAACCAGGTCACCGGTTTTGCGTGCGCGTGTACTTGATCTGCGACATCCAGTACCAGTGCAAACAATGCCATGCGTACGAGCAGCCCGTTATCCGTCTGCCGGAACACGGCAAGATTCGGGTTCTCATTCAGGTCGTCATCCAGTTCCTGTGCATCGGCGCGGGAGTCGCGCGGTAGTGGGTGCATGATGACCGTGTTGGGCGCGCAGTGTTGCGTGTATACCGACTGGTTGAGCCTGAAAAGCCCCTTGTAGCGATCCGCTTCCTCCTGTGAGGGGAACCGCTCCTCCTGGGTGCGCGTGACGTAGAGTATATCGACGTCTCGGATGCCCACCTCCATCTGGTGGTAGGTCTGCACGCGGTGGCCTTGCGACTGTAGCTGTGCTGCAAGTTTTTGCGGGATCTCCAGCCCCGGTGGGCTGACGAGGTTGAACTGCAGGTTGTCGTACAACGCCAACAGCTTGCAGAGCGAGTGCACCGCGCGGCCATACTTCAAGTCGCCGATGAGGGCGATACTCAAGCCGTCGATCTTCTTCCCCTGGCCGGTGAGTTCGGCGCGAATGGTGTAGAGATCGAGCAGTGCCTGACTCGGGTGTTCGTTGGGCCCGTCGCCGCCGTTGATGACGGGCACCCGCGAAGCAGCCGCAAACTCGGCCACCGAGCCCGCGGTGGGGTGGCGCATGACGATCACGTCGCTGTAGCCGGACAGCACTCGCGCGGTGTCGTACAGCGATTCACCTTTCGCCAGCGACGACGCCTTTATCTCTGTGGTTTCGCGAACCTCGCCACCGAGCAGATTGAAGGCAGCGCCAAATGACAAGCGCGTGCGTGTGCTCGGCTCGAAGAACATGTTCGACAGAATGGCGCCTTCGAGCACCCGTGTAATGCGTTCGCGAGCCGCATACACCCTGAGCTCATCCGCTACGGCGAAGATTCTGGCGATGTCCTGGCGATCGAACTGGTCAACGGAAATGATGTGATTGCCGACGAAATCCATGCTGGCCTCTGCGCGGGTTGGGCGCATCTTACTCGCGTGCAGGGCGAGCGTGTAGCATACGCGGCTGTTTCGATGCCTTGAGGTAGAAGTTGTGTTGCAGCGATTGGAAAAAGTGCTGATTAGCGGGTTGTTGGTTTGCATGGTGCAGGCCACTCATGCGACTGAGACGCTGGAGCGGGAGATGGACCGTTCAACGTTCCACAAGGCTGGGTTGCACCGACTGTCGGAAGAGGAGCTTGCCTACCTGAACCGTTATCTCGGCCGCGCCGATACGCCGCCCGAGCAGCGCTTCGGCGCGGAACAGCTCACCAGCGAGCCTGCGGTGGGCTCAGAGGGGGAGGTCGATCGCATCAGCAGCACCATCAAAGGCGCGTTCACTGGCTGGGAAGGAAGCACGGTGTTTCGCCTGGCCAATGGACAGATCTGGCAGCAGCGGGTGAGTGGCAGGTACCGCTACAGGGCGGATAACGCGGCTGTCACAATTGAGCGTGGCCGGTTTGGATATTACCTCCAGGTTGATGAAACTGGTCGAAAGGTTGGCGTTAAACGCTTGAAATGAAAGAAATAATTCGGCATTGCGAATTGTTTAATATTTGTTTCATTTTTTTTCCTTTTTTATTGAGGGATCCCCTGACTCATTCGTTTAACGAGTATCGCTGAAGTTCCTTCGGCAGGTTCTGGACGTTGTTTGTTCAGCCAGCCAGGAGCGGAAGCGAACATTAAAACCTAGTTGGGGGATAACTATGACTTTTGAACTGCCTTTGTGGGCGCGTTCCTTTATGGCCGTGCTCCTGGTCCCTGTTCTCTCCCTCACCGCTCCGCAAACGTTCGCAGCCGAAGATGATGAAGAGGTTGTGGACGAGGAGATCGTTGTAACCGGTTCGCGCGTCAAGCGCTCCGATT
Organism: Gammaproteobacteria bacterium; assembly: GCA_030428905.1. Lineage (GTDB taxonomy): Bacteria > Pseudomonadota > Gammaproteobacteria > Pseudomonadales > Azotimanducaceae > SYFY01. The sequence continues at coordinate 4,469 of JAUIED010000062.1, forward strand.
TCACTTCGGCCAGCCCGATCACTGTGATCACGGGCCAGTCGATTCTGGAATCCGGTTTCAGCAACCTTGGTGAGGCTCTCCGCTCTCAGGCCGTGGCCGGTACTGCCGGTTTCAACCAGTCGAGCGTACTCTCTGGTGGCGGCGCCACCTCCATTGACCTGCGTAACCTCGGCCAGAGCCGGGTGCTCGTGCTGATCAACGGCAAGCGCGTAGCAAGCTTTGCAGACTCACTCGCCAACCAGGCGGTAGACCTGCAATTCCTACCGAACTCGATGATCGAGCGCGTGGACATTCTCCGCGACGGCGCATCGGCCATTTACGGTTCTGACGCTATCTCCGGTGTGGTCAACGTAGTGCTCAAGGAGCGCTTTGAAGGCGTGGAAACCGGCGTTGGTACCGGTATCTCCGGTGAAGGCGACGGTGAGTACTACACCGCAAACTTCGCGCTTGGCGCCACGAGCGATCGTGGCTCGCTGATGCTGGGCGGTGAGTACTACTACCAGAACAACGTCAACCAGCGGGATCGCGACTGGGCTTTCCCGACGATATCTGGCCTCAGCAGCGCTGGCGCTACTAACGGATCCTTCTTCAGTCCGGGCGGCACCTACTTCGGCGCCAACGGCATCTTCTGCACGCAGTCGCGCGCATTGGGTGGCGATGAGCGCACGATCTTCCCGTTTGGCGCTAACTGTGAGGCTGCATTGTCCAACCAGCAGGCTAGTAGCCAAAGCGGCGTGCAGCCACTTCGTTACGACTACGGCTTGGAGCAGGACATCTATAACCAGAACGAGGTCTACACGATGGCCGGCTACGGCGTGTACGAGCTCGTGGAAGGCGTAGAAGCTTTCCTGGAAGTGCAGTACGCCAAGCGTCAGGGTGAGTCGAACCTCGACGGCAACCCCGGTTCTACCGGTACTCCGGCGTTCCCGAATGGCTCGTTCGTTCCTGCGACCAACCCCAACCTGAACACGCCTTTTGGTAACGCGGGTGCGGGCTTTTACTACTTCCGCCCAAGCTCAACGATCGGTACGAGGGTGAGCCAGCAAGAATCCGACACCATTCGTATGGTTGCCGGTATCCGCGGCGACATCGTCAGCGACAACTTCCTCGATGGCTGGAGCTATGAGCTGTCCTACCTCTACACCCGAGTAGATGCGGACCTGCGCACCAACTCCGTTTGGAACCTGGCGCGCTTCAACCGCATTGTCGATCCGGCTCAGTGTGCGCTGGACCCGCTGTGTGCTGCGGCAGTCAACCCGACCGGCGCCCTCGACGTGCTGCGCCCGGCAAACTGGACGCCGTCCGAGATTGCCTACATGCGTCAGAACACGCTGGCTACGGCTGAGTTCCAGACCACTGGTTGGTTTGGTATGGCAACCGGCCCGGTATTCGAACTGCCCGCCGGTGAAGTACATGTGGCGTTCGGTTTCGAAACCCGTAATGATGATGGCTTCGCGAAGCCCGACTCCGTCACCGAAGCCGGCGAATCCGTTGCCAACCAGACTTTCACCTCCAAAGGTGACTTCACGGTTGACGAACTGTTTGCCGAAGTCGACATTCCGATCCTTGCGGATGTGCCTGGCGCCGAGCAGCTGGACCTGAACATTCAGGGCCGCTACTCCGACTACAACACGTTCGGTTCTGAAACGGTATGGCGTGCAGGCCTGAACTGGCAGATCACGCAGGACGTTCGCGTGCGCGCGACGATGTCGACCGCCTACCGCTCCCCGCAGGTTACCGACCTGTTCGGTGGCGGCACGGTGAGCTTCGACTTCTTTACGCACCCCTGCGTAGGCGCTCCGGCCAACCCGACGGTTGCTGCTAACTGCACCGCTGCAGGTATCCCGCAAACGGCTAACCAGCTTGCTGCACAGTTTGCTGTTTTGTCTGGCTCCAATGCCAACCTGTCGCCTGAAACGGCTGATACTTCGAGCATCGGCATCATCTTCACGCCGCGTTTTGTAGACGGCCTGTCGATCTCCGTAGACTACTGGGACATCGAGGTGGATGACCTCATCTCCCGTCTGACTTCGGATTCAATCGTCGACGCCTGCTGGGACAGCGCTGGCCTGACGGCACCGGAGTGCTCGCAGTTCACGACGTCCTACAACGCGGGTAACAACAACCTGCTCATCACCAACATGACCAACGCGCTGGTAAACCTCAGCTCCGTATCCACCGATGGCTACGACGTTGGCGCGAACTACGAGTTCGACATTGGTGATGTGGTTGTCAACCTCGACTTCACCGGCACCTACGTGAAGGAAAACACCTTCTACCCGGGCTCCGGTGGCGCTGACGATCGCGGCTCCATTCCGCGCATCCGCGGCAACTTCAATGCCAACTTCGACTGGCAGAGCTGGGACTTCGGTCTCCGTATCCGCTACATCCATGGCATGGACGATCCGCGTTTCGACGGCAACAACGTCTTTGGCTACAGCGATGTGGACTCGCACACGGAGTATGACCTTCGTGCGTCCTACAACTGGGACAAGTACCGCATCACTGCCGGCATCAACGACGTGACCGACGAAGATCCGCCTTATGTGTTCAGCTCGGGTAACAACACCGACCTGTTCCTGTACGGCGCGATGGGTCGCTATTTCTTCCTGCGGGCGTCTGCTTCTCTGTAAGCGCCACCTGCTCTGGAGGGAGCATGAAGGGGCCGCCACGTGCGGCCCCTTTTTTTTGACGCTCCTGTTCACGCATTTTCCTATTTGTCTTGGACAGGCTGTTTTCGACCGGTTTTCGACCGACAAACCATTTATTCACGCATCGGACAACACGCATCGGACAACACGCATCGGACAGGCTACTCGGTTCCGGGACAGGCTGTATTCGGTTCGGGCTGTATTCGGTTCTAGGTCACTGGTGCCCGTGTTCTTGGAGTGGGACGGGCTGGAGCCGGCACTTAATGTGGCTGAAATAGGCTGGAGCGAGGTGTCGTTTTTTAGCGGGTTGCGACGGTCAAGGTTTTGCAGACGAATATGATGTAGGAGATCGGCGAGTTTACGCGAGGGAGGGCAAAGCCGATTCTCTCGAAGCGAAACCTCGTTTGGAGAGCCATTCCGCTAGATCGTGTCGTAACCCTATGGCACGTGGTGCGCGGCAAAGTGTCTGTTTGGCAGAAACCCACCGCTCCTCACGAGTCAATACCTCGTGGTGAATTGCTGCTGGCCAGTGCATGTGCTGAGCGCCCAGCTCGATGGCTAGAAGCTCATTCACGAAGCTGAGGTACATTGCTAGGGTTTTTGATGATTCTGGTCGCTGGGTGGTTCCCAACCCGTTTGCACAAGGTCCCAGGTAAGATTGAAGGTCTTCGGAGGAAAACTCACTTGCTTTGATTCGATGCGCAAGTCCGGTGTGTCGGGTGTCTGTTATGTGGCGAACGATTCTCGCCCGGATGGGGTTCAAGTCGACATAAGCCATCACCATCGCGAGTGCATCTTCCGAGAGGATCGCCCCAGAGTAGAATCTCTTCGCCCAGTAGCTTCCGTCGGTGTCGCTCTCTCGGTTGGCGCGATACGCGATTGGTTGCTTCAGACATTTCATGAATTCGCTCAACGACCCGAGCTGCATTCGACAGTGTTCGAGACGCTCCGAGTCTTCCAGCATGAGCTCGATAGCTTCGTCCAGACATGCGGGATCATCTGGGTCTTCTAGTTGGCTCGGATGTGCGATGTACCAACGCCTTGCTACTTCTTCATCTCCCCAACTGGCCGCCGCTGTAGGATCATAGTAGACGACCAGGTGAAAGTGATTACTCATCACTGCGTAGGTTTCTACAGAGACGGCGAATGCTGGTGTAATGGCTCTTAGTCGGGATTCGAGCCAGGATTTCCTGTGACTGTAGTCCACCTTGGTTACGGGGTCTTTACCCATCAACCATGCGCTTTGAACACACCGGGATGTGATGTGATAGTACATCGGCGTGTGTGCGTCGACCAGTTGCTTGCGTGGCGTAGCCATGTGCACATTGTCATGCCATCAATAGCAGTGGCTTGTAGGAGCATCGCCTGACTTCGTGTAGGTGTGCGAAGGGGGGTGTCTTTACCAGATACTACTTGGGTAAAAGTAGCTGCTTAGAGAATTGGAAACTCAAGGCGTCGAACGTAACAAGTTAACGAATGCCTGCATCTGCAACTATGGCCGTTTTATATCGCCCGCTCCAGCCGCAAATACGCATACCGCCCCGTAATGTCATAAGTCCGCGAATCATAGGAATCATTAAACGCCGCAGCCGAAAACGGCGGTGGTTCGTCCAGCAGGTTGTTAACGCCTAGCGATACCCTAAACCACTCCGTCCACGGTCCGAGATAGCTCACCTGCAGATTGTGGGTTGCCCAGAGCTCCATCTCGCGGCGTTTGCCGATGATCGGCACGATCTCGTCCAGCGCGCTCACGACGTACACGTTGTACTGCGCCCGCCAGTGTGTGCGCTGCCAGTTGAGGCCGACGCTTGCTTTCCAATCAGGCAGTGCGCCGTTGCCGCCTGAAGCGGCGTCCAGAAATGTGCCCGCCTGGTCGATGGTGGGCAGCCCCGGCGCGTAGCGGTCTTCGAACTTGGTGATGTGGGTGGCGTTCAAGGCGAGCTGAAACTGGCCCAGGCCGCTCGTGTCGATCTGCATCTGCGCTGTCAGATCCAGGCCCTGGACGTCACGTTCGCCGATATTTAGGAAGGTGGCGAGCACGCGGGTCAGGTTGCCGTTGGCGTCGCGCTGGATACGTTCCGCGAAGCCGCCGATCTCGGCGTTCTGATTAATGATGAACTGCGCGTTGGTATCCACCACGTTGCGCTGCCGAATACGGTAGTGATCAAGCGATATACGCGCGTTGCCACGGTCGAACCGCGTGTGCCATTCAATGCCTGCGGAGAAGGTGCGGGATCGCTCTGGCAGCAAGTTCGCGTTGCCGCCTTTGAGTGTCAGGAACTGTGTGAGGCTCGGATCGGATTGCACCAGGCATCCAGGCAGCGTGCCAACATTCGCGGCCAGTGCGCACGGGTCGTTGAGCTGCTGGAACGACTGAGAATTGCCGCCGAACAGCTCGATCAGGTTCGGCGCGCGAAAGCCGTGGGTGTAACTGGCGCGCAGCGACCACGACGCAGTGGGTTGGTAGTGCATCAGAACACGCGGATTGGTCTCCCGGCCGAGGTCGTTGTAGTGAGAGAGGCGGCCTGCCAGATAGGCGTCCAACCGGTGAACGCCGGGAATGTCTCTGAGAATGGGTAAGCGAACTTCAGCGAAAGCCTCCCAAATGGTGCGCCGTCCATCGGTCGGGGCGCGTGTGCCAGACCCGAGCACGCCACCCTGGCTCAGTAACGCGTCCGGCTGTGTGTGCAGCCACTCTTCCCGGTATTCGAGCCCCGTTACCACCTCGATGTCGCCGGCGGGAAGCGTATAAGGCTGAAAGTCCAGCGTCAGGTGCGCTGTGCGCATTCGGCTGGTGCCATGGCCACCTGGATCGACACTGATGTAACCGAGCATCTCCTCGTCGATGCTGCCCACGCCGCCAAAGAGATTCAACGGCACGCAATCTCCGGCGCAGTTGTCTCCAAGTGCCTGTTGCACGCGAAATGCGTCCAGCCCACCGTATAGCTTCTCCTTAGCGTTGGTGCGCGATTGCTGCAGGGTCACTTCCCAGCCAACCTCCCTAAATATGCCCCGCGCGCCGAGCACGCCGCGGCGGGTGTCGGATTCGTTGCGGCCGCGTCGCGTACCCCGTTCGACCACTCTCCGGCGCACGTCGAACAGCTCTACCCCAAACGGGTTGTAGGCTTGGTTCGCGGAAATCGGCAGGGCCAGGCTTTCGAATCCCGTGAATAGCGGCGTTGGCGCAAACGTGTTAAGCGAGCTGGTGCGAGTTGCGAGCAGCTCCGCAAACCAGGTCACTGCATCTCGTTGCCACTCGGCATCTATAAATACCGAATAGCGGCGGGAGGGCACAATCAGCGTAGTGTCGTTGCGGTACTCGTAGCGATCCTCGGTGGTTACCGGCCGGAAGCCTCCATCCTCCACGGTGACCGGGCCGGTGCGTAGCACAATCAACGATGGTGCCGTGGCGCTGGAGCGCTTGTCGATACCGCCTCGCGAACGATCATCGGATGAACTGGAAAGTGCTCGGTCTCGGCTGAACAGGGCGTTCTGGTCGAAATAGGAGGCCCCAGCGGAGACCCGCACGGTATCGCTGTTGAAGGCGTAGCTGAGCGAAAGGTTGTGTGTTTCCAGGTCGCCTTCACCGGATTGCCCGATATAGGCATCCGCATGCCAACCATCGAGATCCGCTCGGGTGAGCACGTTCACCACACCGGCGACCGCATCGGAGCCATACACGGCAGATGCGCCGTCTTTGAGTACCTCGATACGGTCGATCAGCGCCAGCGGCAACGTGTTGAGATCCACGGCGCTGCCGTACAACGCATCTGGATTCATGCGCCGGCCATTCAGTAGAACCAGGGTATTCGACGCCGGCAGGCCACGCAGCGTCACCGACGCGGTACCGTTACCACCGTTGGTAACCAGCGTGCTGGTGGAGTTGCCGGACACTGCTGGGAGGTAGCGCAAAATTTGCCCAAGAGACTGATGCCCGGAAAGCTCGATCTCAGGCCGCGTGATCACATCCACCGGAATCGGCATGCGCACCCCTGCTCGGGCTAGTCTCGAGCCGGTAACTGACCGTTCGCGCACTACGATCTCTTCCATCCTTCCAATGGGCGGTGGTTCGGCTTCTGCAACGGAGGGCACGGTTGCCTTCTCGGGCTCCGCTGGTGCCCGACAGCCGGGCTTGATGGCCACCAGAGACGTGCGAATGAATTCGTAGCTGAGGCAGCTGTCATCGAGCAGCGCTGCCAGTGCCACTTCCGGGCGGAGATTGCCCTGCACTGCGGGGTTGTGGAATGGAGACACGGCCTCTTTACCGAAAACGATGGAAAGCCTCGCCTGCGATCCGAGCAACAGCAGGCTGTCGCTCAGCGGGCCAGCGGGGATGTCTATCTGCACCTCGCGATGATTGTCCGCCAGCGCCATCGTACAGACGGCGAGCAACGCAGCGGCAATGCTGCGGTGCAACAATCTACGAAATGGCTGCCTCAACTCACACCGGGCGGTTACAACGTCGCGCCCATGCTAACCCCATTGTGCGAGGGCGCAAGCCGGGCTTTGTAGGCCTAACAGGCTGCTGAAAAAGCAGCCTGTTAGGCCGGCCAGGGACGGACGGGCCGCGAATCAAGCACGTAAGTGCTTGATTCGGCGTGAGCGGGCGACAGCCCGCGGTCGCTGAAAAAGTACAGGAAGTACTTTTTCAGCACCCTGCTAAGCCATTGGTAAGGTCAGTGTGCGGGGTGCAGCAGAATTAGATTGTCGGACACCGTCGTCCAACGCAGATCCAGGCTGCGAGCGAGCGCGTCGAGCATGGCATCCTGCTCCTGCAGGGTGAGAACGGCGCTCACGGACATGTCTGCCAGGCTAGTGTCCGCCAGCGACATAGGCTTTGGCAGGTAGCGGTTGAGATCCTCTACGAGGGCTTCGAGGGTGATGCCATCGTACACCAGACGCCCCGTCCGCCAGGCGGCGATGTCGGCGGGGCGAGCTGCGTCCTCCAGCGCCACCTCACCTTCGGCCAATCGGGCGCTCTGCCGGGCCTGCAAGGTGCTGGTGTCGCCGTCGGGGATCGTCACTCCCACGCGTCCTTCGGTGACGGCAACTGCCGTATGCGTCGTATGGGCAAACACATTGAATGCGGTGCCCAGCGCTTCTGCGGTGCCGTGGGTAGTGTGCACGGTGAACGGGCGCCGAGCTTCTCGGGCTACTTCGAAATATGCCTCGCCGCCGGTCTGCAACACCACCTCGCGGGCTGCGCGTGAAAACCGAACCTCGATCGTCGTTTCGGTGTTCAGATAAACGCTGCTGCCGTCCGACAGCACCACCCGACGCTGCTCTCCGAGTTCCGTGCGATAGGTATCGCCGCCGTTCACCAGGAGCAACGCCGCAAATGCCAGGAACAAACTCGCGGCCAGAGCCATCGGTGCCCAGCGTCGCGAGCTCGAATTCCGGGCTGCCGGTGGCGCAACGTCGCTGACGTCGAGCTGCGACGTCACACCCCAAAGTGCTGCCATGTCGTCGAATGCGCGTTTGTGCGCATCGCTGGCAGCCAACCACTCGGCAAAGTCCGCGCGCTCGGCATCCGTGACATCGCTCGCTCTCAGGCGCGCGATCCACTCGATGGCGGCATCTTCCATCTGTTCCTGTAACTTTGCCTGGCGGTGGCTGTCCAGGTCGTGCGTGCTCAACGTTTTGGCTCGGCGGAAATTGTCAGCTGTTTATGTAGGACGATCCGGTGACGCATTCCCTCAACGCTCCCTGTGAGATTGCTGCGGCCGCGCAGCGGACGGCGCTGCATCTGCCTCGGCCAGGCGTGTGCGAAAGTGCTTGAGCGCCTGGATGATGTACTTCTCCACCATGCTGGTGGATACCCCCAGCGATTCCGCGATCTCCGGGTAGGACAATCCGCCGTGTCGATGCATGGTGAATGCCTGTCGGCAGCGCAACGGCAACTCAGCCAGCGCCGACTGGATGATGTCGAGCTGCTGGCGGTCACTTACCGTGCGTTCCACATCGATTTCGGTGTCCCGCTCGTATCGTTCGCCATCGGCATACCGCTGTACCACCTGCTCATGTCGCACGCGGTCTATGGCCAGATTCGATGCGGTCTGGAAGAGAAACGCCTTGGGATTATCGAGCCCACCCGGGGCGTCCAGCCGAAACATGCGCAGCCAGGCCTCCTGCGCCACCTCCTTGGCCTCATCGACGTTGCCGAAGCGAGCTGCAAGGTAGCGCAAGAGCGGTGTCGCCTGCTCCTCAAACAGGTTGGCGACGAATTCTGCGGAGGTGGTGGGCTTGCTCAAGGGTTGTTCTGGAGCCTGCGGTTAGGCCTCTGTCCGGACACCTGCGATTGGCGCAGTCTAACATGACCAGCGTGTGACGAATTGCGGTCAATTTGTGGCCTTGTGAGCAAGGTTTTGCCCGCATCGTCCTGATAGACTTGAACTTTCGACACCACGGCCAGTGCACTCGTGAGCGAGCCCACCACCCAGCAGCCAGACGTTCGCGCCGCCGCTTCGCCAAGCGAAGGGCGCCTGCCGTTCGCTTTCGCCCGCCGGCACGGGGTTGCCGTCACGCTTGCCGACATCGGCCCAGGCCGCGCAGATGTGGTGGCCGTGCGGCCGCCGCCGCTCACTGTGCTCGCGGAACTCAAGCGGGTGGTGCAGCGGGAGCTGGTCATCCGTCAGGTGCCAGAAGCCGAATTTGAGCAGGTGCTCAATGCCACCTATGCGCGCGATGCGTCAGAGGCACGGCAGATGGTGGAGGACATGGGCGACGAGATGGATCTCGCCAGCCTCGCCGAAGCCTTGCCGCAGACCGAAGACCTGCTGGAGCAGGAAGACGACGCGCCGATTATCCGTCTGATCAACGCGCTGTTGGCGGAAGCGATCCGCGAAGGCGCTTCAGACGTGCACATAGAAACGTTCGAGCGCAGCCTCGTGGTGCGCTTCCGGGTCGACGGCGTCATGCGCGAAGTGGTGCAGCCAAGGCGAGAGCTGGCGCCGCTGCTGGTGTCGCGCATCAAGGTCATGGCGCGTCTGGATATCGCTGAGAAACGCATACCCCAGGATGGGCGAATATCGCTGCGCATCGGCGGCCGCGAGGTGGACGTGCGTGTATCCACGATGCCTGCCAGCAGTGGTGAGCGGGTGGTGCTACGCCTGCTGGATAAGCAGGCCGGGCGCCTGCAGCTGGAAGGTCTTGGCATGTTGCCAAAGCAGTTGCAGCTGCTGCGCCGTATCGTGCACCTTCCGCACGGCATCTTCCTGGTTACTGGGCCTACCGGCTCGGGCAAGACCACCACCCTTTATGCGTCGCTTGCGGAACTCGATGCCTCCAGCATCAACGTGCTGACAGTGGAAGACCCGATTGAGTACAACCTGCCGGGTATCGGCCAGACGCAGGTGAACACCAAAGCCGACATGACCTTTGCTCGCGGCCTTCGCGCCATTCTTCGACAAGACCCGGACGTGGTGATGGTGGGCGAGATTCGCGACCTGGAAACCGCCGAGGTGGCGGTGCAGGCCAGCCTCACCGGCCATCTGGTGCTGTCCACGCTGCATACCAACACGGCGGTGGGAGCGGTCAGCCGGCTCGTGGACATGGGCATGGAGCCGTTTCTGCTGTCGTCGAGCCTGGTGGGTATGCTCGCGCAGCGCCTGGTTCGGGTGCTGTGCCCCGACTGCAAGCGGCCGCGGCGCGCCACGACGACGGAGCTGAAGTTCCTGAATCGGGACGATGCCCGAGTATTCGAACCCGGCGGTTGTGATACCTGCCTGCAGACGGGCTACAAAGGCCGTACCGGTATTTATGAGTTGATCGCTATGGACGACACCATGCGCCAGCTCATCCACGATCGCAGTTCCGAGCAGGCGCTTGCCACCTATGCACGCCGGCGATTTCCGAGCATACGCGCGGACGGCGTAGCGAAAGTGTTGTCTGGTGTCACCACGGTGCAGGAAGTCCTGCGGGTTTCTCTCGAGGGCTGACATGGCAGCGTTCGAATACGTAGCGCTGGATGCAGGAGGCAAAACCCGGAGAGGCGTGCTGGAAGGTGACAGCCTGCGTCAGGCCCGTCAGATGCTGCGCGACCAGGGTCTCATGCCGGTGTCTGTGGACACCGCATCGGAGAAGAGCCGGTCCAGTGGCCGCAGCTGGTCATTTTCCCGGCGTCTGGGTGCCCTGGACCGGGTGCTCATCACCCGCCAGCTCGCCACACTTACGAAGGCTGGGCTGCCCATCGAAGAGGCACTGCGCGCCATTGCGCAACAGGCCGAGAAGCAATCGGTTGGGGCGCTTGTCATGGGTATACGCAGCAAGGTGCTGGAGGGATATTCGCTTGCCGCGAGCCTCGGCGAGTACCCGGGAAGTTTTTCGCCCCTGTACCGTTCCACGGTTGCCTCAGGCGAACAATCCGGATTTCTCGATCGTGTGCTTGAAAACCTCGCTGACTACCTCGAGCGACAATACGATTCCCGGCGCAACGTGGAGATGGCACTTCTGTACCCGGTAGTGCTGCTGTTGTTGGCCGTAGGCGTGGTCGGCGCGCTGATGGTGTATGTGGTGCCAGACATGGTGGGCGTCATAGAAAACTCCGGACAGGAACTGCCGCCGATGACCGTGCTGCTCATTGGCATGTCAGAGTTCGTCACGCGCTGGTGGTGGGCGATCCTCATCGTCATCGCAGGGCTCGTAGCACTGGCTAGAAGCCTGCTCCGCCAGCCGCACATCCGCAGGGCCTGGGATGCGCGGGTGCTCGATCTGCCGCTGGCCAAGCGCATCTCCAGGAGCGCCAATGCCGCGCGTTATGCCAACACCCTCGCAATTCTCAGCGGTAGTGGCGTGCCGTTGGTGGAAGGGATGAACATCGCCCAGGAGGTGGTGTCCAACACCCATCTGAAACGCCGCCTGGCGGATGCCACGCAGCGCGTCAGCGAGGGCACCAGCCTGCGCGCAGCACTGGACACTGTGGGCTATTTCCCGCCTATGCTGCTGCATATGGTGGCGAGCGGCGAAGCGAGCGGCGAGCTGGACCAGATGCTGGAGCGGGTGGCGGACCATCAGCAGAAGGAGGTGGAGCGCATCGTCACCACGTTGGTCAACCTGTTTCAGCCGCTCATGCTGGTACTGATGGGCGGCCTGGTGATGTTCATCGTGCTTGCGATCCTGCTGCCGATACTGAACATGAATACGGCGATCTGATGAGTAACATGGGTATGACAATGTTGAAAACAACTGCACGCAACGCGGGTTTCACCCTCATCGAGATTCTCATCGTAGTGGTGATTCTCGGCATTCTTGGGGCGGTGATCGTGCCGAACCTCATGTCACGCCCCGACCAGGCGCGTATCACCGCGGCGCAGAACGATCTGCGCACGTTGGCGGCGTCGCTCGATTTGTACCGACTGGACAACTTTCAGTACCCCTCGACAGAACAGGGTCTGGAAGCGCTGGTCACCAAGCCCTCCGGTTTTCCGGAACCGAAGAACTACAACCCAGACGGCTACATCGACAAACTGCGCGTGGACCCCTGGGGCTCCGAATACGTGTACGAGCGCGATGGATCGAGCTTCACGCTCATGAGCCTGGGAGCCGATGGGGTCGAGGGCGGTGAGGAAGGTGACGCGGACATTCGTTACGCCGACCTCTGAGGGCGTACCGATGCGGGGTTTCACCCTCATCGAAATCCTGGTGGTGGTGCTCATCATCGGTGTGCTCGCATCGGTGGTCACCCTGTCGTTCACCGGCGGTAATCTGGAGCAGGAGCTTCGTGGCGAAGCGGAACGCGCTGCTCTGCGGATGGAACTTGCCCGTTCCAACGCGTTACAGCGCAACCGCGAGTGGGGTGTGGTGGTGGAAGAGGGCGGTTACCGCTTCGTGGAGTTGGACCCTTACAACGCAGCGTGGGTGGAACAGACCGAACGGCCCCTGCAGGCTGTAATCATGCCGGCTAATGTCCGCCTGGCCCTTGAAACCGAAGGCTTCGAGCTGCCCCAGCTCACGCTCTGGGACATCCAGGACGACGACGAGGAGGAACGGGGGCTCGAACCCAACCTGATCATCTTTTCTTCCGGAGAGCTGACGCCATTTACCCTCACGCTGCAACCGCAGTGGGAAAGTACCCCGTGGACGGTGACTTCCGACGGTTTGAGCCGTGTGCGCGCAGAGCGCGACGAGGAAGCCTGAATGCGCGGATTCACGCTCATCGAAATGCTCGTCGCCCTGGTGGTCGTAGCGATGGCGGGTATTGTGGTGTCCAGCACCGTGGGTAGCATCTCGTCGCAGACGTTCAGCCTGGAGCGGCGCCAGTTGGCACATTGGGTCGGCGAGAATCACCTGGTCCGCATGAAGCTCGAGATACGGGCTGCAGACAGTGTGCCGCCGGTAGGCCGCAGCACCGAGCGCGTACAGATGGCCGCGCGCGACTGGGAGCTGCGCACCCGCGTCGAGCAGACCACCTATCCGACGTTGCGTCGGGTGGAAGTCGAAGTGTATGAGCTCGAGGAGGGCAGGCCGATCGGCCCGCTGGATCAGTCCACGGCGTTCGTTGGGCGATGAATCGACGAAGCCGGGCACGGCGCCATGTACGTGGATTCACGCTGATTGAGATGGTCGTGGCGTTGGCCGTGTTCGCGGTGATCGGTGTCATCAGCGCGCAGCTCGTCAATCGGGTGGTGGATCACCAATCGGTGCTGAGCGAGCGGGGCGCTCGTCTCATCGAGGTGCAGCGTGCCATGCACTTCATGAAACGGGATGTCATGCAGATGGTCGCGCGGTCCATCAAAGATGAGTTCGGCGACAATCGCGACGCACTGCTCATCGACAACGACGGCATCATCGAGTTCACCCGAAGCGGTTGGCGAAACCCCCTGCGACAACCACGCGCCAACCTGCAGCGCGTCGCTTATGCCGTGGAGGACGACACGCTCAAACGGTTTTACTGGAACGTGCTGGACCGTGATCAGGACAGCCGCCGGTTCGAGCAAACGTTGCTCACCGATGTGCGGGATGTGGAGTTCCTGCTGGTGGACGACACGGGAAATACCCACGGGTTCTGGCTACCCCCGAAACCGCCTGGGGTGCAACCGCGGGCGATCTTGCTGCGCATGGAATTGCCGCCCTATGGCTTCATCGAGCGTATCTGGGAGTTTCCCGGTGCCAGCTAAACAGCGCGGCGTGGCGCTCATGGCGGTGCTGCTGATCTTCGCGGTGCTCACAGCGCTTGCGGTGCGCATGAGCGGTAATCATGCGCTGCTGCTCGGTCAGAGCCGCAATCAGTTCGAGTCCGACCTGGCGTTGAACTACGCGCTCGGTGCCGAGGAGCTTGCGCGCCAGGCGCTGCGGGAAGATTTCGAGCGAACCGGCAAAGATGTTGACCATCTGGACGAAACCTGGGCACAGGCCTTGCCGCCTTTTGAGGTGGACGAGGGCGGCTATATCGAGGTGCAGGTGCAGGAGCAGAACGGTTGCTTCAACCTGAACATGCTGGCGAACGAGGCCACGGGTGACGCTGCATACAAAGCGTTGGGGCGATTGTTGCTGAATCTGGGCGTCGCGGAAACTGCCGCAGACCTGGTGCGCGACTGGGTGGACGGCAACATGGATGCGGAAACTGCTCTGGGTGCGGAAAGCCCCGACTACCAACTCATGGATCCCCCATACCGGGCTGCCGACCAACAGATGGCGGACCTCTCCGAGGCCTGGCTGCTTGCGTCCCTGGAGCCCGAGGAGCGGGCGGTGCTCATGGCCAACACGTGTGTGGTACCTGGGCTCACCGAGTTTTCACTTAATGCCAACACGGCACCGCTGCAGGTGCTCGCTGCCGTGAAGGATGGTGTGGACATGGCTGACCTGGCAGCGCTTGAAGGTATGGTGCGCACGTTCGCCAATGATGGTGAGCTGCTGAATATCGTACCGAGTCTGAGTGGTGCGGAGGGCAATCTGAGTTTTGAGAGCCAGTACTTTCGCATCAGCGTTCACGCTCAGGTGGGCCAAGCGGTTACCATACTGTCCTCTCTGGCCTACCGGGATCCCTCGACGGGTGTCGTCACGGTGCTGCAACGGGATTTCGGGCGGGATTTTACCAGCGCCCTGGTGATTGCCAGCGATGAAGAGAGCGATCAGTAGGCAGCATGCTGACGCGAAAGAACAAGCAAGGAACTCCCCAGTGCCATTATTGGTATTGAGACCGCTCACACCTGCCCACCCATCCGAGGAAGGCTTCGACCTGCGCCTGGAATGGCTGGTGCTCGAGGATGGCGGCGCCGTGCGCGGCGAAGGCACCACGGACTATCATGGCCTGGGTGATCTGGCAGATCCGAATCAGGACTGGCTGGCGGTGCCTGGAAACGTGCTGGTGCTCGTGCCCAACCAGCGCGTGCTCGAGGTTTCGGCGTCCGTGCCCGGCCGCAGTGCCGCCCAGATACGCCGCGCGCTGCCCTATGCGGTTGAAGAGTTCATCGCTACGGATATCGACCGCATGCACGTTGCCAGCGGTGTAATCAAGGCTGGCTCGCCCGTGCCCTGTCAACTCATCGAACGACACCTGATAGAAGGATGGCTGGATTGTCTTCGCAGCGTCGGCGTTCAGCCTGGCTTTTTCGTAGCAGATGCACACCTGCTGCCCGTGGCGGAGAAAACAGCTACGGCGCTCATCGACCAGGAGACGGTTCTCCTGCGCACCGAAGGGCAAGCGGCAACGCTTGATCGCGCCAACCTGATGCTTGCGCTGCAATCGCTGACCATTGACCAGGTACGCTTGATCAATGGAGCGCTTTCCGACATCGAATCTGCACAGCTCGAAGGCGTCAGTATCGAGGTGGAGCGTCCTGGCGGCAGCAGCATGGAAGTGTTGGCGCGTTTGTGGTCCGGGCACACCGATATCAATCTGCTGCAGGGCGACTTCAAACCACCGCGTGTGCGCAGCAGACATTCCCGCGGCTGGGGAGTGGCGGCGGCATTGGCGTGTGTCTGGGTACTGGTGGCGTGGGGTGCCATGCTTGCTGAGGCCTGGTGGGCTGACAGCCGCGCCGATGCGCTGGACGAAGAAGCCAGGGGCTTGTACGCCAACCTGTTTCCCGGCGAAAAGCCGCGCAATGTGCGCCGAGCGCTCTCGGCAAAGCTGGGATCAGCGGTGGCGGCGGACGGACGTGGTCTCGTAGGGCTGAGCAATGACATCGCCTCCGTTCTGCCAGACTCTGCGCGTCTGCGTTCTCTGGAGTTCGCCGGTGATCGCGGCGAGCTGAAAACGGAGATCGTGCTGCAGGGTTTTGCCGAGCTGGAGCGGCTGGAACAGCAACTTGCCGAGCGGGGAGTGCAGGCGGAGCTGCAGAACTCCCTGCAGGAGGATCAGGGCGTGCGTGCGTATTTTCTCATCAGGGAAAGCCGATGAGCGGTGTTGGGGAACGCTTCGAGCGCAGCGCATTGGGCCGCTGGTTCTACGGGCGCGACCGCAACGAGCAGTGGATCGTTGCCGCGCTTGCTTTACTGATCGTCGTGTCGATGCTCTGGCTTGTCGCATGGAAACCGGTAGCCGACTGGCATGCCGCTTCCGTAGGTCGGCTGGACAACGCCCAGGCGACGCTGGACTTCGTGAAGATCAATCAGGGGGCTGCTCAACAGGCACGCGCAAGCGGCGCATCCAGCGGTTCTTTGATCCAGGTGTTGAGCCGCGCGGCAACCGCCAACGGTTTGAAGCTGAATCGCGTGCAGCCGGAAGACAGCGGCTTGTTGAACGTAGTTCTTCAGGAACAACCCTTCGATCAGGTGTTCGCATGGATGGCACAGCTGGAGCGCAGCAATGGCGTATCGGTGGTGCAAGCATCTTTCAAAGCCCAGGAGCGCAGTGGGTACGTGAACGCACAGATCCGATTTCAGTAGTTGTGCCGCCACGCGGCAACGCCTAAACCATGATGCGGATCACTGTTTGCCTATCAACCGCCTCATAGACTGGCCGCACGTGATACGCATCCAGGGGAAGGGGATGAATCGCTCCGTTGACCATGAGCATCTACTCATGATGCACCGTCAAGTCACAGCGGAGGTGGCTCGTCTGATGGAAGGATTCTATTCAAATCTGGAGGATGGTCTGTTCGAGCTCGCCTACCGCGACTCAGACTCATCCTACCAGGGCTATTGTTTCAATCTCATGCGGGAGCTGCGCTTTCGTCGCCAGCTGCTCATGGAAACGTTTACCAAGCGCATGAACGATGGCGCAGAAGCCTGGTTCGAAGATGTCGATCTGGCCAGCGACGACCGTGAGCTGGATGCCATTGCACTCGCTATGTCGCGTAAATGTTCAGCGCACTTCGGCGCATTGCTGCGCAGCATCGTCGAGCGGGTAGCCGACATGACGGAACGCCCGCTGGATCTGGCGAGCCTACCAATCGGGCCCTATCAGGTGGCGCGGCACTTCGTGCAATCCTGCCACCTGATCGAGTTCGATAAGGCATCCATTGAGGTTGTGCAGGAACTGTTTCTGCGCTTTGTTCTCGATCGTCTGGGCACGGCGTACGGGCAGTTCAATCAGGTGTTGAGTGCGTCTCTGGCGAGCGGTCTGGAGCGTCAGCTGGCGAGCGCGTGAGATTGCATTCTCGACCAGAGAAACGCCTGCTCTGCGGTGTTTCGGCGCTCTGACGAGCGGCGATCCTTGTGCGAGTAGGGCGCCTGGCGCCGCCTGCGATCCCGGCCATTTCTGCGATCCGCACGAGTCACAGGCCTTCCACCTCGTCCTGCCAGTCCGCTTCGGCCGCCGCATCGGCCCTGGCGCGCTGGCCGCGTTGCCCGTCGCCGTCGATGAACACCATTTCCACGCCACCATCCGGCACTTTCTTCAGAATGGCGAAGTCATCTCCCACCTTGTGGACGATATGCCTTGCAGTGCGTTTCTGTGGGGTGCCGAGTTTTGCTTCCAGAAGGGGGGCGGCCCACTCGATACTGAGCCCCGGGAACTGTGCGCCGATGCGGAAAGGGTAGCCATTGGGTGACACCGTCAGTTCGAACTGTCCCGCATCGAACGGCGCTCGCAAGCGGTCGAGGGCGACTGGGGTAGGCGCATCCTTCGGCAGGGCTTCGTGGCCGGGAAACGGCGCGGCAAAGAGCACACCGAACGCGCCGTCCAACCCTCGGCGGCTGCCGTGCGCGAATCGGCTTGCCTGCACGATACGTCCCTTGATCTCCAGCGCGAGTTGCTGCTTGTCGGCTTGTGCCTGAAGGCGTTGCCAGTTGGAGATCTGTGGTGGGTCCAGGAAGGTCAGCCAACCGGCACTACCGGCACAGAGGATCACCGCACGCCGTGCGCGAAACGTCCAACGCTCAAAACGCGTGAATGTTGCACTGATTGCTAAAGATTCAGCGTCGAAACCGTACTTTTTGGTGATGAGACTGCCGAGCGCTTCAGCCAGTGATTCGCAGTCCTGCGGCAGCTCAGCGACGATCTGCAGTGGATGCCGATCGTCGTCAATCTGCACGAAGTAGCGGGTGGGTGTTGCGCGAAGCACCCGAGGGACTTCCTGCGAGTCGAAGTGGTGCCAGCCGTTGTCCGCATGGTCGGTGGCAAGGTCGACAGCGCTCAGCACGGAGGCGTAAGCAGCGGCATCCAATGGCGCCGTATCCAGACTTGCGCCGAGCCGCTCCGGCGCAATGCCGTCGCCAAACTCCAGCCCGAGCGCGCCATCGAGTACCGGTCGCGGCTGCGCGGCGGCCAAGCTGTGGGCGCAGAGGGCAAGCCAGACCGCAGAAGCCGCTCGGCTCAGCACACGAAGCGTCCCTGCTCACGGCGGCGACTGCATTCACGCCGGTAGTTATCACACTGAATCGCCATGCCGGGGGAGAGTCCGGGCTTGTTGCATTCGAACACCTTCTCCTGCAACTCTGCGTCGGTCATTCCTTCGAGGTTGCTGCCACAAGCCGCACTCAGCCCGATCAGCAGCCCGAAAGCTATTCGTCGTATCAGATCCATGAATCAACCTGCGCATCGTGCGCAACGCGGTATCTATCTAAAACTAGATCGTCAGGAGGATTTGTCGAGGCCCGGGGCTGGAGGCGGGGATTCCTGGTTGGGGGAATCCTCAGGCGGGTGAGGGCGATTGCCCTTGCGCTCGGCGGACAGCGAGCTGCCAATCTGGTCCAGCGCTCGGTTGAGCTCGGTGGAGGCTTTGCGGAGCTGTGGGTTGTTGGCAACCTCATCGAACACGCGTTGCTGAAACGGTTCGATCAGCCGATCTGCGGTTTGCTCCTCGACATGATGACCGAACAGGTTGATCCAGACCTCGCTGCGCCGGCCCCAGGCAAGCACGCGTTTGAAGTAGCGGTCTGGTTCATCGCCGCCGAACAGCATCCCCCATATCGTCGCAGCTACAGAGATCGGGATGAGCAGCAGATCACGGGTGCCATCTAGGGGACCCGTGGAAGAACCGACAGATTTGACAAGTTTGGCTCTAACGCGATCATAGAGAACCCTGTAGTTGCTTGAACTGCCCCTGGATCATCGCCTTTTCCTGAATTATTACCTTGTTCTCGTCAGTCAGAAATACAATCTTGTCCTGGCAGGCTTTTAGTTCAGCTTTGGCGGCCTCCAATGCCTGGGATAACACAGCTACTTGCTTCTCCACTTCTGCTTTCTGAGTGGTGATCACTGTCATGTTTTCCACCAATTGTCCATTTTTATGCTGGAAATCCCGGTACTTCGTTAAGGAGTCTTCAAGATTTTGTTTCAGCTCCTGGATATCTTCTATCTTTCCGTTTAGCTCCCTGTTTAGTGTTGCATTGACCTGTTCAAGTTTACCGGCGTTGCTTTGTAACTGTGCATTGGCATCAAGTAACTCGGACGCTTTGGACTCAGCCTGGGTAAGCCGGTGTTGTAGATCTTGGATCTGCTCTTTTAATCCTTGGGTTAGCATACGGAACTGTTCGCGCTCCTGCTGTCGGTCTTCCGCAGTGTGTTGTTGGTAGTGTTCAAAATGCTCCCGAATATCCTTATTTTCCTGCTTGAGCTCAGCAACACTTCCCTTCAGTTCAGCAGTCCGCGCAATCGCTTCGTCTCGTTGTAACTCTGCTTTGGTCAGTTTGATACGCGTATCTTCCAACGCCTGA
>JAUIED010000288.1 GCA_030428905.1 Gammaproteobacteria bacterium
CCTGCATGTCGACGCCGGCTGCCGTGTCGAGCGTGAAGCGGGCTTCAAACAGCGCCATCAGAAGCTCAGCCGCCTGCGGATGCGCCACAAGCACATCGGCCATGTAATCGAGGCTGAAGCCGAACCGGAGTTGCTTGTTATAGCGCGCGTAGGCCCTCAGTACCTCGACCTGCCGCCAGCTCAGGCCCGGCGAGAAGGTCAGCTGGTTGAACCGGTCGTTCTCCACTCGGTCGTGCCAGATCTGCGCAAAGCTCTCTTCGAACAGGCCCGCCACTTTCGTCAGATCCAGGGCTTGCGCCGAGCGCAGCTGAAAGTCCTGAATGCTCACCCGTGTGCCATCTTCGCGGCTTACCACATGCGGTGTTTCGCCGAGCACCCGCAGCCCCATGTTCTCCAGCGCCGGGATCACATCGGAGAGCGGAAGCGGCACGTTGCTATGGAACACCTTCAGGCGCAGCCACTCCTCCGGATCTTCCGGATGCCGGAACAGATGCGTGACGAGGGTGCCCGAAGCTTCCAGCCGCTGCATCTGCAACATGTCGTCTACGGCGCTGCGGGGCGAGTAATCTTCCTGGTAGCCGGCAGCAAAGCCCGCGCCGTAGCGTCGCGCGAGAATGCGGCCCTCGGCTTCGCCAAGCCGCGTCACCGCCTGCAGCGCAAACTCCGCAAGCCAGTCCCGCGTGAGCGCGATGATGTCCTGCTCGAGCGCTGCCGTGTCCACACCTGCGGGGGTGCCGGGCTTCACCCGCAGGGTGAAGTGCAGCCGCACCAGGATCGACTCCGAGAAATACGGCTGAAACTCGGCATGCTGTGCATCGAACCGGTCCACCAGCAGCGCCTGCAGGCGCAATCGTACATCGGTGCGATACAGGTCACGGGGGAGATAGATCAGCGCCGTGACAAACAGTCCATAGGGGTCGAAGCGGAAAAACGCGCGGGTTCTGCGACGTTCATGGATATACGTGATGTCGAGTGCGTGCCGCTTGAGCAGTTCGCCGTCGATCTGCATGAGCTCGTCGCGTGGATAGGTGGCCAGCACCTGCGCCAGGGTTTTGCCGTCAAACCCCGCGGGGTCGAGGTTCGATGCATCGATCACCGCCTGCACCTTGCGCCGCACGATGGGAATGGTTCGTGGGTGCTCCAGATATACCCGCGATGTGTACAGGCCCAGAAAGCCATGCTCGCCGATCACGTTGCCTGCCTCGTCGAGCACACGCATGCCCACGTAATCTGGGTGCGCCGGTCGGTGCACACGGGAAAGGGTGCCGGATTTCGAGAATGACAGCAGCACCGGCTCGAGCAGGAAGTCTCGCACCGCCTGGGGCTGATCCGACAGCCGGCGGCGCGTGGATGCGTGCCGATCGCGCAGGATACCGAGCGCACTATCCGCAACCTGTTCCACGAAACCGTCTACGTAACGAAACTCGCGGTAGCCGAGAAAGGTGAAGTGATCGTCCAGCAGCCAGCGCACGAAGGCGCTGCACTCCTCACCATGCTCGCCATCACGGGCGCTGAGAAGTTCCAGCCAGTCTTTGGCTTTCTGCCGCATGGCGGGAAAGTCACCAACCGCCAGGCGCACATCTGAAAGCGTGTTTTCAAGGGCTTCCTGCAAACCCTCGAGCTGCGCGTCAGGCACACGATCGATCTCCGCATAGAGATACACTTCGCGTGCGCGACCGTTACGGTCCACGTCGCAGGATTGCAACTCGCCGTGGGCATCTCGCTCCACAGAGAAGACGACGTTGCCCAGAAGGTGGGTAACAAGCCCGCCGTGCGAAAGCACCATGAGCACGGAATCGACGACGAAAGGCGAATCGTCCATGAGCACCCGCACCACGGTATGCGCGCTCTGCCAGCCATCACGCGCATGCTCAGGGTTGCGTACCGATACCGATACCGCAGGGGTTGGGCGCCGTGAGAACAGGCGCCAGCCGGCGATCGTGGTTCCGGCATCGTCTTCGACGTTTCTGCCATGCAGATCGCCCGCGGGCAGCTTGCTCCAGAAAAGGCTCGTGAATCGCTCCGCTAGCTCCTCACCACCCAGCCGCTCGCCCACGCGCTCGACGACAGCTTGCACATGCGCGTTCACAGGTCCTCCAAAATTCCAGTGGGCAGTCCGTCGAGGCTGGTCTGGTTCTTCTCCTTCCAGTACGCCTGAACACCTTCTGCGCCACGCTTGTCGGCCCACAGGGTCAGCGCCTTGCGATCCTCGACGTATTCGTACAGCGGCACGGCGTAGCCACAGGACGTCTGCACCAGATCGATGTGCAACCGGTAGTACTGCCGTGTACCCGCGGATGCCGGAAGCACGCTGCTGGCGGCAGCCCAATCCGGGTGACGCGGATGGATGGTGTCAGCCGTGCCGTAGGCCCGGAGGATGCGCGGCGGGCCTTCGAAAGCACACCACATCAGCGTCATGCGGTTCACCTGCTGCAGGTGCGCCGCCGTCTCGTTGCCGCTACCGGTAAGGTTTAGCCAGAGAATCTCGTTTGCGCCCGTTACCCGCAGGCTCTCCATGCCTTTCGGCGAAACGTTCACCCGTCCGTCCGCCGCGGCAGTGCCGACGAAGAACATCCGCTGAGCATGAATGAAGTCGATGAGTTCGTCTGAAAGGCTGTCGAACTGTTCCGCCATGAGATGTCCTTGTCCGGCGTGATCCTTCACCGGCAATGCACCGGTACGAGCATCATATTATGGGGTAGCCGTGCTCCCCCGTCAGGCGGGAGCACGGCGTGCAGCACGTCGCACGGCAAGTACCAACGGCGTCACGAGACACCCGCATACCAATGCGGAAAACACAGCCAGTGCCGCGAGCGCATGGCTCAGCGACCAGGCATCCACCATGGCACCGGCAAGGGGCCCTGTAATGGCAGCGGCGATGCTGAAACCAAACCCCAGCAGCGAGTTGGCGGTAGCCCTGAACGCATCGGGCACTCGTGCGTTGAACGCCTGCTGCAGCAGCACCACACCCAGCCCGCGTGCAGCGAAGAAGAGCATACCGCCAACCACGCTGGTGAGCGCATCGGGGCACGCGAGGCCGAGATACCCCAACACCGGTGCAGCACCGCAGAACACCAGCAGGGCCGGCGCTCCCAACCTGCGCTCGAGCCCCGACGCCCAGCGACCGGCGGCAGCCGCCACCAGCCAGTAGCCACCCCAGAGATAGCCGAAGTGCACCAGCGCCAACTGCTGGTTCTGCCACACCGTCTGCAGCAACCACACCGCGTAATAGGTGGTGAGCCCCCACACGCACCAAACCAGCACGGTCAGGCGCAGGACGGTACCTCCCTGCCACAGGTGGGTGAAAACGCGACGAAAGTTCTCCGCGTGATGACTCGCCTCGAGCACCTCTCGCGGCGGTTCGACTATTCGCAGTACCAGCATCAACGGCAACCAGCCTGCGAACACCTGCAGCAGCACGACATGCACCATGTCGCCGAACACGAGCACGATACTGCACAGGACAGCCGCCACGGCCTCAGCCACCGTCTGCCAGGCAAACAACCGTCCCACCGCACTGCCTTCGGCTTCATCGCCGGCCAACCGCGACGACTCGTAGGCAACCGCCAGGTCAGCGCCAGAGATGAGGCTGCGGGCAACCGCCATACCGGCTTCGAAAACAAAGAGATCCCAGAAACCATCGGCGAACAGCAGCGCCGTGTGGCCCACGCCGGATGCCACGCATCCAGCCAGCAGCGCACCGCGCCGCCCCCACACATCCGCCACATA
>JAUIED010000289.1 GCA_030428905.1 Gammaproteobacteria bacterium
CTGCTCACGAACCCGGCGGATATCTATGCATCAGTGCTGCTGATGAAGAGTGTGCCGTCGAGCAAATCCGGTGTGCTGGTGACCACCAACCTCGCCAATCGCCACCGTCCTGGTGTCACGGTATCCACGGCGTGGGGTATCGGCGGCGCGGTGGGTGGCGAGGCGGCAGAAACGCTCGTGCTGCGTCGTGATGCGCCCGCCATTGTGCTGTCGGAAGCGCGTGCGCCGTATCAGCGCGCATTGCATGCCAGCGGCGGTATCCACTGGCTGCCCGCAGCGGAAGGTGCCGTGCTCACAGCATCGGAGCAGGCCGCGTTGCTGATGCTCGTGGAGGAGGTTCAGGCACGCTATGAGCCGGTCTTGGACGAGTCTGGTGTTGCCAGGCCGTGGGATATCGAGTTCGGCTTCGTGGATGGAGCCCTCACCCTGTTTCAGATTCGGCCACTGGTGGAAAGGCGAACGCCGGTGGTGCTCTCGCCGCCGCTTGATGACACGCCGGTGGCGATGGAGGTTTCTGAGTGAGTCGACTGATTACAGGCGTCGTGCTGGCGTACTTTGCCTGTTGGGCGCACGCCTATCCGCTGGATGGGGTCGAGCGCTCCGGAATTCAGCGTTTGCTTGGAGATCAGGCGCGACCGCAGCCGTCAGGAAATCGGCTGCAGATGATCGATGTCAGACTTCGTCTCACAGATCAGCCACGCCTGGATCTAGCCGCATTACAGCGCGACCCGCGCTGGGATCGCGAGCTGACACGCCTGTTCGCTGCACGTGATCCCTCCTACTCAATCGTCCTGGTGGATTTCTCCAAACAGGAAAACATTCGCTGGGCGGCGCTGCGACCGGATCAGAAGCAGAACCCGGGCAGCGTCGGGAAAATTGTCAGCATGCTGGCCTTGTTCCACGAGCTTGCCCGCACCTTTCCCGATGTACGCGATCGCAGGCGCGTGTTGCGGGAAACGGTGGTGCCTGCGGGTGACTGGGTGATCATCGACGAGCACGCGGTGCCGCACTATGAGCCGGAGCGCGGTCTGAACCGCAGCGCGCGGCTGCGTCCGGAGGATCGGTTTCGCCTGTCTGAATGGCTGGATCATGCCATCTCGGCATCTGCCAACGGTGCCGGCAGTGTGCTTTGGCGCGAAACCATGCTCATGCGGGCGTTCGGTGGCGCCTATCCCGTTTCGGACGAGCAGGCAGCCGCATTCTTTGCCGATACACCGAAGAAACAGCTCGGTGATCTGGCGCGGCAGGTGGTCGAGGATGCGATCGTACAGGCAAACCTCGATCCCGAGACGTTGATGCAGGGATCATTCTGGACGCGCACCGGAAAGGCGCGGGTACCTGGCGGACAGTCGTACGCCACTACGGGGGCGCTGGTGCAGTTCATGTTGCGCATGGAACAGGGTCTCCTCGTGGACCGCTGGTCGAGCCTGGAGATGAAACGCTACCTGTATGTCTCCAAGCGGCGCTATCGGTACGTGTACGCTCCCGAGCTCGCGGCGGCGGGCGTGTATTTCAAGAGCGGCTCGCTGTATCAGTGTGCGGCAGAAGAGGGCTTCCGCTGCGGCAAGTACATGGGCAATGTACGCAACATGATGAACTCCGTAACCACCGTTGAGACTGAGCAGAACGGCAACCCGGTGCGGTACACGGTGGCGCTGATGTCCAACGTGCTGCGGGTCAACTCCGCGTGGGATCACTCCAGGATCGCGGCAGCCATCCACACCCTCGTCACATCGGACAGCGATGTTTCGCTGCGCGAGGCGGCAACGGAGGTGGAGCTGCGAGAGGTTGGCAAGTCGGAGTAGGTGTGCGTTCTGAATGCCCCGTACGGCCGCTGCAGAATTCAGGTCCCGGCGTTCGATAGGGATGCGGGCTTGGGTGCCGGCGACCACCTTCCTAATTCAGGGGCTCATCTAAGGTATGGAGCACTGCGATCTCGGGCGTAACCAACCGGATAGGGGTAAATGTGTTGAGAATTTTGATCCTCGTGTTGATCTCGTTGCTGCTGGCGTTTGTCGGTTACAGCTACCACCAGTCGCAACCGGTCGTCGACGGCAAGCGAGGACCTTTCGATCCGCGGATTGCCGATCGTGCTCAGGCTTTGACCTTCGCTCGATCTGCGCGGGGACTTATTCTGGTGACGGAGCACGCGGGTGACGCGCTGCTGGGTGTCAATCTCACCAGGCAGTTTGGCGAGGCTGCGACGACAGATCTGCTCGATTTTTTGCGCAATCTCGATGAATCGCTGCTGCCGGATCCCTCACAGGCCGCCGAACGATTTGCGCTTGCGGATCTCGTGATGCCCCTTTCCTATACGCATCCGGCGGTTGCTGCTGGGACAAACTTCAAAGAGCACGCAGAGGAAGTGTATTCGGACGATCCACCGTTTCTGTTTCCCAAGCTCACGCCCGCAGGACACTGGAACGATGCGGTTCCGTTCCTGCCGCGCCTGGATTTCGAGGCGGAGCTGTGTATGGTTCCGCTCGCAGCCATCGACAACCCCGCGGTGCTGCCGGATTTTGCTCTCGTTCTGTGCAACGATTTCACTGATCGCTGGACGCTGATCCGGGAGATCGACCTCGGCGAGCCGTTGGGCTTCACCGGTTTTGCCTCCGGCAAAGCGTGCGCGCAGTGCCTGCCTACGGGGTATCTGGTAGTCGTTCCCCGTTCGCCGGAGTTCTACCGGTCGTTGGAGCTTGCGCTTTACGTCAACGACGAGAAACGGCAGCAGTTTCGCATGCAGGACCTGATCCTGCCGATTGAGCAGATTGTCGCGCAGGCCTTCGAGGTAAAGCCCTGGAGCTACACCAAGGGCAAAGAGATGGTGAGTTTGTTGCCACAACGCGATATTCCAGCGGGCACGCTCATCCTCACGGGTACCGCGGCGGGCGTGCTGTTCAAGCCGGTCAACATCTGGAACCAGGGCTTTTATCTGCAACCGGGAGATGTGGTGAGAACCGAAGCCACCTATCTCGGTCACCTGGAAAACACAGTGTCGGAGCCGTGACATGAAGCCGATGTTTTTTGCGGCAGGCCGGTGCCTACCGACTTTCTGGAGTTCCTACGCTACAACACCGAAGACCGCGGCGCGGACAACGGTCCATACCGGCGTGGCAAGGGTGCGGTGTATGAGGGAGGCCTGCTCGTTCCATCGGCACATCGCTGGCCAGCGCGTCTGCCGCAAGCAACCGTGGGGGCAAGGGTGACCATACAGGATGTGCTACCTACGCTGGCGGTGGTTGCAGGTGTCGACCTGCCGTCATCGCATGTGTTGGATGGCGAAGCGCGATGGTCGTCCATCTGCGGGGAGAAGGTTGCCGCGCAGTCCGCCTTTGTCGCCGTCAATCGAGAGGAAAGGGCAGTACTCGAGGGCGATTGGAAGCTCATTATCTCCGGCGAAGGGGTGGAGCTGTACAAGGTCTCCTCAGACCCATACGAAGCGCAGGATCGCGCTGCAGCGGACCCGGAACGTGTTCGGCGGATGCGGGCCATCGTTGCCGGGATTCCGCAGCAACCGTCCATCAACCAGTCTCTGCTTCACCTCATGATGGACATGGACCGCTTCGGTGGGGCGGAAGACCGGCCGCCGTGGGCAGAGTGGTGCGGCGGGAGCTGTAATGCTGGCGAAACGGCGCGCCCGTGAGGAAGCGCGCCGGTCGCCTGCGGTTCAATGCGCTACGTTGGAGTTAGCAGGCTGCTGAAAAAGCAGCCTGGTATCCCGTTCA
>JAUIED010000063.1 GCA_030428905.1 Gammaproteobacteria bacterium
CACCACCTGCTCCAGTGAGGAACGCTGGAAAGTGAGGATCTCGTCGATGGGCTGCTCAACCACCACGGAGCCGATGATCGAGTCTTTCGAGTAGATCGGGTGGGCTGCCATGATGATCTCCTGCGCCTCGGTCAGCCGCCGCTGCCGGGCGATTGGCGCGCCATCCAGCGACGCCTGAATCACCGCCTGCGCCACTGCCTCGGATTCCGCTACGGAGCTCTGAATCGGCTCGTACCGTTCGCCAAGAGTGATTCGGTGCAGCAATGGCCGCACGGTTTCGAATCCGCGCCGTACGCTGCCGAACCATCCATCGGTGACCTTCGGCACACTCTCTTCCAGGCGTGCGCCCGTCTCCGCGCGCACCCGAGCACTCTGATCGATGACAAGGATCCGGGCGCCGGCGAAACCCAGCCCTTCGATAATGGTCCGCACCTCGGGTGAGCGCAGTACCACCAGGTCAAAGCTCTGCTTACCGGCGGTTGGGAGCGTCTGCGAAATACGCTTGACCGCGCGGCTCACCGGATCGTCCACATCAGCGTACGCAAGGCCGAAGAAGCGCCCCGATCCCAATAGATCCAGGGGCATGCGAAACTCGATGTCCACGCCGCGCTCTCTCGCTACCATCGCCCCGGTAACCCGGTTCTCCGGTGCGCCGGTGGCCGCGAACCGCCAGTCGGCGTCCATTTCATAGGCGGTGAGCACGCCAGGCCCGTCGCCAACCAGCACGATGCGACCATCCTCGCCGTCTGTCCGGATGAAGCTCAGCCGTAGCTGGTCGGCATTGTCCAGGCGCAACACCTGTGGGTCTCGAAACACCCGCTCGGGATCATCGATGCGCACGAAGCCGTAGAGCTGACCACCGCGTTCGCCGAGCAGCAACGCCATGTCGCCGTCCTCGCCGCCGAGCTGCGAGCCGAAAGTGATGAAGCTGTCCTGCAGGCCGCTGCCCCAGTCGTCCACCCGCCCGTCGATACGCACGGCGTTCTCCAGCGGGTTAGCAAAGAGCGGCTCGTAGTCCTGATTGGAAACGGGCAGGTCTTTGAACAGGTCATCACGACCATTGAACAGAGTGGAGATTCCTTTAGCGGTCAGGATCTGTGCATTCTGCTGGCCGGTGATGAGCAGACGCTCCATGTCCACCAACTGGCGGTAGCTGAGGAACGGAATAATCATCAGCAACGCGCCGAGCATCATCAGCTTCGTGCCGATGCGGGGGCCGCGTATGCGTTTGAAAATCTTCATTCCGCCCAGCGGTAACCGAAGCCGTACTCGCTCTTGATGTGACCGAAGTCAGCGTCGATCTTCTCGAACTTCTTGCGGATGTTTCGCATGTGCGTGTTGATCGTGTTGTTGGTCACCAAGCTCTGCATCGTCGCATTCATGAGCGTTTCGTAGCTCACCGCGTGACCTGGCTGCCGTACCAGCTTCGCGAGCATGCGAAACTCCGTGCCGGACAGGTCGATTCGCTTGCCTTTCCAGGAAGCCAGTAGTGCATCCTGATCAAGCACGAGATCGCCAATGCGCTTCGCACTCGCGCTGTGCTCCTCGTCATTCTCCTGGCGGAACTCGTTGATACGCAGGAGCGAGGAGATCCGTTCTGCCAGATACTCCAGCGAGATGGGTTTAGGCAGATAGTCCCAGGCGCCCAGACGCAGACCGGATATCTTGTCGATCTCGTTGATGCGCTCGGTGAGAAAGATCACCGGCAGCTGCGGTGCACGGGTGAGCAGGTCTCGGCAGAGCTGAAAGCCGCCATCCACTTCCTCGCCAAGAATGATGTCGAGGATCACCAGATCCGGCATGTTCATATCGATGCCCTCGAGCGCTTCTTCGCGGCTGCCGTAGGCATTTACCGAATACCCCTTGGACCTGATGGCGTCGGTATAATTCGCCCGCTGGTCCGGGTCATCTTCCACGATGGCGATGGTTTTGGCCATGGGGCGAAATACTCCTTGTTCGAACTGCTCGAAATCCTGGTTCGAGCGTAAGTCTAGAGCTTCAGCACGCGTTGCGCATGTGTTGCTTCCCGGCGGCCACGGCGGCATCGTGCGCACAGTCGTACGGGGTCCATCCATTGGAAGCAAACCAGATTCTGGAAGCATTCGCGCTGATTTCCGGCCTGCTCTGCGTGTGGCTGCTGGCGCGCCAGAACATTCTGACCTTTCCGCTAGGTATCGCCTACGCGCTCGTCAGCGTGTACCTGATGCTCGAGCAGCAGCTCCTGGCCAGCGCTCTGATCAGCGTGTACTACATCGTGGCCAACGCCTACGGCTGGTGGTACTGGACCCGCGGTTCGGGTGATGCGCAGGAGGTACTGCCGGTATCGCGCACGCCGACTGTCGCCTGGTGGGTACTGGGTGGTCTGGTGGTGGTGGGCACGACGATGCTGACGCCTGTGATGGTGTCCATGGGTGCCGAGCTTGCCCTGTGGGACTCCTTTGCCAACGTGCTGAGCTTCGCGGCCATGTGGATGGCGGCCCGCAAGTACCTGGAGAACTGGGTCGTCTGGTTCGTGGTGGACGTCATTCTCTGCGTCGTCTACTACCAGCAGGGGCTCTATGGTTATCTGCTGCTCTACGCCGTGTATCTGGTGATGGCAGTACTGGGCTGGCGCACCTGGCGAGCTTCCATGGTGGAGGCGCGCGCTTGAACCTGCGGCTGGTGTGCGTGACGGGTGCGGAAAGCAGCGGCAAGACGACCCTGGCCACGGCCCTGGCGAATCACCTCGATGCGCGTCTTGTACCGGAAGCCGCACGGCGCATGCTGACGCCGCAGCAGACCTACGACATCGACGATGTGGTGCGCATCGGCCTGACGCAAGCAGACAACGAGGACACCGCTCTCGCCGACCACGGCGGCTGGGTGGTGGCAGACACAGACCTTACCGTCATTCGCATCTGGCTGAGGGAACGTTTCGATGTGTGGCCCACGGTGCTCGCCGAGCGTTTTCAAGCGCGCGCGCCGCGCGCCTACGTGCTCTGTGCGCCGGATATGCCCTGGCAGCCGGATCCCTTACGGGAGCACCCCTACGATCGCGAGCGCCTGCACCAGCAGTATCGGCAACTGCTCGAAGGCATCGGCGATCCGGTGCTAGAGGTATCCGGCAGCGTTGCCCAGCGGCTGGCTCTCGTGACATCCTGGCTCAGCTCACTCGAGCCTCGCTAGCGCGGCGTCACGCTGTTCGAGCACCTCCGTCCGATCGTTGCCCCGCGCGATCTGATCTACCGCCCAGGCGTATTCGCGCAGCCAGAAGGCGGCGAATTGCGCATCGAACCGTTCCTGTCTCACAGACCCACCAAGATAGGATTGGCACAACGCGCGTACCGTGTGCGTGTCGCGACCGAGTCCGCAGGCAAGGGCAACGACGTCGAATAGCGGGTCATTCGCACCGACAAACTCCCAGTCGAGGCTGGTCCAGCGGGGCGATGTGCAGATGACGTTCCATGGATTCAGGTCGTTGTGGCATGGCGACGCATCTGACAAGGGGGTCAGTGCGGTGCGGGCGCGCCGCACGCCCGCGGGTAACGAAGCTGGCAGCCAGCCGTCTATGAGCGCCGGTAGATCGTAACGACGCCCAGGATCTGGCAGGCGGCTGTGCAAGTCGTGCAGATAAGAGAGGAGGGCTGCATCGTCCGCTCCGGCCTGCACGAGCAACGGCCCTTCAACCCAGGCGGTCAGCAGCGTGCCCGTGTGTACGCCGTAACGCACAAAAGGTGCGGACAGCCCTGCGGGCAACTGCTGCCACCAGTCGGCCTCAAATGTGCGCTGCGCGTCGGAAAGATGCGAAGCGATGCGCAAAGCGTAGTCGGTTCGATCCACCCGCAGACGATAGTTCGCGTGGCTGTAGCCGCCATCCAGGAACTCGAGCACCTGCACGCTTCGATCGCACCACTCCGGCATCAGTGCGCGTGCGGCTTCGATGATCTGACGCTGGTCTGCCAAGGTGAACCCGGCGCTCAGCGGTTGATGCCCGCCGCGTAGCTCATGGTGATGCCGATCGCGTCGTGCACCACCACGTCAGCAATGTCATCCAGCGGCGTTGGCTCGCGGTTGACGATGGCAAGCCGCGCACCCAGACGCTTGGCGTACTCCGGGAATCCCGCTGCGGGATAGACCTGCAGCGAAGAGCCGAGCACGATCATCAGGTCACACTGCTCCGTCTGCGCCTGTGCCCGAGCCATCTCCCGCTCGGGCATCGCCTGACCGAAGGAGATCGTGGCGCTCTTGACGATACCGCCGCACCGGCCGCAGGGCTCCACGCGCCCGAGGCGTTTGAACTGCGCCTCGAGATCCGCCATCTCGAATCGGGTGTCGCAGCTCAGGCACTTCGCGTAGCAAGCGTTGCCGTGCAGCTCGATCACCGCATCGTCTTCCACGCCGGAGTCCTGGTGGAGGTTGTCGACATTCTGCGTGATCACCGCCACGGCCTTGCCGGATGCAATGAGATGGGCAACCGCATAGTGACCGCTGTTAGGGCTTGCATCTTCGATGGTGCGCTCCCCATCGAAACGACGCCGCCAGGACTCCTGACGCACCGCGTCAGAGGCGACGAAGTCCTGAAACTGAATCGGTTTCATCTTTGTCCACAGGCCGGTGCCGGGGCTGCGAAAATCGGGAATGCCCGACTCGGTGCTGATACCTGCGCCGGTGAAGAAGACGATGCGCTGTGCGTCCTCGATGAGCGCCCGGAGGTCGTCCGCGTCGCTCAAGTCCGGTCTCCGTTCGCGCCCTGGGCGATCTGTGTGGAGAGCTTGCGCAGCGCCAGCGGCGGGTTTTCGAGCCGCCGAATTATCGCCTCGGCGCACGCCCGCGGGCTGGCAGAGGAGGTGTCCACTTCAAGGTCGTAGGGGTGGCCGTGGGCGTGCACCTGTTCGAAGTGCGACTGCGCAGTGCCCGGGAAACGACCCACGCGCTTGCTCTCCCGTTGATTGACCACTTCGAGGCTGCAACGCACGCCGATGAACCAGGTGTCGATGCCGGCTAGCACGTTCGCGTAGTCATGCAGAAACTCGGCCTCGAAGAGCAGGTCGTCGATGATGACGTTGTTGCCCGCTTGAGCGAAGGCCGCGATGGCACGGCGCATACCGGAAAGCACCTGACGACCGTAGTCGCCGAAGCGGATCTCCGTGAGCGCCTGTTCCCCGCGCATCGTGGGGACGATATTGAGACCCTGCGCCCCCGGGGTATCTTCCGGCGAGTTGAAGCCGCGGTAACGACCCGGCAAACCGTCTCGGAACTGGTCTAGCGCAATATGTTGCCAGGGCTCCGGCAGCAACTGCTGAAGCTTCAGGGCCAGAGTGGTCTTGCCGGCGCTGGATGAGCCGTTCAGCAGGATAATGCGTGGCGATGTACTCATCCCGCGATGGTATCTGCCGCCGGTATGAATCACAATCTCGTCAACTAATGTAGCTAACTCACTGCATCCATTGGCAATTTTCGCTCCCGAAGGGCTGCCCGCCGAACTGGTGGGTGCGCCGGATGACAGCCCCGACGTGCTGGTGATCCTGCCGGTCGCAGACCGCTGGTCCGCATTGTTCGCCGAAGAGCAGCAGGCGTTGTCGAGTGCCCGCGAACGGCGACGGCAGGGTTATGCCAGCGCCCGCTGCAGCGCCCACGAAGCGTTGCTGCGACATGGCGCAGCAGCGGCGCCCATTGGCCGCGCTGACAGCGGCGCGCCGGTATGGCCTGCCGGCGTGCGCGGCAGCCTGACGCACAGCACCAACCTCGCGGCAGCCTGCGTGGTCGGTCTGAACCAGAGCGTGGGTATCGACATCGAGGACACCGGGCGCATGTCGTCCGGTGTGGCAGAACGCATCCTGACCGTCGAGGAGCGCGCGGTGCTCGATCTGTCAGCGGCTTCTGGGCTTGATGTGGCAACGCTCATCTTCAGCGCCAAGGAGGCGGTGTACAAAGCCATCTTCCCGCTGGTGGGCCTCTACATTGGCTACCGTGAGGTGCGTCTGGAGATAGACTCCCACAACCAACGATTCGCCGCCCGATACGTGGGCAACAACGCAGCCAACGCGTCGCTGGAGCTCGGCAGCGGCTGCTACTGGCGCATCGGCACTGCGTTCCTCACCAAATTCTGCATGGAGGTTCACTGATGCAGGCGTTTCTCGGCATCGCCGTCTTCCTGGCATTGGCCTGGCTGCTGAGCAGCGCTCGCGGTAGTGTGCAATGGCGCACGGTAGTGGTGGGCGTGGGTCTGCAACTGGCGCTGGCGTTCCTGTTGCTCGGCGTACCGTTTTTTGCCAGTGGCATCCTGGCCCTGAACGCGGTGGTGGAAGCGATAGAAACCGCCACCCGCGCCGGTGCCACATTCGTGTTTGGCTTCCTCGGTGGCGGCGAGCCGCCATTTGAACCGACAGCGGAGGGCGCGCTGTACCTGTTCGCCTTTCGCGTGCTGCCACAAATTCTCGTGTTCAGCGTGCTGGTGGCGCTTCTGTGGTACTGGCGCGTGCTGCCGCTGCTGGTACGCGGAGTAGGGTGGGCATTGCAACGCACCCTGGGTGTTGGCGGCGCCGTCGGCACGGGTGCCGCGGCCAGCGTCTTTCTCGGCATGGTGGAAACGCCGCTGGTGGTGCGGGCGTGGCTCGCCAAGCTCAGCCGCGCAGAACTGTTCACCCTCATGACATGCGGCATGAGCACCGTAGCAGGATCCATCATGGTGCTCTACGCCAGCATCCTGGGCCCGGAGATAGACGGCGCACTGGGACACATCATCACGGCATCCGTGCTCAACGTCATTGGCGCCGTGTACGTGTCACGCATCATGATGCCGGATACCATGCCACCTACAGGCGACGCCGACACCTCTGGCCTCGCCTACAACGGCAACATGGACGCGATTACCCGCGGCACGTTCGATGGGCTTCAGCTCGCCGTCAATGTGGGCGCCATGGTGCTGGTGCTGGTGTCGCTGGTGGCACTGATCAATTACCTGCTCAGCGGCTTCTCGGTGAGTGGCGCGCCGCTCAGCCTGGAGCGCATCACCGGGCCGCTGTTCAGCCCCGTGGCCTGGCTTGTGGGCATTCCCTGGTCCGAAGCACAAGCTGCCGGCTCGCTCCTCGCCAGCAAGCTCATTCTCAATGAGGTGGTCGCGTATCTGCAGATGGCGGCACTTCCAGATGACGCGCTTGCTCCGCGCAGCACGCTCATCATGACTTACGCCCTGTGCGGCTTCACCAACTTCGGCAGCCTCGGCATTCTCATTGGCGGTCTGACCACGCTGGTGCCGGAACGGCGGGGAGAGGTGCTCTCCATTGGTCCGCTGACGCTGATTTCCGGCTCCATCGTAGCTGCCCTCACAGGTAGCGTCGTTGCCGTCGTGTTGAGCCTGTTGTGATATAAACCGCGAAGATACGCTCTAAAACGTGCGGATAGCCTCGATCACCTGCGAGACGTCGTTTTCCGTCACATCGCGATGCAACACCCAGCGCTCGCGATGGACATGCACACCTAGAGCGCGCATGTGCGCAATCAGCGGTTCCAGCACCGTGTTGGGCAGGTCGAGAAAAAGCATGTTCGTTACCTGACGGATGGCGTCGCCAAAACGATCCCGCAACGCAGCGGCGATGCGCGCTGCGTGGGTGTGATCCTCTGCAAGCCGTTGCACATTGTGCTCCAGCGCCCAGAGCCCAGCCGCGGCGATGACGCCAGCCTGGCGCATGCCGCCCCCCAACATCTTGCGGTAGCGCCGCGCGCGTTCGATCAGGTCGACGCTGCCGATCAGCAGCGATCCTACCGGCGCGCCCAACCCCTTTGACAAACACACGGAAACAGAGTCGCAACCGCGAACAATATCCTGCACCGGCGCACCGAGCGCTACCGCTGCGTTGAACACGCGCGCGCCATCCATGTGCAGCGCCAACCCTTGCTCGCCACACAGTGCGGAGACGGCATCCAGGTACTCAAGAGAGAGCGGCATACCGTTGTGGGTGTTCTCCAAGCACACCAGCCGCGTGCGTGCGAAGTGGATGTTGTCCGGCTTGATGGCGGAGCGAATCCCGTCAAGCGGCAACTCACCGCTGCTGGTAAACGGTATGGGTTGCGGTTGAATACCGCCGAGCACTGCAGCGCCCCCAGCCTCGAAGCGATAGGCATGCGCCGTCTGGCCCGCGATGAACTCATCGCCGCGCTGGCAGTGGCCGAGCAGCGCCAGGAGATTCGCCTGCGTGCCGCTGGTGACGAACAGCGCCGCCTGCTTGCCGAAGCGTTCCGCGGCCAGCGCTTCGAGCCGGTTAACGGTTGGATCTTCGCCGTACACGTCATCGCCCACCTCTGCGGCGGCCATCGCAGCGCGCATGGCTGAACACGGCCGTGTGACCGTGTCGCTTCTCAAATCGATCATCGGGTAGAGCGGGCCGCAAGGGCCCGCAGATATCTACTGCTGGGCGAGAGAGACGTTGTACACACCTGCCAGGCGCGCAGAATCCATCACGTGGATCATCGCCTCGGTGGTGGAGTCCTCATGCGGCTGGATGATCACCGGCGCTTCCGGGTTCTCCGCATGCAGACGCTCGATGTTGGCGCGCACGTTTCGTACGTCCACATCCCGCTGGGCGATGATGTAACGATCACGGTTGGTGATGCGCACTACGATGGACTTCTTGTCTGGATCCACCGTTTTCGGTTTGTCCTCGTCCGGCTGGTTCACATCCAGACCCACTTCCTTCACGAAGGTGGCCGTCACGATGAAGAAGATCAGCATGATGAACACGACGTCGAGCATCGGTGTCAGGTTGATCTCCGAATCATCACTTTCGGCGTTGCTGCTGCCAAATCGTCGTCGCATGGCTTCCCCAGTCCCAACTGCGTTGAATGGCTAAGTGTACCCGCCGATCAGGCCGGCGCAAAGTTCAGTTTCAGCCCCGGTCGCGGCCAGGGCAGGCTAACCAGCTGACCCGTGGAAGACAGCGTCACATACGCCGTGCACATGTCCTCACCGCCGAAGGCGATGTTGGTGGTCAACCGATCAGGCATCGCCACAAACTCAGGGGCACCGCCCGCAGGCGACAGTGTCGTGATCCCGCCATCCATGATGGTGGCGACGCTCACTGCCCCATCAGCTTCCACAGCCAGGGAGTCGAACAGGAAGTAGCCCGAACGCCCCGGCAGAAGCCGGCCACCATCAAGCCGGTCGCCGCGGCTGTTGGCAAGCAGCCCCGGGCCGCTCAAAGGAAACGCCCAGAGCCGGCCGGTGGGGGTTTCCGCCACATACAGTTCCCGCTCATCCGGCGACAGCCCAATACCGTTGGGGCCTTCCATAGGAAAGATGACCTCGCGGATGGAAGAACCATCGGCGCGCGCATAGAACACCCCGGTTCGATCCCGCTCCCGTGGCCGCGTTTTTCCATGATCGGTGAACCAGAAGCCGCCCTCGGCATCGAAAACAATGTCGTTCGGTCCTCGCAGCGGCTGCCCCTCGCAGTGGGTATACAGTATCTCCACTTTGCCGCTGGCAATATCCACCCGCTCGATGCGACCGCCGCCGTAGCTCTCCGGCTCCTCGCCGGGGTAGAGACGGCCATTGTGCTCGATCCACTGAAAGCCGCCGTTGTTGCAGATGTACACGGCGCCGTCCGGCCCGATGGCGGCACCGTTGGGGCCTCCGCCGACCTGGGCGACGACCTCGTTGCGACCCTCGTGCACGCGGGTGAGGGTGCCACGGGCAATCTCCACAAGGATCACAGACCCATCCGGCATGACGATGGGTCCTTCGGGAAACTTCAGGCCTTCGGCCAGTACGGTGAGTTCGGTCATGTGTCGTTCAAATCGGTGTCGCCGATGGGTAACATACCGCAGCCCTTCATCACCAGGCACCTGTTTTGCTCAGAGCCCTGCTCATGTTCACTGCGCTGGCGCTCGCCGCGTCCATGTTCGCCGGTTGTCAGGCCTATGAACGGCCGGGCGAGCGAACGGTGGGTGAGCTCACGGACGACGTGGCCATCCACGCGGTGATCAAGCGGCGCCTGGTAGCCGATCCGCAGCTGGAGGGGTTGCGAATCAACGTGGACGTACACCAGGGCGAGGTACGGCTCAGCGGTCGCGTGGCCAGCGAATCCCTGCGCGCCAAAGCCGTACGGCTCGCGGGCACCGTGCGTGGTGTGGTGCGCGTCCAGGACCATCTGCACATCGTTACCAGATAACACACTGGCATGAATTACCCACACAGGGGTAGACATCACTCCGATAGTGATATACCCGCGACCGAGGCTGGGTTATAGACCTAACTATCTGATAAATAAGAACTTAAATTCTTGCATTGGCGCGATGAGGCGCCAACCGCGCCAGATGCCTACATCACGGGAGATTTAATCCCCAGAGTTATCCACAGGCCTCAGGCAAGCCAGTCTCGCGGCTTGAGCACATCCAGCAACGCTGCTTCAGGACTGCCGGGCGGGTCCTGGCGCTGGTAGGACCACGCTGCCAGTGGCGGCAACGACGCCAGCACGCTTTCCACCCGACGGCCGCTCTGCAGGCCATATTTTGTGCCCCGGTCAATGGCCAGATTGAATTCGGCGTAGCGGCCGCGACGATACAGCTGAAACTCGCGTTCGCGCTCACCCCAAAGCGTGTCTTTGCGGCGCTCGACGATGGGCAGATAGGCAGGCAGAAATGCATCACCCACCCGGCGCACGAAATCGAAGCTCGCCTGCGGGCCGCCTTCGGTCCAGTCATCGAAGAACAAACCTCCCACACCACGGCACTCCTGCCGGTGCGGCAGATAGAAGTACTCGTCACACAGCCGCTTCAGCTCCGGATAGTGGGCGCCGGCAGCATCGGCGCTGACTCGGTGCCAGTGCACGATGTCTTCCTCGACGGGGTAGAACGGCGTGAGATCGAAACCGCCGCCGAAATACCAGGCGCCCTCGCTGTCACCGGCTCCGTCCACCACGAAGTAGCGCAGATTCATATGCGTGGTGGGCACATACGGATTCACCGGATGCACGATCATGGAGATGGCCGTGGCCTGGAATGGTTGCCCTGCCAGATGCGGATTGCGCGCCGTAGCGGCCGGCGGCAGCGTCGCGCCGAGGCTGTGGGTAAACTGCACGGCGGCCTTTTCGATGACCTCCCCACCAGCGATCACCCGAGGCCGCGCAAGACCGCCCGGTGGCGCCTCCGGAGGCGGGGCGATTTCCTCACGGCTGAACCGGGCGTCGGGCTCGAAAGCCTCCAGCGCCGTACAGATCTCGTCCTGCAGCGCCATGAAATAGCGCCGCACCTCCAGTACGTCCAGGGACATCGGTATACTCTCGGGCCAGTGAATTCGGGGGCAAGTATGGCGGGAGTAACCGCAATTGGCACCTACGTGCCTAGGCTGCGGCTGTTACGCACAGCCATCGTGGAAGCGCACAAGTGGGCAGATCCCGGCCTCGCAGCCAAGGCGCGAGGCGCGCGCAGCATGTGCAACTGGGATGAAGATGCCATCACGATGGCGGTGGAGGCAGCACGGCAGGTAGTGGATACCTGCGCACCACAAGCCCTCTACCTTGCTTCTACCACTGCGCCTTTCGCAGACCGGCAGAACGCCGGCATCGTCAGTACGGCGCTCAACCTGCCCGAAGATCTGGCAACTCTGGATATCGGCGCATCCCAGCGGGCGGGCACCGGCGCGCTGATCCAGGCGCTGGCGGCTAGTGGCGCGTACGACAGTTCCCTGGTGATCGCCAGCGATCATCGGCGCACGAAGGCCGCCAGCCCAGGGGAGCTCAACTACGGCGACGGTGCGGTAGCAGTGGTAGTCGGTAACGACAACACGCTTCTGGATTGCCTGGCAACGCATACAACGAGCGTCGATTTCATCGACCACTTTCGCGGTGCCGGCGAGGCCTTCGACTACGACTGGGAAGAGCGCTGGATACGTGATGAGGGTATCGCCCGAATCATTCCTCCGGCGGTGGGTCGAGCACTCGACAAAGCAGGGATTGCGGCAGCGGACGTCGCGCATTTCATCATGCCGTGCACCATCCGTGGTGGCGCCGCCATGGTGGCAAGTCAAGCGGGCATACCAGGCGACGCAGTGGCGGACAACCTGGCGGAACACGTGGGCGAGACGGGTACGGCGCACCCGCTGATGATGCTTAGCGCACGCCTGCCGCAAATCTCGGCAGATGAGATCGTCGTCGTAGTTGGTGTCGGCCAGGGTTGCGATGTGCTCGTGCTGCGCGCCATGCCAGCGCTGGCGCAACATCCGCACCGGGCCACCTTCGCTCACGCCTGCGCACATCGCGTAGAGGAGGGCAACTACCAGAAGTTCCTCGCCTTCAACGACCTGGTCACCCTGGAGCGGGGCATGCGCGCAGAGCGCGACGACTACAAAACCGCACTCACGGTGAACTACCGCAAGCGCGACATGCTCACCGGCCTCGTCGGCGGCCGCTGCAGCCACTGCGGCACTCAGCAGTTTCCCCGCACCGACGTTTGTGTGAACCCGCAGTGCCGAGCAACGCACACGCAGCAGCCGCAACCGTTCCGCGAGGCAAGAGCGAGCATCCTGACGTGGTCCGCCGACTATCTCACCTATACCGCCGATCCGCCCTCGCACTACGGCATGATCAGCTTCGCCGAAGGCGGCCGCTTCATGACGGACTTCACCGATGTCGCGGTGGGCGAGATCGACGTGGGCATGCCGGTGCGCATGGTGTTTCGCATCAAATCCTTCGATCGGAGCCGCGGCTTCGTTCGCTACTTCTGGAAAGCCGTGCCCGAGCGCGGCGAGGAGCGTTAGATATGGCAGCAGGAATCAAGGACAAGGTAGCAATCCTCGGCATGGGGTGCTCGAAATTCGGCGAGCGCTGGGGTTGCGGTGCGGAAGAGCTGATGGTGGAAGCCTTCGATGAGGCCATGGCCGATGCCGGCATCGATGTGAGCCAGCTCGACGCTGCCTGGTTCTCCACGCACTACGAGGAAATCAACGTGGGCAAGGGCGGATTGCCGCTATCCACCGCTCTGCGCCTACCGAACATTGCCGTAACCCGCGTGGAGAACTTTTGTGCCTCAGGCTCAGAGGCATTCCGAGGCGCGGTTTACGCTGTCGCCAGCGGAGCCGCTGACATCGCTCTGGCGGTGGGCGTTGAGAAGCTCAAAGACACCGGCTACGGCGGTCTGCCTGGCAACCTTGGCGGCACTCTGAATCCGCAGTGGGCGGCCAACGGCTCGGCACCGGGGAACTTTGCGCAGCTTGCCAGCGCCTATCGCGCAAAACATGGCGTCAACCGCGACGATCTGAAACGCGCCATCGCACACATCTCGGTAAAGAGCCACGATAACGGCGCCAGGAACCCGAAAGCACATCTGCGCAAACCCATCACCGAGGAGCAGGCCATCAACGCGCCCCTCATCGCCGAGCCGCTGGGCCTGTTCGACTGCTGCGGTGTGAGCGACGGCGCCGCCGCCGCTATCGTCACGACACCCGAGATCGCCAGAAGTCTCGGCAAGGAGCACATCGTCAGCGTCAAGGCATTGCAACTGGCGCTCTCGAACGGCTCCGAATCCGGCCACAACGGCTGGGACGGCAGCTACTTTCACACCACGCGCATCGCCGCAGCCAAAGCCTACAAGGAAGCCGGAATCAGCAAACCGCGGGAGCAGGTGAGCATGTTCGAATGTCACGACTGCTTCTCCATAACCGAGCTGGTAACCATGGAGGACCTGCAGCTTTCACCCCAGGGCGGTGCCATCACAGACGTGATGGATGGATTCTACGATGCCGAGGGCGCCATCCCATGCCAGATCGATGGCGGGCTGAAGTGCTTCGGCCACCCCATCGGCGCATCCGGCATCCGCATGCTGTACGAAATGTACCTGCAGCTGTCGGACAGAGCAGGGGAGCGGCAACTGGCCAGCCCCAGCATCGGCATGACCCACAACCTTGGCGGCGCGCCGAGCTCCAACGTCGCCGCGGTGTGTATCGTCGGCGCCTACGACTGACAGAAGAACCGACAGAAGATCTGTATGACAAAGATGCATGACGCGCTCACAAGCGCGCAGGAACTCGTGCGCCACTGTGTTGCGCACCTGGAAGGCAACCTCGACGCAGAGCAACTCGAGCTCTATGACATGGCATTCGCCCGGGCCGAGCTGGACGCCGCCGAAGCGCTTGCCACCTACGCCAGCAACGCAGAGCAGGACAACGCTTTCCATCAGCGCGTGTTTGAAACCTACACCGCCGAAGTGTTGCTCAACCTCCACACACGCCTGGCAGCACGGCCGCAAAGCTACGGGTTGCGCCACGATGAGCTGAAGGTGCCCGATGTTGGCGAGCTTCTGTCACGGGAGCGGCTGGCGGAGCTCGGCCGCGGATTTCTCGAACGGCGCGACGCAGAACCTTCTCACGGCCTCGACGAAGCGCACCTGCTGATGCGTTCGAGCTTTCGCCAGTTCGCCGACAACGTGGTAGCACCGCTCGCCGAACGCGTGCACCGGGAAGACCTACTGGTGCCGGAAGAGATCATTGCCCCCCTGCGTGAGATGGGATGTTTCGGGCTTAGCGTGCCCGAACGGTTCGGCGGCCTGAAGCCGGATGGTGCGGAAGACAGCATCGGCATGGTGGTAGTCACTCAGGCACTGTCGCGCGCCTCTCTGGGTGCCGCAGGCAGCCTCATCACACGCCCGGAGATCATGGCACGCGCCATCCTCGAGGGCGGCACGGAGGAACAGAAATCCCGCTGGCTGCCCGGCATCGCCACCGGCCAACCGCTGTGCGCCATCTCCGTCACCGAGCCGAACACTGGTTCGGACGTCGCCGCCGTGACGCTGCGCGCGCGTCCCACGGACGGCGGCTGGCTGCTCAATGGCGCCAAAACCTGGTGTACGTTTGCCGGCAAAGCCCAGGCGCTGCTGGTGCTTGCCCGCACGGATGCCGATGCACGGCCGCTGCACCGCGGCCTGTCGCTGTTCGTGGTGGATAAGCCCGAAGACCTCGGCCATGCATTCGAGCACCGTCAGGAAAGGGGTGGCAAGCTCACCGGCCGTGCCATACCCACCATCGGCTACCGCGGCATGCACTCCTACGATGTTGCGTTCGACGACTGGTTCGTGCCTGCGGACAACCTCATCGGCGGGGAGGGCGGCCGGGGTCGAGGTTTCTACTACACCATGCGCGGCTTCATGGGTGGCCGGCTGCAGACGGCCGCCCGCGCCTGCGGTCTCATCGAAGCCGCCAGCCACGCGGCCATGCGCTACGGACTCGAACGACAGGCGTTCGGCAAGGCGCTCGCTGACTACCCCCTGACGTTGGTGAAATACGCCCGCATGGGTATGCATCTGGCGGCCTGTCAACATTTCACCTACGCAGTAGCCCGACTGATGGACGCAGGGGCTGGGGCCATGGAAGCGAGCCTCGTCAAGCTTCTCGCCTGCCGCACAGCGGAGTGGGTGACGCGCGAAGCAGTGCAGGTGCACGGCGGCATGGGTTACGCCGAAGAGACCGCCGTGAGCCGTTACTTCGTGGATGCACGTGTGCTGTCCATCTTCGAAGGCGCTGAGGAAACGCTGGCAATTCGCGTCGTTGGCAAGGACCTCGTGGCTTGAAGATCGCTGTGCTGGACCAGTCGCCTATTGCCAGCGGCGCGTCTGCGCAACAGGCGCTCGCACAGAGCCTCGCGCTGGCACAGGCGGCGGAGGCAGCCGGCTACGATCGCTACTGGGTGGCCGAGCATCACGGCTCGGCAAGTTTCGCCGGCTCAGCGCCGGAGATCCTCATCGCCCACATTGCCGCGCACACCCGCCGGATCCGCGTCGGCTCGGGCGGCGTGATGCTCATGCACTACAGCCCGCTGAAGGTGGCCGAACAGTTCAAGGTGCTCGAAAGCCTGTATCCCGGCCGCATCGACCTCGGCGTCGGCCGCGCGCCGGGCGGCGACGGCATCACGACAGCCGCCCTTGCCTACGGCTCGAAGATCGGCCCGGAGTATTTTCCCGCACGTTTCGCGGATCTGCTCGCGTTCCTCGCAGACCAGCCGCCGTTCACGGAGTCACTGGCGGATGTGGTGCCCGCCCCACGCGTTGAGCAGCCGCCGGAGATCTGGATGCTTGGATCCACCAAGGACGGCGCACGGCTTGCGGCGCATTTTGGTGTGCCTTTCGCCTACGCGCATTTCATCAATGCCGACGCACTGGAATCCGCCTGCGCCACGTACCGGCGTGAGTTCCGGCCGAGCGCCTGGCTTTCGGAACCCAAGGTCAGCGTTGGCGCGTTCGCCATCGCCTCTGACGACGCAGAACGCGCACAGGCACTGGCCCTCTGCCGTGACCTGTGGCGCATCAAGGTGGAGAGGGGCGTATTCGAACCGTTTCCATCGGTAGAGGAGGCGCGCGCCTATCCCTTCAGTGATGCACAGAAGAAGTTGATCGCTTCCCGCCGCGATCGACAGTTTCTCGGCACTGCGACGCAAGTGGCATCCGATCTGCGGGCGCTTGCCGCCCGCGTTGACGCCGATGAGTTGGCTGTCGTTTCGATCACGCACGATTTCGAGGAGCGTCTGCGCTCGCACGTGCGCATCATTGAGGCGCTACGCGCCGGAAGCTAGCGTTTCAGATCCTCCCGCAGGGTCTTCGCTGCGATGAGATAGAACAGAGCCGACAAGACGTTGAATACCAGGCTGACCACGAGCGCCCAGCGTAGTGAGTCCGAGCCGAGATCCGTGCTGGCATTGAGCACATCGCTGGCGATACCGGTGAACTGCGGCCCGAGACCCAGGCCGATGATGTTGAGCACAAACAACAGAATGCTCGATGCCATGGCCCGCATGCGAAGGCCTACCATGCCCTGGGTCAGGGCGAAGGTGGGCCCGAGATAGTAGGCGCCGAGGACGTAGGGGACAGACAGCACCCACAGCGCCACATAGGGGGCATCCCAGGTGTAAACGAACACGCTGAAGGGCACGGAAACGATCGTGGCCAGGCCCGGCAACCACACGTACCAGCGCGCATCGCGCACACCCAGTTTGTCACCGAGATATCCGCCCAGGAACGTTCCGGCGATGCTGGCAAATCCAAGGTAGAACAGGGCCATGCCCATCTCGCCGGTGCCGATGCCGTGAGAGCGATTGAACATGGCCGGTATCCAGTAGCCCACCCCGTAGCCGACGAACGCGTGCAGAGCAGCACCCAGAGACATGAACCGGAAGCTGCGCTTCGACCAGAGGTGCCGGAATACATCCGCGACCGGTGGGGGCGGCGCCGACGCATCGAACTGCACCCCATCTGCGACCCCTCGGGGGGGTTCTTTGAGGGTGAAGCGCACGATGAGCGCCAGCACTACCCCGGGTAACCCGACGACCATGAACGCCGTTCGCCAATCGAACGCCTCGTTGATCCAGCCGCCACCCAGATTGCCGAGCATGGTGCCTATAGGAATGCCGAGTGCGTAGATGGCAAGCGCCGTCGCGCGTTTGTCCGCCGGGAACATGTCGGAGATCATCGAGTGTGACGGTGGGCTGCCGCCGGCTTCCCCAACCGCCACACCGATGCGCGCCATCAGCAGTTGGAAGAAGTTGGCGGCGAAGCCGCACAGCGCCGTGGCGCCGCTCCAGATCGCCAGACACACTGCCAGCACATTCCGCCGTGAGCCGCTATCGGCCAGGCGGGCG
This sequence comes from Gammaproteobacteria bacterium, assembly GCA_030428905.1. Taxonomy (GTDB): domain Bacteria; phylum Pseudomonadota; class Gammaproteobacteria; order Pseudomonadales; family Azotimanducaceae; genus SYFY01. The sequence goes on from JAUIED010000063.1 coordinate 17,598, forward strand.
ATGGGAATGCCGAGAAACGTGTAGAAGGTCGCGAAAGCAATGCCACCGAGGAATCCCATCATCGTGTCGTTGACGCCGAGGTCCTGCTTGATGGGCTCGACCAGGATGCCGAGGATTGAGCGGTCGATGAAGTTGAAGACGTAAACGACGACCAGCAGGCTGAGCGCGTACCAGCGGTACGCAGGCGAAAATGCTCCGTCGGAGCGGGTGGTTGGCTGCATATTTCTCCCCTTGCCCGAAGTGTGCCCAACAGACCCTGTGCCGTCGACCAGTAGCTGATAAAATCGCCGCCCGATTGCCTGTATCTGTAGAAGGACCGTTGCCGTGGATATTTCGTTTTCCGAAGAAGATCGAGCGTTTCAGGCCGAAGTGCGCAGCTGGCTGGAGCAGGCCTGGCCGCCCGCCATGCGCGAGAAACAGGCAAAAAGCGCACTCGGCAAGCTGTCTAAGGAAGACCGGGTAGCCTGGCAGCAACGATTGGCAGAAAAAGGATGGGCGGCACGCAACTGGCCCGCAGAACACGGCGGAGCCGGATTTACCCCCACGCAGAACTACATCTTCGACCTCGAAAGTGCCCGGGTGGGTGCGCCGGGTGTGGTGCCATTCGGTATCACCATGGTGGCGCCGGTGATCATGAAATTCGGCACCCAGGAGCAGAAAGACCGCTTCCTGCCCGACATCCTGGCAAGCCGTGTCTGGTGGTGTCAGGGCTACTCCGAGCCGGGCTCGGGCTCCGACCTCGCGTCACTGTCCACCCGCGCCGAAGACAGAGGCGACCACTATCTGGTGAACGGTGTAAAAACCTGGACGACCATGGCTCAGCACGCTGACTGGATCTTCTGCCTGGTGCGCACCAGCCAGGAAGACCGGCGCCAGATGGGTATCAGCTTCCTGCTCATCGACATGAACACACCCGGTATCGAGGTGAAACCGATTATCACCCTGGACCAGCCGCAGGACGGCGACCAGGAGATCAACATGGTCTACCTGGAAGACGTAGTCGTGCCCAAGGAGAATCTCGTCGGTGAACAGGGTAAGGGCTGGACCTGCGCCAAGTACCTCCTGGAGTTTGAGCGCGGCAATGCCTACTCGCCGGCGCTCAAAGGGGCGGTGCAACATCTGCAGAGCGTCGCTGCAGCAACCCCGGACGGCGCGGGCACCTATGCCGACAATCCAGACTTCCAACGTCGCCTGAATGATGTGCAGGTGCAGCTCCTGGCAATGGAATACGTTGAGCTACGCATTCTCGGTCAGCTCGCCGCCGGTCAGAACGTGGGCCCCGAGTCCTCCATGCTCAAGACGCGCGGCACGGAATTGCAGCAAGCGGTGACGGAGTTGGCAATGGAGATCGCCGGCGCCTACGCGCTGCCTTTCGACGCATCCACCTCAGCAGATGGCGACAACTTTCAGCCGGTGGGTCCGGTCTCAGCGAATGGTGTGGCGCAGGATTACTTCAACACCCGCAAAGTCAGCATCTATGCGGGGTCAAACGAAATTCAACGCAACATCATGTCCAAGCTGGTCTTGGGGCTGTAACGCCTGATGCGCCGCCATCTATGGCAGCAAGCTTTACAACACTGTTACGGAATATCGTATCTTCATCACGGTGAGGGTGTGCTGCGGTGGCTAACATGTGGTTCTGTCAGGCATACATAGCGTCAGCGCGTGAAAAAGATCATCCACGTAGTGGGCGCTCGGCCGAACTTCATGAAGGTGGCACCGGTCATGGAGGCGATCGAGGCACATTGCGACAGCACCGGTCAGGCCGTTCGGCAGCTGCTCGTGCACACGGGCCAGCACTATACGCCTGAGCTGTCCAAACTGCTGTTCGACGACCTTGGTTTGCCGGTACCGGACATCAACCTGAATGTTGGCTCTGGCTCCCATGGCGCGCAGACCGGCAAGGTGATGATCGCCTTCGAAGAGGTGCTGGAGAAAGAGCAACCGGACATCATGGTCGTCGTCGGTGACGTGAACTCTACGATCGCCTGCGCGCTGGATGCCGTCAAACTCGGCATACCGGTTGCCCACGTGGAAGCCGGACTTCGCAGCTTCGACCGCCGCATGCCGGAGGAAATCAACCGCATACTCACCGATCAGATATCGGATTGGTTGTTCACTACCGAGGAAGGGGCCAGAGACAACCTGCTGCGCGAAGGGATCGACGGCGACAGGATTCACTTCGTGGGCAACGTCATGATCGACACGCTGCTCAAACATCGCGACAAAGCCTTAGCGCGCAACATGCCCGCTCGTCTCGGCTGCACACCGGGAGGCTATGGCGTCGTGACGCTGCATCGGCCGAGCAACGTGGACGACCCATGTAGCTTGCGCAACCTCGTCTCCTTGCTCGCGCGGATCAGTCGTGAGCTTCCGCTGGTGTGGCCTGTGCACCCTCGCACGCAGCACAAGATCGATAGCTTAGGGCTGGCCAGCCTGCTGGATGGAGCCAATATCCAGCTACTGGAGCCACAGGGGTATCTGGACTTCATGAGCCTGACCGCCAGTGCCAGGGTTGTGCTCACCGATAGCGGCGGCGTGCAGGAGGAAACGACCATACTTCGCGTGCCGTGCATCACCATGCGGGAAAATACGGAACGGCCGGTGACGATCAGCCAGGGCACCAACGTGCTGACCGGCACCAACCCCGATGCGGTTTGGGACGCATTCATGCACCACCCGGCCTACGCTGGTGACAGCATCGAACCGCCGCCATTGTGGGACGGTCACGCCGGATTACGTATCGCTCAGACGCTCATGGCGGCCAAACCGCAAGCCTAACAGGAACGCACACAGGGACAGGGACGGACAACATCCATGAAGGATATCTACTTTCTCATACTCGATATGCTACGACAGATGTGGCGCTTCCGATGGTGGAGTGCCATGGTCATGTGGCTCATCGGGCTGATCGGCGCACTGGCCGTGATGTCGCTCCCCAATGTGTACGAGGCGCGCGCACAGTTTTATGTCGATGCTGATTCGCGGCTGCGGGAAGTCGTGGGTAAGATCGGCATGAACTCAAGCGTCAGCTCCAGATTGCTGCTGGTTCAGCAGGCCATGCTCGGCCGCCCGTCCATCGAGTCTGTAGCCCGTCACACTGGGCTCGCCCGCGACGGCATACCCGATGCGGAGTTCGAAGCGATCATCGCCGAAATGATGGAAGAGCTCGTTCTGGATACCGGCAGGGGACACGACGGCCGCAATCTTTTCACGCTGAAGTACCGACATGGCGACCGTCAGGAAGCCGTTGCGGTGATCGACAAGCTGATGAACGATTTCCAGGATCAGCTGATCTCGAAGAAAGCTGCCGGCACCCGGTTGGCAAGCGAGTTTCTGGAGGGCCAGCTTGAGCACTACCGCGGTCTGCTCACGCAGACTGAGGCGGCACTGCAGAATTTCAAGCGCAACAACCCGGGCTTCGTCGTCGATGACACCGGCGGGACCTTCGAACGCCTGCAACGCCAGCGAACGGAGGAGGAACGCCTCAAGCGACTGGTGAAGATTCAACGCGACAAACGCGATGAGCTGCGGCGTCAGCTGAGCCGCGTGGATCCCTACGGGGCTTCCGGCAACAACAACAATGGTGAGGTGAACTCGCTGATCCCCGGGGCGCAAACTCGGGCGTCGATTACCCGCCTGGAGGCTCAACGCGCCAATCTCCTGCTCAGCTTTACGGAGAACCATCCGGACATCACCGCCATCGAGCAGCAGCTTGAGATCCTGCGTGCTCAGCTGGAGCGCGAGCTCAAGAGCGATGTCGCCAACCGCAACGTCGACGGTGCGTCACGCGCAACCAATCCGGTGTATATCCAGATCCAGCTCAATCTCTCGGCAGCCAACCTGGAACTTGCCGAGGTGGAAAGCCAGCTCAAGGGCGTGCAGGGCAACATCGCAGAACTGGATGAACGCCTGAATTCAGCGCCGGAGATCGAACGACAGTTCATTGCCCTTACCCGTGATTACGACAAGTATCAGGGGCTGTACGAAGAGGTGTTGCTACAGACCGAGCGGGAGCGCATCGGCCGCGTCGGTGAGGAGCAGGACGTAGTCACCTTCAATGTCATCGAGCCGCCGCACGCCGGTCTCGAACCGGTGTCGCCGCCAAGGCTGGTACTGCTGATCGGCGTGTTCGGAATCGCCCTTGGCACCGCCATAGCGCTCGCGTTCCTCATGGATCAGCTCAAGCCAACCTTCGGCACGGAGGCATCCCTGGCCAAGCTGAATGTGCCCGTACTCGGCAGTGTTGCCATGTTCGTCACCCCCGAAACACAGTCGAGACGGCGCTCGGATCTGCTAAGGTTTCTATTCGTCACGGCTGCATTCGTCATGGTGTACGGCGTACTCTTCGTCGGTATGGACTGGGGCGTCGCGCAGCTAGAACAGCTGACTCGGTAGGTCGAACGAACGATGGCCATTTCCAAAGCCAAACTGCTGCGCAAGCTGCTGCTCGTGCTGGACAGCACCCTGTCGGGTGCAGTGTACGCAAGCGTATGTGCGGCGGCCTACACCTTGGGCGTGCTATCGAGTAGCGAGTGGCGTGAACACATGTTCCTGCTGCCACTGGTTCTCATCATTGCGGCACCGCTCTCCGGGTGGTCAAAACACTCGTTAGTCGGGCAGACTTTCGGGCGCATCCTGTTCGATATGCTGCGCTTCAACGGCATCCTGTTCGCCGCGGTGGTTGCGTTCGCCTTTCTTTCGGATCTGGGCGCGACCAGCCGAGGCGTGCTTACCGCGTTTTTTGTCATCAATTTTCTTGCTCTCGTCAGCGTGCGGGCTTTCCTGCGCTGGTGGTATTTCTCCGTGCGTGTGGAGAAGCGGGAAAATTACACGAAGGTGCTCGTCGTCGGCAGCGGCCCGCGCGCGGAGTTCTATCTGAAGAACGTCATGCCCAACTCGGAGTGGGGCGTAGAGGTCATCGGCTGCCTGGACCCGGACCCGTCCAAAATCGGCGAAGCGTGTGATGGCACGACGGTCATCGGCACAATCAATGACATCGAGCAGATCGTCAGCGACCAGGTGGTGGATGAACTGGTGGTGGCGCTGCCGCGCTCACGGCTGAACGACATTGGCGCAATCGTCGCCACCTGCAAGGAGCAGGGCATCGAACTGAAAGTGCTTGCTGACTTCTACGATATCGGCGCCGAGGTGTCGTTGGAGTATCAGGACCGCGTGCCGCTGCTCAACTTCCGGCCTGTCGTGCAAGACGAAAACATGCTCCTGGTGAAACGCATCGTCGATATCGTTCTCGTGTCACTGACCCTTCCGGTGCTCGTTCCTGTCATGCTCATCGTTGGCGCGGCCGTAAAGCTCACGTCCGATGGGCCGGTGTTTTTCCTGCAGGAGCGGGTAGGGCTGCACAAGCGGCGCTTCAAGATGATCAAGTTCCGCTCCATGTACACGGATGCTGAGGAGCGACTGAAAGAGATCGAGCACCTCAACGAAGCCGAAGGTCCCATATTCAAGATGGCGAACGACCCGAGGGTAACACCCGTAGGCAGCTTCATTCGGCGTACCAGTCTCGATGAGCTGCCTCAGCTCATCAACGTGTTCAAAGGCGACATGAGCCTCGTAGGCCCTCGACCGATGTCCGTGCGCGACGTCAACCTCTTCGACAAGGGAATCCAGCGCAAACGTTTCAGCGTGCGTCCGGGCATCGCCTGCCTGCGAGAGATTTCCGGGCGCAGTGAGCTGTCGTTCGACCGCTGGCTGGAGCTCGATCTGCAGTACATCGATACCTGGTCACTCAAACTGGACCTCGAAATCCTGCTCCGCACGATTCCGGTCGTACTGAAGGGTAGCGGCGCTTCATGACCCGGTTGATGTACGTAGTTGCCGCGAGCCATTCAGGATCTACGCTGCTATCGATGTTGCTCAATACACATCCTCGCGCAGCCACGGCGGGTGAGCTCAAAGCGGTGAATCTCGGCGATCCCGGCCGGTATCGCTGCTCCTGTCACGAGTTCATCATGCACTGTGAGCACTGGCAGCGCGTCAACGCGGCCATGCAAGCTCGAGGTCACGACTTTCAGATCTGGAATGCACAGACCCACTTCGACAGCATCGATAGTGCCTACGTCCAGCGGCTTCTGCGCCCCCTGGTGCGATCAAGCGGCCTGGAGATGATCCGCCAGA
>JAUIED010000290.1 GCA_030428905.1 Gammaproteobacteria bacterium
CACCGACGAGGAATGGTCTGTGCAGAACGAGTCCAAAAGCCAGCCTACGCTGGTCATCCGCGGCGGTCAGGTGATCGATGGCCTCGGCAACCCACCGTTCCAGGCAGATGTGGTGATTGCAGGTGAGCGCATCGCGGAGGTAGGCCACAGCGACCTCGCCGCCGACGTCCCCAGCATCGATGCTACAGGGCAGTACGTCTTACCCGGACTCATCGACGCCCACTGCCACATCAGCTTTGATGAGGTGAACTCCAACGACGAGCTGTTCTTTCATCGTCGTGAAGGTCTCTCGGCGATTATCGCCGCGGCAAACGCGCGCAAGCTGCTGCGTGCCGGTGTCACGAGCATCATGGATGCCGACAGCCTCTTCGAGATCGGTATCGATCTGCGAGACGCCATCGAAGCGGGTATCACGCCAGGCCCCCGCATGTCGGTGGGCGGCAACGCGCTGTTTACCTCCGTGGGCGGCACGGCCGGCCGGTTGGTGCCGGACAGCGGCGTCATCGGCTACGGCAAGGTGCTCACGAGCCGAGAGGAGATCGTCCGCGAGGTTCGCCGGCAGATCAAGAATGGCGTGGATTGGGTCAAAGTACACGTCACCGGCCTCATCCCGCGGCAGCGGGAGCGCGGCGAGTTGCAAGTGTGGAACTTCGAAGAGCTCAAGCTCGTCACCGACACCGCCCACGAGCTCGGCATTCCCGTGGTGGGCCACTGTCGCGGCGCCAACAGCATTCGCGACAGCGCACGCGCCGGTTTCGATCTCATACTGCACGCAACGTACATGGACGATGCGGCGCTGGAAGCGGTAGTGGATGCACGCGTTCCCATCGTGCCCACCTTCACCTTCCAGGCCAACCTGCTGGAGTACGGCCCGGCGATCGGCGCCTCCGAAGAGCTGCGCGACATATTCCGCCGCGAAATCGTCGAAAGCGCCGCCATGCTGCGCCGCGCGTACGATGCCGGCGTGCCGATGCTGTGCGGCAGTGAAAGCGGCTTCTCGTTGACACCCTACGGTGAGTGGCACCACAAGGAACTGGACGTGTTCGTGCAGGAAATGGGATTCACGCCGCTCGAAGCCATCAAAGCCGCCACCCACGACAACGCCTACGCCCTGAAGATGCCGGACGATCTTGGAGCGGTGACTCCAGGGCGGCTGGCAGACCTGCTGGTGATCGACGCAAATCCAGCCGAGGACGTGCGTGTGCTGGGCGACAAGCGCCGCATACGTCACGTACTCGTCGGCGGTAAAGCAGCTGATCTGTCGCCGCCACCGCCGCGCCGCGACCCCTCAGGCTGGCGCGTGGCGAACTACGGCACAAGGATACTCACGCAGCAGATTGCACTTGGGGAGGACCAGCAATGAACACGGTAGAACTGAGCGATTACCGAGCCTGCGAGAAGGCCCTGAAGGAGCCACATCTCAAACAGGCGCTGTACGACGAGGGCGCCATCGTCATGGATCGCGTGCTCGTCACCCTGCACGGCGATGAGCACCGCACACGGCGCCTGCTGGAAATGCGCGTGTTCCGTCGCGACTTCTTCCGTCAGCACGAGCAGGAAGTCATCCCGGAAATTTATGAGCAGGTACTCGCTCACTTCGCCTCGCAGGGGCATATGGACGTGGTCGACTTCGGCTACCGGGTCATGCTCTACCTGGCCATCCGCTTCGCAGGTATCGATACGCAGGACGGCTCGCGGGAAGAGTTTGATGATCTCGTGCGCATGCTGCGCACGTTCGGTCTGGCGGCAACGCTTGGCCAGTCCAAGCTCGACCGGGAAGAAGCCAAGGCGGAGATTCGCGCCACGCTGAACGAGTTCGAAAGCCGGTTTTTTACACCATCGGCACAACGCCGCCGCGCATTGATCGAGCAGGTCGCCGAGGGAATGCTGACGGAAGACGACCTGCCGATGGACGTGCTGACGGTGCTGCTGCGCAACGAAGATGGCGTAGACCTCGACGGCGACATGGTGCTGCGCGAAACGGCCTTCTACTTTCTCGCTGGCGCCCACACCTCGGTGCACTCACTCGGCCACGCAGTCCACCATCTGCTGGATTGGTGCGCCGAACACCCCGACCAGCGCAAGGCGCTGGAACAGGACACGGCCCGATTGCAGCACTTCGTGCACGAGAGTTTCCGGCTGCACCCTTCGAGCCCGGTTTCCTGGCGCACCGCCCTGCAAGCCACCGAGTTCCTCGACGGCCAGCAGGCTGCACAGGGCGACAAGGTGGTGATCAACCTGCGTCAGGCGAACCGCAGCCCGGAGATATTCGGCGCAGATGCAGCAGCGTTCAATCCGGATCGGCAGGTGCCGCAGGGTATCGATCGCACGGGTTTGACCTTCGGCATCGGCATCCACTCCTGTCTCGGTAAAAACCTGGCCGCTGGTACGCTGCCGAGAGAGGGCCAGATCGTACCGGAAGAGAAACGCCAGCTCGGCACCGTGGCCTGGATCGCCCAAGCCCTGCTTCGGCTTGGCATACAGCGTGACCCGGAGCAGCCCGGCGCGCTCGATCAGACCATCGAGCGCGAAACCTGGCAGACCTATCCCGTGATCTTCGAAGCGCGCTGACCGTGGGCGAAACCACCGTTACAACGTATGCAGCTGCGCAGGAAGTGCTGCGCAATCAGGACATGCACCAGGCCCTGTACGACGCAGGCGCCCAGGTCATGGGAGATGCGTTGATCACACTGCACGGCGACGCCCACCAACGCCGCCGCATGATGGAGATGACCGTGTTCAATCGCGGCTTCTTCCGCAACTACGAACACGTCGTGTTTCCCGCCACCCTGCAACCGCTGCTTGCACCGCTGGTCGCAGCCGGTGAGATGGACCTCGTGACTTTCGGTTATCGGGTGACCATGAACCTCACCGCCGACTTCGCCGGCATCGATCGGCTGGAGGACAACGCCGAAGAAACCGATGCGCTGTTGACGCTGGTGAAGAAATTCAGCGAAGGCGCGACCATGGTGCACACCACGAGGGATGCACAAGCGCTGCGCGATGAAGTCGACGCCGCCATGGAAACATTCGAGCAGCGTTTTCTCGCGCCTTCCAGGGCGCGCCGGCTGGCGCTGGTTGAGGCGTTCGAGCGCGGCGAGCTCGAAGAGAGTGCGTTGCCGCGAGACGTTCTCACAACCCTATTGAAAAACCGGCACTCACACCCACTCGCCGACGACGTCTTCTGCCGCGAGATCACCTTCTACCTGCAGGCCGGCGCACACAGCACGGCCAACAGCGTCGTGCACGCCCTGCACGAGATCTTTAACTGGCGGGCGGCAAACCCGGACCTGTGGGCTGCGAACGCGGAGGATGCGGTGTTCATTCAGCGCTGCGTGCACGAGAGCCTGCGGCTCAACCCGGCGAGTCCAGTGGCCTGGCGGCGTGCCGCATGCCCGATGCACGTCGCCGATCAGGCATTTCAACAGGATCAGCGCGTCGTGGTGGATCTGCATGCTGCGAACCGCGACCCGGCCGTTTTCGGCGACGATGCAACCGAGTTCAATCCGCTGCGATCCACCGATGCCAACGCCTGGGGGCTCAGCTTCGGCTACGGCGTGCATGCGTGCCTCGGGCGCACGCTCGACGGCGGCGTGTTGTTTACCGAGAAGACCAACCCGGAAAACCACCAGTACGGCATCGTCACGCTGCTCGTGCGCACACTGCT
>JAUIED010000291.1 GCA_030428905.1 Gammaproteobacteria bacterium
CGGATAACCGGGAGCTGGAGAAGATCGCCGCACTCGTCAAGCAGTCGTTGGAGAAGGGAGCTGTCGGTTTCTCCACGTCCCGCTTCCTCCCGCACACCGTGCCCGATGGCCGGTGCACGCCCGGAACATGGGCCGATCTGCGGGAAACCCGCGCCATTCAGGAAGCAGTGATCGCAGGCGGCGGCCGCGGCGCTTTGTTTCAGTCGGCAAACGACTTTCAAACCCGCTTTGACACCGAGCTCGAGATGCTGTCGCAGGCGGCGGAGCTCGGTTGTCAGGTGATGTTCTCCGGCGGTGCCGGCCGCAAGGACGATGGCGGCGTAGCCCGTTGGCAAGCTTTCATGGAGCAGCAGAACGAAGGCGGCAAACGTCTGATAGGCATCTGCCACACGCGGCCGAGTGGTGCGTTCTTCGGCCTGGCGCAGCTGTCGCCGTTCGTTGGCAAGTCGCAGGCCTGGCGCGACCTCATGGCGCTGCCGACCATCGCCGATCGCGTGGCTGCCCTGCGGGACGACAAGACCCGTGCCCGCCTGATCGAAGAAGGCAAGGCCACCGGCCAGATGGCGAGTCTTGCGGAGATGATCCATCCCTTTGGAACCGATGCTCGCCCGGACCTGGATTTCGAGCAGCGTGCGAGCCTTGCACAGTTGGCTGCCGCCGAAGGCAGAGATCCGGTGGATGTATACGTGGATCGTCTGCTGGCCTCGGAGGGCCGCGAGTATTTCAACATGTGGATGTTCGGCGGCGCCCTGGAAAACCAGTGGAACTACATGCGCCTCCCGCACGTGGTGCCGATGCTCGGTGACGCAGGCGCGCACGTGGGCTTCTTCACCGATACCGACTCACCGACCGTGCTGCTGAGCGAATTGACGCGCAAGCAGGGCGTGTACACGTTGGAAGAAGCCGTGCACAGAATCACCGGTAAATCTGCCGCGGTGCTGGGCTTGAAGCAGCGTGGTGAGCTGCGCGAAGGGTGGCATGCGGACATCAACGTCATCGACTACGACAATCTGCACACCTGTCAGCCGGAGTACGTAAACGATCTGCCGCACAACGGCGGGCGTTTCATCGTCAAGAGCAACGGCTACACCGCAACGCTGGTGGACGGCCAGGTGGTGGTCGAAAACTGTGCCTACACCGGCAACCGCCCCGGCGAGGTGATTCGCGAGTTCGTTCGCGGCTGAGGCAAGCGCTGGAGTGTCTCGTCGGTAGGGGAGCGGTTTGACGTGACGTCGACCGCTCAGCCCGCGAGCACGCGCTCGCCGAGGCGTGGGGCACGGGTTCCCGCAGCGTACTCGGCCCGCAGCAGCTCCAGCTCTCGTGCAAGCGCCTGTCTGCCGGCCTCAGCTGCTGGATCTTGCGGATAGTAGGCCAGCTCCGATGGCACATCGCCGCGTATGCGCGTGCCGGTGAGCACCCGGGGCTGGCTGTAGTCGTAGGGACAGGCACGGTGTAGAAGCGCGCGGTTGTCCCAGATCATCGTCTCGCCCACGCTCCACTCATGGCGATACACACGGGTCTCATCTGACAGCACGAAGGCCAGCAGCTCGCTCAGCAGCGCCTCGCTCTCCTCCCGCGTAAGGCCTGGAATGGCGAACGCGTGCCGCCCGATGAACAGGCTTCGGCCTCCGGTTTCCGGGTGCACTTTCACGAGCGGCCGCAGGTACGCCTCGCCGTGATAGATCGTGCCTTCCCGTGGCTCCGGGAAGTTGGCCACATCCGCGGCTTGGGAGAACTGCGTGGAGTGGTAAGCGCTCAGGGTGTCGATGCGTGCCCGCATCGCTGGATCCAACGATTCGTATGCATGCCGCGTATCTGCGAGCTCAGTGGCGCCGTCGCCGTTGGGCAGGTACACGGCGCTGAGCATGGCGCACTTGCTGCTCACCGGCCAGTAGGTGGAGTCGGTGTGCCAGGCCTCATTGCCGAGGTTGGTGCGCATGAGCTGGCTGTCGAATCGCACCACATCCCCATAGCTGTCCGGACCGAGCTTCTTCCTGTTCGCCAGCGGCAACGCGCCGAACTCCAGCTCACCAAAGCGTTCGCCGAACGCGATGTTCTGCGCATCGGTGAGGAATTGATCGGGAAAGACCAGAAACCCGTGCTCGAGAAATGCGGTGTGAATAGCTTCGAATGCCGTATCGCTGAGGGTTGCGAGCTCTACGTCGAGCACGCGTGCGCCAAACACCTTGCCTTCGATCGGTTGGATTTCCACCGGCATATCCCCCATCCGCACCCTGTGGAGATACTACACCCGTGGCAGAATGGCGCCACTGGCAACGGGTGAGGTGGGCACATATGGTGAAATACGTGAAGGAAGTAGGGCCGCAGCGCTACCGCGAGACGTTCGGTCGCTATTTCGAGGAGTTCGAGGTGGGCGATGTCTACGAGCATCGGCCCGGCAAGACCGTCACGCAGTACGACAACCACCTGTTCACGCTGCTCACGTTGAACACCCATCCGCTGCACTTCGATGCGGAGTACGGCAAGGCTACCGAGTTCGGCCGCAACCTGGTGGTGAGCCCCTATACGCTGTCTCTGCTGATGGGCATGAGTGTCACCGACATCAGCCAGAAAGCCATTGCCAATCTGGGGATGGACGATGTGAAGTTTCCGGCACCGGTGTTCGAGGGCGATACGCTGTACGCCGAGTCGGAGGTGCTGGCCAAGCGCGAATCGAAAAGCCGTCCGGGGCAGGGCATCGTCACCGTACGTACCACCGGCCGCAATCAGAATGACGTGGTGGTGGCGAGCTTCGTGCGTCACGCGTTGATCCCCGCGCGCGGCCAGGCGGTAGAAGATCGAATGGAGCGCTACTGATGGCCGACAGTGTCGATGAGCGGCAGATGCTGGATGCGATCGAGCGCTGGCTGCAGCGCGACGTGCGCCCGCATGTCATGGAGATGGAACACGACGACACCTACCCGCACGCGATGGTAGAACAGATGAAGGCCTTCGGCCTGTTCGGAGCGACCATCTCCCAGGAACACGGCGGCCTTGGCCTTTCCGCCCGCACCTACTCGAGAATCGTGGCCATGATCTCTGAGGAATGGATGAGCCTTACCGGCATCTTCAATTCGCACCTGATGATGGCAACCCTGGTGGAAAAGTTCGGCACGCGGGCGCAGCAGGCGTACTGGCTGCCCCGGTTCGTGACCGGGGAGTTACGCGGTGCGCTGGCGCTCACCGAGCCGGGTGCGGGGACCGACCTTCAGGGTATTCGCACCAGGGCCCGGGACACAGGGCAGGGCACCTGGGTGATCGACGGAGCCAAGACCTGGATATCCAACGGTATTGAGGGCGGCGTCGTCGCCCTGCTGGTGAAGACGGATCCCCAGGCGGAGCCGCTGCGGCGCGGCATGAGCATGTTCATCGCCCCGAAGGTGGACGCGGATACCGGCACGCCTTACACGGGTTTTTCCGTGGGCCGCAAGCTCGAGAAGCTTGGCTACAAGGGCATCGACTCTGCGGAGCTGTCGTTCGACGGGTATGAGCTGGATGCGGAGCGACATCTGATCGGCGGCGAGCCTGGCCGCGGTTTCTACCAGGCGGTCAGCGGCCTGGAGCTCGGCCGCATCAACGTGGCTTCCCGCGGTGTTGGCGTGGCGCGCCGGGCGCTCAGGGAGGCGACCGCCTACGCGCAGACGCGGCAGACATTCGGTCAGCCAA
>JAUIED010000292.1 GCA_030428905.1 Gammaproteobacteria bacterium
GGTGGCGCCGGCGCGTAGTTGGTTGCTCAGTGTCGGGTGGCGGCGGCATCGGCTGATTTCGCCGGACGAGGTGCCGGGGTGCGGGTGAGCGGTGGTAGGCAGAAACTTGCTTGTGCGCGGGGTTGTGGCGAGAATGCCGGCCCCGTGCCTGGGTGGCGAAACTGGTAGACGCGCCAGACTCAAAATCTGGTTCCCGCAAGGGAGTGTCGGTTCGATTCCGACCCCAGGTACCAAATCGTGATTCGTTCTTTCATTACATTGGTCGGTACAGCCAATGCAGCGCAGTGACTTTTCCTACGAGCTTCCCTCGGAGCTGATTGCCCGCGTGCCATTGGCGGCGCGCACGGCAAGCCGCTTGCTGGTGGTGGCGGGGGAGGAGAATCGGCATCTGGTGTTTTCTGAGGTGCGTTCTTTGCTGCGCCCTGGCGATGTGCTGGTGGTGAACGATACTCGCGTGCTCAAAGCGCGGTTGCGCGGTGAGAAGGATACGGGCGGGCAGGCGGAAGTGTTGGTCGAGCGGCTGCTGGATGCGCACCGTGCGCTCTGTCAGGTGCGGGTCAGTAAGCCGCTGAAGGCGGGCCGGGTGGTGTTGTTCGGTGAGCAGCGTGCCCAGGTCATTGGCCGGCAGGGCCAGTTCTACGAGTTGGAGTTTACCGGCGGTGTGCTCGCGGTGTTGGAGCGGTGCGGGGAGGTGCCGCTGCCGCCTTATATGGAGCGCGCTGCTGACGCGGCGGACGAGATGCGCTATCAGACGGTCTACTCGCGTGCGCCCGGCGCTGTGGCGGCACCCACTGCCGGGTTGCACTTTGATGAGGCGCTGCTGGCGGCGCTGCAGGAGGATGGCGTTGAGCTTGCGCGGGTGACGCTGCATGTGGGGGCGGGCACCTTTCAGCCCGTGCGGGTGGACGACGTGCGCGAGCATCAGATGCACCATGAGGTGTATGAGGTCACGCCTGAGGCCGTTGATCGCATCCACTCAGCCCAGGCTCGGGGCGGGCGGGTGGTGGCGGTTGGCACCACCGTGGTGCGCACCCTCGAGTCCGCCGCGCAGGACGGCGTGTTGCGCGCGGAACGCGGGGATACCAACCTGTTTATCACGCCGGGCTACCGGTTTCGCGTGGTGGATGCGCTGATTACCAACTTTCATCTGCCGGAGTCGACGCTGCTCATGCTGGTGTGTGCCTTTGCCGGTTACGAGCCGGTCATGGCCGCCTACCGCGAGGCGGTGGCGCAGCGCTACCGGTTTTTCAGCTATGGAGATGCCATGTTCCTGGAGCGTGCGGATGTTTGACCTGCTGGCCACAGATGGGGCGGCACGGCGTGGGCGCCTGCAGCTCGCGCACGGCACCGTCGAAACGCCGGTGTTCATGCCGTGTGGCACCTACGGCACCGTGAAGGGGATGACGCCTGAAGGCCTCGAAGCGGTGGGCACACAGATTCTGCTCGGCAACACCTTCCACCTCATGCTGCGTCCGGGTGATGCACGTATCGCCAAGCTCGGCGGCCTGCATCGGTTCATGGGCTGGCAGCGTCCGATCCTGACCGACAGCGGCGGTTTTCAGGTGTGGAGCCTGGGCGAGCTGCGCAAAATCACCGAAGAGGGCGTGGTGTTCCGCTCGCCAGTCAACGGCGATCGCGTGCATCTCACGCCGGAGCGTTCCATCGAGGTGCAGGCCAACCTCGGCTCCGACATCGTCATGAGCTTCGATGAGTGCACGCCGTATCCGGCCACCGAAGAGCAGGCTCGGCAGTCCATGGACCTGTCCAGCCGCTGGGCGGCGCGCGGCAAACAGGCACACGATGCATCCCGCGGCGGCAAGCTGTTCGGCATCGTGCAGGGCGGCATGCACACGCACCTCCGTGCCGAGCACCTGGCGGCCCTGAAGGACATCGGCTTCGACGGCTACGCCATTGGCGGCCTGTCTGTGGGGGAGCCCAAAGAAGACATGCAAAGGGTGCTCGAGGATCTGGCACCGCGAATGCCCGCCGAGCGGCCGCGATATCTCATGGGCGTGGGTACGCCGCAGGACCTGGTGCTGGGCGTCTCGCTGGGCGTAGACATGTTCGACTGCGTCATGCCCACCCGCAACGGCCGCAATGGCTTTGCGTTTACCAGCGGCGGGGTGGTGAAAATCCGCAACGCGGTGCACAAAGACGCCGATGAACCTCTTGATGCCGAGTGCGCCTGCAGCACCTGCAACCGTTACTCGCGGGCCTACCTGCATCATCTCGATCGTTGCCGCGAGATGCTCGGTGCCATGCTCATGACGCAGCACAACCTGCATTACTACCATCACCTGATGGCGCGTTTGCGCGCCTCCATCGAAACGGGTACATTCGCGGCCCTTCGCAGCGACCTGTACACCGGTTGGAACCACCCCTCATGACCAATCTCACCGACTTCACCTTATACGCAGCCGGCGCCGCAGGCGCACCGCCAGGGGAGCCCGGCTGGATGCCGTTCGTAATGATGGGCGGCATCATTGTGCTGTTCTATTTCATGCTCATCCGCCCGCAGAACAAGCGGCGCAAGGAGCACATGGCGCTCATCGGCGGCCTGGAAAAGGGCGACGAGGTGGTCACCGCGGGCGGTATTGTCGGGCAGATCGTCAAGGTGGAAGACGATTTCGTGAAGGTGCAGATCGGTGACAAGCTGGAGATGCGCATTCAGAAGTCCGCCGTCGGTGCGACGCTGCCCAAGGGCACCATCAAGTCCCTAGACAGCGACAAGTAGCCCATGGCCAATGGTCGCCTGGTGGGCGAGAGCTTCATCCTGCCGCAGGGAAAGCCGCGCCCGCCGAACACAGCACCTCTGTGGCGCTACCTGCTCGTTCTTTTCGTGGTGACCATCTGCGGTATCTACGCAGCACCCAATCTCTATCAACCTGATCCCGCGCTGCGCGTAAAAGCGCTGGCGAGTGATGCCTTCGTGGATCAACACCTGCTGGATCGGGTGGTCGGCGTACTTAAGACCGAAGGATTGAGCGTCATCGGTTCTGAACTCGAAGGTGAAACGGCGCTGGTACGCCTCGCCAACCGTGAAGACCAGCACCATGGTCAGCGGGCGGTGGAAGCGACCATCAACAGTACCGGCGCGCGCCAGTTCACCGTTGCCCTGGACCAGGCGTCCACTACGCCGGAATGGCTGCGCGATATGGGCGGCAAGCCGATGTCGCTGGGCCTCGACCTGTCCGGCGGTGTGCACTTCCTCCTGCAAGTAGATATGGAGCAGTTTCTCGGGTCGCGCTTGAAGAACGCTTCTGATGGATTTCGCGATCTGCTGGTTGATGAGCGCATCCGCTACGTGGCGGGGGAGTGGGTTCAGGGCGATCACCTTGAGATTCCTTTCCCGAACGACGAAACCCGCGAGCGGGGCCTTGCGCTCATAGAAGAGAACAACGACGGCTTTCTCATCCAGGAACGCACCATTGGCGGTAACCCGGCGCTGCGTTTGTCCTACAGCGAAGAAAAGCTGCGTGAGCTGCAGGATTTTGCCATCTCCCAGAACCTCACAAGCCTGCGCAACCGGGTGAATGAATTGGGCGTCGCCGAACCACAGGGTGCTGCCATCCGTCGCCATGGAGGCGATCCCGCCGACCCGAGCGTTGGATCCCATCGGATCGTTCACGTACCCGGGCGTGCCGTTGCCCACGATCATCTGGACC